>DAOTVS010000148.1:0-23737 GCA_034436375.1 Anaerolineae bacterium | reverse complement strand
CTGTGCGCCTGCCCGGCTCTGACCCGAATGGCTCCACTCCGGTCGCGTGCGAAGCGCGATGCCCGGATGGGATCCGCGCCCTGATGGGTAAGTACGGCTGTAGTGATAGGTAGCGGTTCTGGAAGATCTGCAGGCAGATGACAAAACAAGTTGTGCTCAAGGATACCGCAGCCCAACAGTGGTTGCGTTTCGCAGAACCGGTGCAGGTCATCGAGGCCCGCACCCTGGCAGAGGTCATTCCAGCCTTGCGCAGCGTCGAGGCCCAGGTGGGTGCGCAGGGCCTCTTCGCAGCCGGCTTTATCAGTTATGAGGCGGCGCCGGCCTTTGACTCTGCGCTGAGTGTGCGGCAGCCAGGGAAATGGCCCCTTCTTTGGTTCGGACTCTACCGGCAGCCTGAGGTCATCTCCTGCCCACTCACCGGGCAAGCGCAGGCTTGTGCTCCTGATCAGTGGTCCCCCACCGTCGATCATGACGAGTACTGGGCCGCTATTGCGCAAATCAAGGAATACATCGCCCGTGGCGAGACGTACCAGGTCAACTATACCTTTCGCCTGCGGGCGCCCTTTGCCGGCGATGCCTGGACCCTCTTCCAGGACCTGGCGCGGGCGCAGCAGGCGGATTATGCAGCCTATGTCGATACGGGGCCTCTGGTCCTGTGCTCGGCCTCGCCGGAGCTTTTCTTCCGCCTGGATGGGCGCCGCCTGCTTTCGCGACCCATGAAAGGGACGGCGGCGCGGGGGCGATGGGCGGAGGAAGATCAGGCGCAGGCAGAGTGGCTGCGCCACTCGGAAAAGAACCGGGCCGAGAATGTGATGATCGTCGACATGATCCGCAACGACATGGGGCGCGTGGCGGAGATCGGCAGCGTGAGCGTGCCCCGACTGTTCGACGTCGAGCGCTACCCGACCGTCTGGCAGATGACCTCCACAGTGAGGGCGCTGACTGATGCTCCCCTCGTCGAGATTCTGCAGGCCCTTTTCCCCTGTGCCTCCATCACGGGCGCGCCCAAGCCGCGTACGATGCAGATCATTGCGGCACTCGAGACGACGCCGCGCGGCGCCTATACCGGCTGCATCGGCTTTATCTCGCCCGGCCGGCAGGCGCAGTTCAACGTGGCCATCCGTACGGTCGCTATCGATAGAACGACGGGCCAGGCAGAGTATGGCGTCGGCGGTGGCATCGTGTGGGATTCGGCTGCCGGTGACGAATACGATGAATGCCGGACCAAGGCGCGCGTGTTGACCACAAGGCAGCCGGATTTCTCGCTGCTGGAAACCATGCTCTGGTCGCCGGCTGACGGGTATTGGCTGCTTGAGCTGCACCTCCGGCGTTTGCAGCGCTCGGCGGATTACTTTGGCATCCCAATGGACCTGGGTGCGGTTCGACAGCGCCTGATGGACCTGGCCGCCTCATTGCCAGCCGGATCGCACAAGGTGCGGCTGCTGGTGGCGCGGGATGGCGCCGTGCAAGTTCAGGCCCTGCCGTTCGACGGCGCCCTTCTTTCCAGCCCGGTGCGGCTGCGGCTGGCGCCCAAGCCGATTGACCCGGCGGACCCCTTCCTGTATCACAAGACGACCCGCCGCCAGCTCTACGATGAGGCGCGCGCGGCTTGCCCCGACTGTGATGATGTCCTGCTTTGGAATGAACGCGGGGAGATCACGGAGACAAGTATCGCCAATATCCTGGTGCAGTTGCATGGCGAGCTGATCACTCCGCCGCTGACCAGTGGTCTGTTGCCCGGCACCTGCCGTGCATGGCTACTTGCACAGCGCCAGGTGCGTGAGCAGGTTATCACTCTGGATATGCTCCGGCGCAGCGAGCGTATCTACACCGTCAACTCTCTGCGCAAACAACAGGAGGCCGTCATGGTCTGGTAGGGCAAGGGATTGCCTCCTGCGGCAAGCTGCCCTATAATCGCGAGGGATGAAAAGGACGAAGAGACGCGGAGAGACGGAGGACACACAGGTCAGGAGGTGAGCCGTGCAGGCCGTAGTCAAGTATGCGTTGGGAGAAGGCAATGTCGAAGTGCGCGAGGTGCCGGTGCCGGAGCCGGGCCCGGGGCAGATGAGGATCCGGGTGGAGGCAACCGGCATCTGTGGCTCGGACTTGCACATTTACCATGGCGACATCAAGTTCAAAGTGCAGCCGCCGGTGGTGATGGGGCACGAGTTCGCCGGCCGCATTGATAAGCTGGGCCCCGGGGTGGAGGGGTTCACTCCGGGAGAGGCCGTCACCTCGGAGACGGCGGCCAGCGTCTGTGGGGTCTGCGAGCCCTGCCGGCACGGGCGCTATAACCTGTGCGCCCAAAAGTGGATCATCGGCTATGTCTATGACGGCTGCTTCGCCCCCTATGTGTGTGTTTCGGCGACACGGGTGCACCGGCTGCCGGCAGGGGTGAGCACGCTGGCCGGGGCGCTCGCGGAGCCGCTGGCAGTGATAGCACATGCCGTGTTGATCCAGGGGCAAGTGCGGGCGACCGAGACGGTGCTGGTGGGGGGGCCGGGGTCCATCGGGCTGCTGACAGCGCAGACGGCAGCGGCGGCCGGGGCGACCGTTATCCTGGCCGGCACCGATGCCGATCTGCCACGCCTGCAGCTGGCGCGTGAGCTGGGCATTCCCCACGTGCTGAATGTACAGCGCGATGATGTGATCGCACGCCTGGCTGAGCTCACCGGCGACGGCCCCGATGTCTTTTTCGAGTGCGCCGGCGCGCGCGCTTCGGCCCAGCTTGGCCTGCAGGCGCTCAAAAGGGGCGGCCGCTATGTGCAGGTGGGGCTTTTCGGCAAGCCGGTGGAGGTGGACCTGGAGCTCTTGGCCTATAAAGAGATCGCGGCCACCGGCGCCATCGGCTCCTACTGGGATTCCTGGGAGATGGCCCTCAAGCTCCTGGGGGCGGGCCTCGTGCGCACCGAGCCGCTTATCAGCCACCGCTTCTCGCTGGCCGACTGGCAGGAGGCTTTCCGCGTCTTTGAGAGTAAGCAGGGCGTCAAGGTGGTGTTTGTGCCGTGAAGCTATCGGCTATTAGCCATCCGCTATCAGCTTGTTTCCCTGCCAGCCGGGCAGCTTCGCGGCCATAACCGCAGGTTGCGGCCTGGAACAGCAATTGCCAAAGCGAGCCCAGGCTGATAGCTCACAAGAGGTGCTGCTTTGCGTGTTTTGATGCTTTCCCGCGCCTGCATCACGGGTGCGTATCAGCGCAAGCTGGAGGAGATGGCCGCGCTCCCAGGGGTGGATCTGACTGTGGCGCTGCCGGCTGAGTGGCAGGAGAATGGCCGTGTGGTGCGGCTGGAGCGGGCCCACACGCAGGGTTACCGCATGCTGGTGCTGCCCGTCGCGGTGAACGGCAATTTTCACCTGCACTTCTTCCCCACGCTGGGCCATGAGCTGCGGCGCCTGCGTCCGGATATCGTGCACATCGACGAAGAGCCCTACAACCTGGCCACCTTTCTGGCGCTGCGGGCGGCGCGCTCGGTCGGGGCCAGGGCGCTCTTTTTCACCTGGCAGAACCTGGCCCGCCGCTACCCTCCGCCCTTCCGGCAGATGGAGCGCTACGTCCTGGACCACAGCCACTATGCCCTGGTGGGCAATCGCGAGGCGGAAGCGGTCCTGCGCGGCAAGGGCTACCGTGGGCCGGCCAGGCTCGTGCCCCAGTTCGGCGTGGACCCCGGCCATTTTCGCCCCTTGCCGGGGGCCCGGCCCCCGGATGAGCCTTTTGTCGTGGGCTTTGCCGGGCGTTTTATCCCAGGCAAAGGGGTCGGCACACTCCTCGAGGCCCTCTCGGGCCTGCAGGGAGCATGGCAGTTGCGGCTGGCGGGCTCCGGGCCCTTGCAGCAGGCGCTGGCGGAGCAGGCCGGCGCCCTGGGGGTGAGCGAGAGCGTAACCTTTGAGTCTCACATTCCCTCGACAGAGATGCCGCGCTACTACAACCAGCTGCATGCTCTGGTCCTGCCTTCGTTGACCATGCCCAATTGGAAGGAGCAATTTGGGCGCGTGCTGATCGAGGCCATGGCCTGTGGCGTGCCGGTGCTCGGGTCAAGCTCGGGTGAGATCCCCAACGTGATCGGTGAGGGTGGGCTCGTCTTCCCCGAAGGGGATGTGGCCGCTCTACGCGACTGCCTGCAGCGCCTGCGCGCTGACCCGGCCCTGCGCGCCGAGTTGGGGCGCCGGGGCCGGGCACGCGTGGAGGCACACTATACCCAGGCGCACATTGCCCGCACTACAGTGGCGGTCTACAGGGAAATCTTGGGCGACAAGGACAGTTGATGGACCTGATCCGTAATCCGTAAGGCCTCTCGCGCCAGGCAGGCGCTGGTCCTCAACGGCTCATCACGGAAGGGACTGCTTGCGCCGCCTGAGCTGTGCAATGGCGGCCTTACGCATTACGGATCAGGCATCGAATGCCGTTTTTCACCGGAGGTGGAGCGTACCTGAGGCCGCTCCATCGCGCAGTTTAGCCAGCCGCAGAAACGATAGGATCTCCGGCTGCCCCTCGGAGGTGGGCACTTCGGGAGCGGCTTCCTCCGGCGTCGGCTCTTCGGGCGTGACCTCCAGGGTCGGCTCCTCGGGCGCCATCTCCTGGAGCGGGGCTTGCGGCGTGGGTCCCGGGATATTGGATCGAGCCAGGGTATGGCTGAATAGGCCGATGGCCGTGATGGCCAAGGTTACCCCCAGCAGAATCCCCCAGGTGCGCCACATCGAATGCTGCCCCAGCCAGGCGGCGGCAAACAGCGCCGCAAAGGAAATCACCAGGAGCAGTGAGGCGGCGACCAGAAGGTAGTAGAGATCGGTGAGCCGCGTCTGGCCCGGGGTCAGGAACACGGCATCGAGCATATACCCCAAGAGCAAGAGGCCCAGCACGATGGGCGCCAGATTGCGGGCTGCCCACCGGCTAGGCGTTGACGAAGACTTGGACATCATAGTAACCTCCTCGCGCTGGCCATATAGAGCACCACCGCAGGCAGGCCATGGGCAGCCATTGTAGCAGAGTTTTCTTGTTCTGTCACGGCGAAAATGCCCGCCGGCAAGGGCTCATGAGCTCTATCCTCCAGACTCAAATGGCCCGCCCCTTTTGGATCTCATCGATGCGCCGCAGCGCCTCGGAAGGCGGCGTCTCCTCGCGCCCGGTGCGGATCAGGATGTAGCGGTAGATGTCGCGCAGCGTGGCGAACAGGGGAACAATCACAAGCAACCCCAGGAGGCCCCAGAGTGCGCCGCCGATAACCAGGAGGATGATAATGATGGCCGGGTTCAGGCGCACCCGATCACCGATGATGTAGGGACCGAGAAAGTTATTCTCCAACTGTTGCACGGCCAGGAGCGCCAGCAGGGCCCACAGCGCCAGGATCGGGCGTTCCAGCCCCGCGATGATGAGGGCGGGGATGAGCGCCAAGATGGGCCCCAGGGTTGGGATCAGGTCGCCCACTGCAGTGATAAAGCCCAGTAGCGCAGCGAAATCGACGCCCAGCAGCGCCAGCGACAATCCGGAGAGGATGCCCACGATCGTGGCCAGCAACAACTGCCCGGCGATGTAGGAGCCCAGGACATCAGCGGTGATATGCCCGACATTGAGGATATCCTCACGGAACGTGGGGGGGAAGAGCTTCATTGTGGCCTCTTCCAGTTGGTCCGCATAGTAGAGCACGTAAAAGACCCAGATGGGCACGACCAGGTACCCCAGGATAACCACGAGGGCGTTGCTGACGGAGGCCAGAAAGCCGATGATGGCCCCCTGGGCGGCGCCCAGCAGCTCGGCTGCAATCGCGCGCCCCTGGTTGATGATCAACGGTTGTATTGACGGCGGAAAGACCCGCTCGAACAGCCGGCGCAGCGCGTTTATGGCGGTCTGGATCTGGCCGGCGAGCCCCCTGCCGCTGAACAAGGCCTGCGTCTCGTTGATGATGGTGGGGATCACATAGGCCAGAATGCCGACAATCACGCCCAGGCCGGCGAGGTAGATCAGCAACAGCGCGATCAGGCGCGCCACTCTACTCTCCGGCGCCAGGAAGGGCAGGTGGCGTTGTAGCCAGTTGACCGGCGGGAGCAGCAGAACGGCAAGCACAAGGCCGAAGAGAAAGGGTACGATGGCGCTCCACACCAGGATGAGCACCACAAACATGATGATGACGACAACAGCAATGGCCACAGTGCGCACCCGTGTGCGTGTCGGCCACGACTCCCACTGCTCGCTCACACAGTCCTCCCTGTTTCCGAGGACGAGGGGCATTGAGTAGTTATATTAGCAGGAATTGTGCCAGAATTTGCGTTACATAGCGGTAAAGCAATCGCCCTGGGCCGCGACAACTCGCAACTCAGGGCGATGCGTTCCATCGTATCCGGCGCTGGCTTTAGGACTGGGACAGCGATGAAACCCATTTCTGCATATCGGGGTCATCGCCGATCCCAGGGGTGAGCTGGATATCTTCCCATTTCTGACCAGTCATCTTGCCGGCGGCGTCATAATTGACGGTCAGCCGGCCGATAAAACGGCCAGCCTCGCCGGGGATCGATGTCTCGGACTGCACGACGATCGTTCCGGGCGCCGGTTCGGCCGGTTGAGCCAGGGGCTGATCCCCGCCGCTGACGATCACATCGATGCCCGGCACCTGGGCAGCGATCTGCTGGTTCATATCGGCGCCGGCAGTGGATAACAGGATGATGATATCAGCCTGCGGCTGGAGCTTGCGCACATACTCACGTGCGGCATCGATGGGCGGCACCAGCGACCAATCGGCCGAGTTCTCGGGCACAGCGCCAGTGATGCCGATAAAGGCGACCCGATGCCCGGCCACCGCCTTGATATCGTAGGGCTTGGCAAAGAGATGATTCGTGGCCTTGTCGATCAGGTTGGCAGAGAGGAAGGAAAAGCCCTGCGCCTCGCCCATGCGTTTGGTCAGATCGGCTTTGCTCAGGATCAGGTCCTTATCGCCGAGGCCGACTGCGTCATAGCCCAGGCGGTTGAGAATCTCTACGCTCGTCTGCCCATGCGTGGCCTCCGCCGGTTCCTTGGGCCCGGAATCACTCATAATCAGGCTGTTGCCAGCATCGACCAGGATCACATTTGAGGCTTTGGAGCGAGTCTGCTTGATGACTGCGGCCCGACGGGTCACACCCCCAATGGGGTCCCTTCAGCCACAGGGGTAGACGTAGCCCCAGGTATCGTTGGTGAGCAGAAGGGTGAGCGTTGCGGGCTGGTCGGCTTTGAAAGAAGGCGTGAGCATCGCGAGCAATCGCCCGGGGCCAACCGTCGCCAGAAGAACCAGCACGGCGGCCAGGAGCCCCAGGCCCACCCAGGGTACCCATTTGGGAGTAGAGCGCACAGGGGCTACAGGTACATTCCCGCCAGGTTGTGTGTTTCCGGTCACCGTTTTACCTCATTCCATGTTGAAAACAGAGGCTCACACAGCGAGGCTGCTAATCTAGCACCTTGAGGCAATCGTGTCAAGTGCCGGAAGTCACTTCATTCCCGGGTTGACCATCTGCGCTGAGCGCACTATAGTAACCCTGGTTCTCTGGTACGGGGTGCCGAGAGCCGATTTTGGGCCAGGCCTGGCCCATGATGGAGCAATGCGCCATGCCCAGAACACCCCTCAGCATCGAGACGGTGCGTTCGCAGGTCGTGGGCGTGGACCAACCGGTGCCTCTCCTCGACGGCGCCTGGCGCACCTATATCAACCTCGACAATGCCGCCAGCACACCCGCACTGCAGCCCGTCGCTGACCGGGTCAATGCCTTTCTGTCGTGGTATGCCAGTGTGCACCGCGGCGCCGGTTTCAAGTCGCAACTCTCCACCTGGGCCTATGAACAGGCTCATGCGCAGGTGTTGCGTTTCTTCGAAGCCGACCCCGGCGAGTACATCACGATCTTTAGCAAGAATGCCACCGAGTCAATCAACAAGTTGGCCCACCGCCTGGCCTTAGAGCAAGGCGATGTGGTGTTGATCTCACTGCTGGAGCACCATTCCAACGATCTGCCCTGGCGCGGCAAAGCCCAGATCCATCGGATCGATGTGACCCCCGAGGGTTTGCTCGATGAGGACCATTTCGATCACCTGTTGCGCCGTTACGCCGGGCGCGTGCGGTTGGTGGCCGTGAGCGGCGCCTCTAATGTAACCGGTTGCTGCACCCCCATCTACCGCCTGGCGCAAAAGGCGCATGCTGCAGGAGCGCAGATTCTGGTGGATGCGGCCCAGTTGGCGCCGCACCGCAAAGTGGAGATGGGCCGCCTGGACGACCCTTGCCACCTGGACTATCTGGCCATCTCGGGCCACAAGATGTACGCCCCCTTTGGTACGGGCGCCCTGGTCGGCCGGCGCGATACATTCCTGGATGGGGACCCCGACCTCGTGGGGGGCGGTACCGTCACCCTGGTGACGACGGACAGTGTCTATTGGGGCCCATTGCCTGAAAAAGAGGAGGCCGGCAGCCCCAATGTGCTGGGGGCGGTGGCCCTGGCGGAAGCCTTGCGCTGCCTGCAGGAGATTGGTATGGATAACATCGCCGAGCATGAGGCAGCACTGACCGCCCATGCCCTGGAGCGCCTCCGGGCCATCGACCCGCCCCTCACTCTCTATGGCGACTGTGATCCAGCCTGTTGCGCCTGCCGGGTGGGGGTCGTCTCGTTCCTGGTGCCGGGCGTCGATCACCACAAGGTGGCAGCTATTCTGGGCTACGAAGAGGGCATCGGCGTGCGTAGCGGTTGCTTCTGCGCCCAGCCCTACCTCTTCCGCTTGCTCGGCCTCTCGGCGCAGGAGATTGCCGGGTTGCGAGCAGCCGTGACCATGGGCGAAGAAAGCCTTCTTCCTGGTTTGGTCCGCATCAGCCTGGGATGTTACAACAGCACCGCTGAAATTGACGCCGCTGCTGACGCCCTGGCGCGCATCGCTCGGGGCGATTACCGGGGCCGTTATCTGCAGGCAACCGATGGCAGCTATCACCCCGAAGGCCATAGCATAGATTGGTCCCGCTATCTGGAGGGGTAACCGCTCGTGAGAAGGCCCTTTCCGCGTTGCATATATGCCGCTGTGGGGCGCTCGCCTTCTTTGTTGAGAATGTGCAATCTCCTATAATGTAGTGCAGTTGGCGCTCTCTCGCGAGGGATCTATCCCATGGATGGAGGATGGCACATTGTTGGACTCATTGCGTGAGCAGGTATGGCGATTGCACCTGGAGTTACCCAAGAACGGGCTGGTGACCTGGACCGGCGGCAATATCAGTGCGCGTGACCGCGAGACGGGCTATGTGGTCATCAAGCCCTCGGGTGTGCGCTATGAGGACCTGCGCCCCGAGCACCTGGTGATCGTCGATCGTGAGGGCAGGCTGGTGGAGGGCAATCTCAAACCCTCGTCGGATACGGCCAGTCACCTCTACATCTACCGGCACCGGCCGGATGTCGGCGGCGTGGTGCACACTCACTCACCCTATGCTACCGCCTTTGCTGCCCTGGGGCGGGGCATTCCCTGCTGCCTGACGGCCATGGCCGACGAGTTCGGCGGCCCTATCCCCTGTGGGGGGTTTGCACTCATCGGCGGTGAGCAAATCGGCCAGGTGGTGGTGGAATCGATCGGCAGCTCAAGTGCGGTATTGCTCAAGAACCATGGCGTATTTACGATCGGGCCCAACGCCGAGGCGGCGGTCAAAGCGGCGGTCATGGTGGAAGACGTGGCGCATACGGTGTGGCTTGCCCTGCAGCTCGGCCAGCCCGCTGAGATCCCGCCCGCGGAGATCGCCAAACTGCACGACCGCTACATGAATGTCTACGGCCAATAGTAAGTCGGGTCTCGTCTGGCGGGGAAAGGCCGGGCTCCTTGCTTTGCCGCTGTCCGGCAGCCTCCTTGAGGGGGGAGTGGATGTCGTCTGCTTTGCCGCCCTGCAGGGCGGCAAGCAGACGACATCCACTCCCCCCTCAAGGCCCATTGCCGGGCGGTTGCGGAGCCCGTGACCCGGCAGGTCTTTGCCAATCGATCCAGCAAGGAAATCAGTGTGTCAGATTTGCTATTTCAAAACTAACTGTTACCGAAATATTCTGTGCAGGGTATTGCTTTTCGATCATTTCCGGTGTATAATCCAGGTCACCAATGTGAGCACAATCAATGGTTTCAGCACCCGCTGTCAACCGGTTGTGCTCTTCGCACGGCTCCGGTCAACTTTGCACCGGCCGTGTTTCCTCGAGCAGGCAATGAGCGTTTTTGGCTGAGTTCGCCTCAGCCGGCAGGCCCGGGTGCTACGGTCAGGCGCCTATGCACAGCGGCCTGTTACCCCAGGTGGTTTCCCTTTGGTTCTCTCCCTGGTAACCTTGTGTCGTTCCACCGACCTCGGGTGCTGTCCGCACAGTAGCTCATTGGGCGTAGCATAGCCCGGGTGGGCAGCCAGAGCTTGTGGCAGGCCCCGGTGGGACGTGATGGGAAGAGGATTGGGCGCTCATTGCGTCAAGGCGGGCGCGTTCATAACGAGCCCCGCATACGAGGAGGAAGCAGCCGTGTTTCGCAAGGCAACCTTCAAGCCCTTCTATGAGTTCGTTCACGAACCGGGGTCTCGGCTCCCTTCTCCAGAGTTTCGAGCCCTGCGCTCCGTACAGGTTATCTCCTTTGTGCACGACTGGCGCGGCACTTTCCTTCGCTGGCTCAGCGCCGGCTTTATCGCCACCGTCCTGACGCTTGCACTGCTGGTCGTCGTGGGTGCAATGTCCCGCCCCAGCTACCCCGGTATCCCCTCGCTACCCCTTGGTGCCTCCCTCCAGGCGAGTGGCAGCAAGGCCCAGGGGAAGGCCCTCACTGTGCCTGCGGTGAGTGGCCCCCAAGCGCCCGATCCGAAAGACCGGGCGGTATGGGCCGCGCAGCCTGGCTGGACGGCTGCTGACCTGGCCACCGCGCGCAGCTCTAGCCTGCGCCCACCGGCCACCCCTATGCAGCCGAGCCAGCGAGGGCAGTACGCGATCAGTACTGTCCTCTCGGGCCTGAAGCCCATCCTGACCACGACACCGGCACCCGGCGCGGCCTGGGCGGTGACAGCCATCGTCCTGTTGGCCCTCGTCATGATGGCGCAGGCAGTGGCACGCCGGCCTGTGGCAACCCAGGCTGAGGGCGCCAAGCCCCAGCCGGCGCCGCGGGCAACCCCGGCCACACGCCGAAATGCCCGGCCACAGCAGATGCTGCAGCGAGCACCTGGAGTGCTGCCATGGAGTGTGGTTCTGCGCGCAAGGCTGATCGACGATCTTCTGGCAGCTTGGGAGCGCACACGGCTTGTGCCAACGTAATGGGGGCCCCCAAAGTGGGTCGCCGAGCGCGGGCCAGAGGAGGCTACCCAGGGCAAGCGGCGCTTGATGCGCCGGCAGAGAGGATCTCTACATCCCCAAGCTTCCCGGTGACAGCACTGCGCAAGGCCAAAGACAAGAGGCTAGCCAAAGGAAAACAGAATAGCGCGCTATTTGAGGCGGGGGTTAGGCCCCCGCCTTGGTTTTTCAGCCCCGATATACAAAAGGCGGGCGGGGTTGCCCCCGGCCCGCCTCTCGTTTCTTTGTAGGCCTGACGGGTTCTGGAAACACGTCAGGCCTGCGCACACTCAGTACATCCCACCCCGACCAGCGCCTCCCTGGCGTGGGGGCCGGGCTTCATCGACTTTGAGCGCGCGGCCATCGAGTTGATAACCGTTCAGGTTCTGGATGGCGGCCTGGGCACCGGCATCGGTTGCCATATCGACAAAGGCAAAGCCGCGTGCGCGGCCCGTCTCCCGGTCAACAGCTACCTCGACTCCCGAGACATCACCGTACTGAGAAAACAGATCGCGCAGGGCATCCTCTCGCACTGAATACGGGAGATTGCCCACATACAACCGCTTGGCCACTTTTTCCTCCGACGAGCCAGGGGCAGATCAGCCCCTGGTCCACTCTGACGGGCATTAGCCCGACACAGGCTGACTCTAGGCCCTCTGTTGCGCGCTGTCAAGCCATGTGCGCTGCGGAAGGCGTGGCCAGGCCTCCTATGACTCAGGACCTACGAGACGCCGTTGGCGGCAATCACATCCTTGAAGAAAAGCGCGCTATCTTTGAGGATGCGCGCCTGGGTGGCGTAATCCACATAGACGATGCCGAAACGCTTGCTATAGCCCAAAGCCCACTCAAAGTTATCCAGCAGTGACCACACAAAATAGCCACGCAGGGGTACGCCGGCCGCGATGGCCCGCTGGGCCTGGATAAAGTGCTCGCGCAGATAAGAGACGCGCTGTGTATCATGCACACGCCCGTCCTCCAGCCGGTCGGCAAAGGCGCAGCCATTCTCGGTGATGTAGAGGGCCCGGGGGCCATAATCCTGGTGCAGGCGGCGCAGGAGCTTGTACAGGCCCTCAGGGTAGACCTCCCAGCCCATTTCCGTGTACTCGGAGTAGGGCGGCTGGATGGCGCGGAAGTGTAGGGGCGGCGCGTTGGGATCATCAGCGACCACGGAGCGCGTGTAGGTGTTGACCCCCAGGAAATCGATCGGCGTCGAGATTTGCAGCAGGTCGCCCGGCTCAACGCGGGGCCCGTTTGTGCCATAGTAGGCGATCATATCGGCCGGGTAACTGCCCTTGAAGATGGGATCCAGAAAGTAGCGGTTCAGGAAGCCATCCTGGCGACGGGCTGCCTCGACATCAGCCGGGCGCTCGGAGGCCGGGTCAACCCAGTTGAGGTTCAGGGTAATGCCCACTTGCGTCCGCTCGTCGCCGTTCTCGCGCAGAATGGGCACCGCCTGCCCGTGCGAGAGGAGGATATGATGGGCGGCCTGCAGGGCGGCGCCAAAATCGCGGATGCCCGGCGCGTGCTCACCGGTCGCATAGCCCAGGAAGGCGGCCACCCAGGGCTCATTGTGCGTAATCCAGTGTCGCACGCGGTCGCCCAGGCGGCCAGAGACCACAGCGGCATAATCGGTGAACCAGCCCACCGCAGCGCGGTTGACCCAACCGCCCCTATCCTGCAACGTTTGCGGCAGGTCCCAGTGATAGAGGGTCACATAGGGCTCAATACCCGCTCCCAGAAGCGCATCGACCAGGCGCTCGTAGAAATCGAGCCCTTGGCCATTGACCGCACCGATGCCATCGGGGATGACTCGCGGCCACGCAATGGAAAAGCGATAGGCCTGGCACCCCAACTGTTTCAGGATCTCGATATCCTCAGGCCAACGATGATAGTGATCGTCTGCGACATCGCCGGTATCTCCGTTGAGCACCTTGCCCGGCGTATGGCTGAAGCGATCCCAAATCGATTCGCCGCGGCCGCCCTCTGTTGCGCCGCCTTCGATCTGATAAGAGGCTGTAGCCGTGCCCCAGGTAAAGCCCTCAGGAAACTGATAGGTCGCCATGTCCTTGCTCCCTTGCTAGAACCTTGAAGGTTACGCTGCCTGCAGCATTATAGGCTCGAATAGAACGAAAGGGGAAAAGGGCAAAAGGTGAAAAGGGGTATGTGGCGCGGTTCAGCCTCTTCGCCTCTTACCCTTTTCACCTTTCTCTGCCGATGAGGGCATCGAGCATGGCTTGCGGAGGCGGGTGGGGGCGGCCCGTGCGATCGAGAAAGGCGCCGGTGGAGTAATCTGTGGCCGCGAGCTCGCCCCGGCAACGCACTTCCTGATGCCATGCGCCCCGCACGCGCCCCAGGTCGCACACCCGGCTGTGGATTTCGATTTCGTCGCCGGGCGCCAGGGGGGCCAGAAACTCGCTATCGTGGCGCACCTGTACAATCAGGCAATTTTCGGCAAGCATCCGTTCCAAGGGCCAGCCGACCGTGCTGCAAGCGACGAATTTGGCCTCCTCCACCCAATGCAGGATTTCCAGCGGGCGCACCTGGCCACTGGGCCCGGCCTCGTGGTGGCGCACCGTATGCCGCCAGCGAAAAACCTGCCCGGCCAGGGTGTCGGCAGCCAGGCGCAGGGGGCGGGGCGGGGCGCAGCCAGCAGGTGGCTGCGCCCTCTCGATCTCAGCCGGGGATAGGGGCTGGCGCGTACACCGGTCAAGCCAGACCCACAAGGCCAACCCTCGGGCCAGGGGCTGGCCGTCGTCGCGGCGCTGCACCTCATAGCCACAGCGGAGCGCCTCTCCCTCGCGCTCAATGGGCCAACCGTAGACGGCCAATTCATCGCCCTCCAGGGCTGGCGTGAGATACTCCAGCGCCAGGCTCTGCAACTGCCAGTAGACGGGCGCCTCGCTCCCCCATAGCTCCACGGTCGCCTGTTGCAGATAGGCCAGATACCAGGCATTGTTCACATGGCCCAGGGGATCACATTCATGCTCGCGCACCCGCGTATGCCAGGCGCCGGCAGCTATGCTCATGGTCCGCCTCCGTATTGTGCGCTGTGTTCGCCTACCTATTCTACCCGAGCGCGGGCCGCGGGTCAATCGCCTGCACCCGGGGTATAATCTGTAAAAAGTGCACCTTGACAGCAAGGGCCATTATGCCGTACATTGTAGAAACAATCGAGGAGTTTCAGTCGACCCTGGGGTGGCCCGATTTACTCCTGAGGAATAGCAACCTTGCTCACAAGACGCGACCCCGATTCCAAGATGCAACGAGAAGATCCCCGGCTGGCGAGCTATTTGGAACGGGCCGGCCGTAAGCTCTTGGCCATTGAGGGCCCTTCGATGACTCCGTTGAGCCCTCCGGGCTATGCGCGGAGGGCTCCTTCACGCTTCGATATCGCCTACCGCCAATGGGAACGGCAGGTTTACAGCCTTATCACGCAGCACGAAAAGGTGGTCCGACGCCTTCTCGACATGGTGCCGGGGCTGACTACCTGGGGCATCATCCTGGTACCGCTTCTCTTCTCGGCCCAGGCCCCAATCATACCCGTCTTGCTCGCCGTCTTTTTCCAGGTCTACATGCTCTATCGCACTCTGCGCATGGTGTTTCATGCCAGTGTAGGGGCCATGCGAGTGCGCGTTCATGCGCACATCAACTGGCGCCAGCGTTATGAGGCTGAGCGCGAGCAGGGCAAACTCTTGTTGCCCTGGGAGGGGATTCACCACCTGGTCATCATCCCCAACTATAATGAGCCCATGAGCAAATTGCGGGCGAACCTGGAAGCCCTGGCCTGCCAGCAGGAGGTCGCCTCGCGCATCTGGGTGGTCCTGGCGATGGAGGCCCGTGAGCCTGGCGCAGCCGAAAAGGCCCGTGAGCTACAGCGCGAATTCCGTAATCGCCTGGGCGCCATTTACTACACCCTGCACCCAGAGCCGCCCGCAGGCATCATCGCAACCAAAGCGGCCAATGAAACCTGGGCGGCGCTCTGGGCGCGCCGGCACTTTGTCGATCGCCTGGGCTACAATCCGCGCCGCATTACCATCACCACCTGCGATGTCGACTCGGTCTTCCACCCGGCCTATTTCTCTTGCCTGACCTACCACTTTGCGACGGACCCGGAGCGTCACTATCGCCTGTGGCAACCGCCGGTATTCTACCACAACAATATCTGGCAGGTGCCCACTTTTATCCGCTTTACCGCCGTTTTCATGAACGTCTGGCAGTTGGCCGGCCTGGCCGACAATGATTATCACACCTGGCCCTGCTCCTCTTACAGCGCCAGCCTGTCTCTCCTGGATACGGTGGGTTATTGGGACCCCGAAGTCATCGGCGACGACCAGCACATCATCCTCCGCTGCTTTTTCAAGCGCCACGGCCGGGTCACCATGGCGCCCACCTATCTGCCAGTGCTGGCCGATGCGCCCCTGTCCACCTCTCTGTGGCGCACAGCTGTCAATCGCTATGAGCAGGCCAAGCGCCATGCCTGGACGGCGTCAGACATCCCTTATGTCATCCGCATGTACTTTAAGCATTCGGAGATACCGGTTCGCCTCAAGTTCCCCGTCGTCTGGAGCCTGACGCGAGATCAGATCATGTGGTCCACCAGCGCCTTTGTGATCACGCTGGGTTTTGCCATCCCTTCGTTGCTCAGCCCCGGCTTTTTCGGCACTCACCTTGGCCTGGCGCTGAATCGAATCTATGCGGTCATCGGCGTCCTGGCGACGATCCTCTCCCTCTTCCCTCTTATCGTCGACCTTCTGCTTCGCCCACCAAGGCCGCCCGAGCACAAGTGGTGGCAGGTCCTCTGGTCGGCTGCCCAGTGGTGCCTGTTGCCCGTGACCGTATTCCTCTTTGTGGTCGCGCCTGCGGTCGATGCCCAGACGCGTCTGCTTCTCGGGCAGAAGCTCGGTTTCCGCGTCACTGAAAAGTGCTGATTGTGGTTAGAAGATCTCTCCCAAGCAGCGATGTTCCCATCGTATGGTTGGCCCTGGGCATGGGCGGCTGCGCTGACGAGCTGCAGTTCACCCCTCTCGTCAGTTCCCTCGAGTTCCCATGAGCTCCAGGCGCCTACGAGACGCGCCCCGTGCGCCCCTGGATCTCCTGCAGACGGGCCAGGCGTGCCGCTGCCTCACGCGCCCTGCCCCGGCCCTGCAGCGCCAGCGCCCGCTGTTCCAGGTAGCTACAGAGCGTGCGCGCCCGGTCGGGGTCCGCACCGGCTGCATAGGCTGCCAGGCGCTCCAGCAACGCTTCGCCGTACCGCTCGGGCGCCAGGGCGACCTGACGCAGGGCGCCACTCAGATCGCCCTGGGCCATGGCCAGTTCGATACGGGCTTCAGGCTGAGGGCTCGTCTGTAGCAGCCGCAGCAGCTCTGGCTGCAGCGTACCCCAGATCCCCAGGCGCTGGGCCAGGGCCTGCACCACCTCATAGTCGCCGCGGCCGGGCGCCTGCTTGAGCAGGCGCAGACGCACAGCGAGGGAGCGCGGCAGATCGCCTCGCTCTGCATAGCGAAGGGCCAGCCAGTCGGCCAGGTCGGGGTCAAAGTCCTTGGCCAGGCGCTCCTCGGCCTGGGCCATGATCGCGCGCATCTGCGCATGGGCCGCCGCGGAGTTGGCAAAGCGCAGGAATTCTTCCGTCGTGGGCAGCTGCTCGCGGGCCGCCATCAGTGCCTCGCTCACGCGATCCAGGTCCAGGAGCTTGCCCGCCACCAGCCAGGCGTAGCCGGCCTGGCGACATTCGGCAAAAACCTCCTCCAGCGCCGTGCGGTCGGCAGAAGCCAGGTCCAGCAGCAGCTGCCAGCAGGCTTCCGCCGCGGCGGCATCACCATCAGCCGCCAGGGCCTGGCGCGCCAGGTCGGCCAGCCGTTGGCGTTCGGCGGGGCCGGCGTGCTGCAGCATCACAAAATCGATCTCCTGGGCCAGGCCGTTTCCATCCAGGGCTGTTGCCCGGCAGTAGGCCGCGAAGAGGGCCTGGAAAACCGCCGCGCGCGCAGCGGGATCTTCCTTCAGGGCCGTGAGGCAATCACTCAAACCGGCGACAGCACGGCGCACCAGGGCCGGCGCGCTACTCTCCGCCAGCAGGCGCTGAAAGACGGCCGCCGCCTCCCGGGGCTGTTTGGCCGCCAGCAGGCGCTGGGCCTGGGCATACAGCGCCTCGGGTGAGGCGCTCTCGGTAGAGAGATGATCGTTATCAGGGCAGATATCCGACATGGGCTGTTTGCGTTTCTAGTCAGGTTGGGTTCCGGGGGCGACCAGGGGAAAGTGGGCAGATCGATGCCAGGTGGGCCCTGACCGCAGAGGCATCCGGGTGAGGGGCCCATAATAGCACATACGTTGCTTGCAGGCAAAACGCGCAACCCCATTTGGGTTGCGACAGGGCGGTGGTGCGCTGGAAAGATACAATATGGAACCGCACGGTGATCAGCCTGCAGCAGACGCTGCGGTCCATCGCTGCGTTTCGCACGCATGGGTGGCTATTCTACAGTCGTCACCTTGTGCCCCAGACCAAAGCTCCCCGGCACGATCCCCTTCATCTCGGCCAGAGCGAGCGAGATCATCTGCGGCGGCAGCATCTCCAGGATCGGCAGCGCCGGCGCGGGCACGGCCGGCAGGGCAAAGGGCCCCTCGCTCTCGCCGGGGCCGCAGAGGGCGCCGCGGCCCCCCGCCTGCAGGACGTCTGCCGCGAGCCTCCGGTTGAGGTCCAGGGTCCGTTGCGGGCCGGCAAAGACCACCACGAACGTCTCAGACCCCACCATCTCGAACGGCCCATGGCGGAAGGAGGCGCTGCTCAGCCCCTCGGCGGGAAAGTGGGCCGATTCCTTGATGATCAGCCCCCCGGTGCCCACGGTGGCCAGCGATGGCCCGCGCCCCACCAGGTAAAGCTGGCGCACGCCCTGAAACGCCTCCTTCAGCACGGCCACGTGTGCCTGCCAGGGTTCCAGGTACAGGGCCATGGCCTCTGGCGCGCCTTGCAGGGCGGGCAGCTCGGCCTCACCCCCCAGCAGCGCGTCGCCCAGCCACGAGAGGGCCGCCAGTGCCGTCAAATAGGTCTTGCACGAGACGCTCGCCTCCGCGCCGGCTTGCGTCAGCACCACCTCATCCGCGCGTGCGGCCAGCGGACTGCCGGGGGTGTTGGTAACGCCGATGAGCGTGACCCCCGCGGGCAACAGCTCCAGCAGGCGCACCGTCTCCGCGCTCCGCCCCGATTGCGACACGGCGATCACCAGCGTCCCCGCTGACAAGAGCTCAACCCCATAATGAATCAGCTCCGAAGTCTCCAGCAAGAGCGCCCCTGCCCCCTGTTGCCACAGGCGCTGCGCCAGCGGCTGCAGAGCGTGGTACGACGAGCCCATGCCAGTGAGCACAATGCGCCGGTAGCGCCCGGCGGCGAGGCCCTGCGCGAGCGCGGCGAGGGTATCCGCTGGCGGCAGCGCTGAAAGCGTATCCTGCAGGGCGGCGGGCTGATTGAGGATATCGATCAGGTAGGGGAAAGACATGATGTGGCTCCTGTTGTGTGTTGATGGAGTGCATCATAGGAGGAGAGCGGAGACTGTCAAACCTCACCCCATCCCCTCCACCATGCAGTGCATCATGGGATGCTCGCACTGTGCGGGGTGGGGTGAGGTCTTTTGCCCGCATTCCTGAACAGCGGTAAAATGCGCCTGTGCTATGATGCCCAGCAGGCTACCCCTGCCTAGCCCAGGAAAGGCGCCGGTGACCCAACCCCACATTCCCCAGCGCGATTTGGAGGACGCTATCGCCCAGGGCGGCTGCCCCGTCTGCCGCCTGAGCGAGCGCGAGGTGACCCGCTACCTGATCTCGCTGCTGCGCGAGCGGGTGACGGATGTAGACGAGCGGCAGCGCATCCGCGACGCGCGGGGCCTGTGCAACCCGCACGCCTGGCAGTTGCAGGAGGGCGGCGGGGCGCTGGGTATGTCGCTCATCTACCGTGACCTGGTGAGCACGCTGGCCAAGGCGCTGGAGCCGGGGCTCGATGTGCGTGAGGGGCTATTGCCTCGCCTTTTGGGCGGCGAGGGCAGCCCGCAGCGGGCGGCGCTTGCCCTCCGCAGCCGCCTGCAGGCCACCCGCCCCTGCCCTGCCTGCGCCGAGCACGACGAGATCGTGCACCTGGCCATCGGTGGATTGTTGGACTATTTGCACGACGAGGCGTTCGCCTCCTGCTACCGCCGGGGCGATGGGCTCTGCCTGGAGCATTTCCTCCTGATCCTGGACCGCGCGCGCGAGGCGGGGCCCCTGCGCGAGCTGGTGACCGTGCAACTGCGGGTGAGCGTGGGCCTGCGCGCCGAGTTGGATGAGTTTATCCGCAAGCACGATTACCGCCATTCCAGCGAGCAGGTCGGCGCCGAGGGCGATGCCTATGTGCGGGCGATCCGGCTGTTAGCGGGGGAAAAGAGGAGCACGAGCATACGTAATTCGTAATCCGTGAGGTCGCCGTGGAGCGTAATAAGTAAAGCCGCCATGGCGAAGCTTTCACAGCTCTTCGTGATGTTGGTCCCAAAAAGGCTCTCTGAAAGCATCGAGCACGCCGAAATGGCGCCCTTACTCATTACGGTTTACTTATTACGCTCTATGACAACCTTATGAATCGCGGATTACGGACCACGCATCACGGAGGAAGACGCATGGCCGACCAGATTGATTCTCGGATCATCCCCACCCTTGGCGCGCTGCGCACGCAGTTGCGCATCGGTATGATCGGCATCAGCGGGCGCGGGGGGCTGTGGCGCTCCTGGCATCAGCCGCAGGGGCGCTCGGTAGTGGTGGGCGCGGCGGATGTGAACCCCGCCCATCTGGCCGCTTTCCAGCAGGAGCATGGCGGCTCACCCTTTGTGACCGAAGATTACCGCCGCCTGCTGGAGCGGGACGACATCGACGCTATCGCCGTCACCGCGCCCGATTTCACCCACGAGGAGTATGCCGTCGCGGCGCTCTCAGCGGGCAAACACGTCTTTTGCGAAAAGCCGCTGGCGATCACCATCGAAGGCTGCGACCGCATCCTCGATACCTACCGCCACTCTGGCCGGCGCCTGATGGTGGGCTTTAACATGCGCTACATGAACATCTTTCGGGTGATGAAGGAGATCATCGACTCAGGCGCCATCGGCGAGCTCAAGGCCGTTTGGGTGCGGCACTTTGTGGGCTATGGCGGCGATTTCTACTATCACGACTGGCACGCCAATCGCAAGAACACGACCTCGCTGCTCCTGCAAAAGGGCTCGCACGATATCGATATGATCCACTGGCTCAGCGGGCGCTATACCACGCGTGTGGCGGCCTTTGGCGGGCTCGATTACTTTGGCGGCGATAAGCCCAACGATCTGCGCTGCCCCGACTGCCCCGAGCGCGAGACCTGCATTGAGGCTATGCCAGGCAACCATTCCCGCATCCAGTGCGCCTTCCGGCAGGAGGTGGATGTGGAGGACAACAATGTGGTCATCATGCAGCTCGAGGGCGGCGTCAAGGCGGCCTACCTGCAGTGCCACTTTACGCCCGACTATCACCGCAATTATGTCTTTATCGGCACCGAGGGGCGCCTGGAGAACTCGGAGCCGGAGATGAAGGTGTGGGTCAAGACGCGCCGCTCCAACACTTACCGCGAGCTGGCCGACCGCACCTATCAGGTCAAGGAAGCGCAGGGCACCCATGGCGGGGCCGACCCGGTGATCTGCAAGGATTTTGTCGACATGGTGCTCGATGGCAAAGAGCCTGTGGCCACCCCTATCGCCGGCCGCATGAGCGTAGCGGCGGGCGTCAAGGCCGCGGAATCGATGCGCGCGGGCGGTATTCCACTCGACATTCCACCGTATCAGCCCAAGTGAGGGGGAAGACAATGGACTATCTCCTGGGCATTGACGTCGGCACGACGAACACCAAGGCTGTGCTCTATGACCTGGAAGGGCAGATGCGCGCTGTCGCCTCGGCGCCCACGCCGGTGACAGAGGAGGGCGCGGGTCGGGCGACGCACGACCCCGAGGCGCTCTACGAAACGACCGTTGCGGTGATTCGCCGGGCGGTGGCCCAGGTAGAGGACTCCTCCCTCGTGCGCGGGCTCGCCATCTCCAGCATGGCCGAATCGGGCGTGCCGCTCGATGCCCAGGGCCGGGTCCTCTACCCGGTGATCGTGTGGCACGACACGCGCACGATCCCCTATGAGGCCTGGTGGCAGGAGAGGATCAGCGACGAGCGCTTGTTCGCCATTACAGGAGCGCAGCCCGGGCACATCTTTTCTCTGAACAAGATCCTCTGGCTGCGCGATCACGAGCCGGAGGCCTACCGGCGCCTGAGCCGCTGGCTGAGCGTCTCCGATTACCTGGCCTACCGACTGGCGGGCGTGCCGGCGATGAGCTACCCGCAGGCCTGCCGCACCCTGGCTTTCGACCTGCACACTGCCGATTGGTCCCCCGAGCTGCTGGATATCGCAGGTGTGCCGGCGGGCCTCTTCCCGCCGGCCCTGCCCAGCGGCCAGGCGCTCGGCCCCCTGCGCCCGGAAGCGGCCGCTGCCTGTGGGCTCTCGCCGCGCACCCTGGTCTCGGTGGGCGGGCACGATCACATCTGTGCGTCGGTCGCGAGCGGGGTCATTGCGCCCGGGGCGATGCTCGTCTCCAGCGGCACGGTCGAGGCGGTGTTGGCCGTGCTCGACCAGCCCCGCACCGGGCCGGAGGTCCATGCCCTGGGCATCTCTTGCGGCATGCATGCTATGCCTGGTCGCTACTATCTGATCGGCGGCATTCTCGGTGTGGGGCCGTTGCTCAACTGGGTGGTGCAGGTGTTGTTGCAACAGCCACTCAATGATGAGGGCTACCGCGCCCTGACCGAGGCTGCCCAGGCGAGCCCGCGCGGTGCACAAGGGCTTTACCTGCTGCCCTTCTTCTCTGGCGCGGGCGCTCCCAGGCGGGCGCCCCGGGCCACTGGCGCTTACCTGGGCCTGCGCCTGCACCACACTCGTGAGGATATGGTGCGCGCCGTTCTGGAGGGGCTCTGCTACGAACTGCGCCATATGCTCGAGAGCTTTTACCCCCTCATGCCCGCCCGCGAGACCCCGCTGCGTGTGGTGGGAGGCGGGGCGCGCAATGCCCTGTGGCTACAGATGCGCGCCGATGTCACCGGCCGCACGGTCGAGACGCCTCAGGGCGCCGAGCGGGCGGCGCTGGGGGCGGCGCTTCTGGCCGGGCTGGGCGCGGGCCTCTACGATAGCCTCGAGGCGGCCGCCATGAGCGCCTACCGCGCCGAGCAGACCTATCGTCCTGACCCGGAGGCGCACCGCGACTATTCTGCCCGCTATGAGGGGGTCTACCGGGGCCTCTACCCGGCAGGGCAGATTGTGCTGGCCAAGGAAGGATAGGGGGGATTCCAGGCTACACCCCCTCACCTTGCCGCCTGTACAGGCGATGGGCGCTGTGCTACAATGCACTCATGAGCGACATCAGCTGCCTGGAGATTATGCCCTCCCTCTGCATCCCCGTGAGTGAGCTGAGCTACCGCTTTTCGCGGGCTGGCGGGCCGGGAGGGCAGCATGTGAATAAATCGGCCACGCAGGTCGAGCTACTGTTCGATGTGGATCATTCGCCCAGTCTGAGCGAAGAGCAGCGTGCGCGCATCCGCTCGGCCCTGGGCAAGCGCATCGACCAACAGGGTGTGCTGCACCTCTTCTCCAGCGGCACCCGCAGCCAGCTTCAGAACCGCGAGGAGGCCATCGCGCGTTTCCAGGCCATGTTGCGGCATGCCCTGCGCGTGCAACGCCAGCGCCATCCTACCCGTCCCTCTCAGGCGGCGCGACAGCGCCGCGTGGAGAGCAAGCGCCGCCGCAGCGAGGTCAAAGCGCGCCGTGGCCGCGTCCATGTGGAAGAGTAACCCGCTGAGAAAGCGCAAGCTCAGGCGCGCCCGGCGCTCTGGCCTCCCCCATCACGTTTTACCTTCCGGGGATAGGCGCTGTCAGAACACGTTAAGATTGGGTGAAACTCTTCAATTTGCCTCCCTTCCCATGTATCTGCACCCCCTCTGGCCCTCTCTATTAGGTAGTGATCGCGATCAGGGCACCAGGCATTGCCGCGGCAAGCAAGGATGTGTATGCACTGGATTGCCTTCTGTGCCGCGACCAACGCCTCGAACCTGACCGACTTTGACATTACTCTCGAGGCTTCGCGCAGACGCAACGGCTGACTCAATTGCCGTTGCTCCGCACACCGTAGGGTAAAGCCGGTTGCGCCATGTTCCTCAGCGGCGGCAAGCTTTGCCCCCAGATCTAGATTGGAGTTGTGACGATGAAACGCTTGAAGAGCCTGCTGCCACGCCAGTGGGGCAAAACGGCGACCTTTGTGAGCATGGCGCTCATCGTAGGGCTGATCATGGTGCCTATGACCGCTCTGGCGGCCCGGATGTCGCCGCTCAGTGCAGGCGGCCTGGTCGGTCGCGTCTTGCACAGTGGCCCCAAGGTGGGTGTGCTGGCGGATGAAACGATCAC
>DAOTVS010000147.1:0-20602 GCA_034436375.1 Anaerolineae bacterium | reverse complement strand
CCGGCTGCAGGCAGCCCGCCAAATCCACCCGAATGGCTCCACTCCGGTCGCGTGCGAAGCGCGATGCCCGGATGGGATCCGCGCCCCGATGGGTAAGTACGGCTGTAGTGTTAGAAGCCGAGCTGATACTGGCTCAACCCCAGCTCCTGCTGCATGGCCTTGAGCGCCTTTTGCAGGTTCGGGTTTGCCTCTACCCCCTCCCGGCGGATGCGCTGGGCATTATAGTATTCCTTCTCGCCTGCGGTATAAATGCGCTCCTGGCCTGGCGCCTTGCGCGCGGCACGGAGCTGGCGCATGATGTCACCCGTGATGCGCTTGAACTCATCCAGCGGAATAAAGTGCTCCACATCGATGGCCATAAAAAAGTGCCCCAGGCGCAGCGGCTGGCGCCGGCCCTCGGCATCGACGTCCGTCAGTTGCTCCAGATAGGCGCCCCCCTGAAAAGCCCCGGAGAAGATCTCCACCATCGTCGCCAGGCCATAGCCCTTGTGGCCGCCCATCGCCTCGCCGAGGCCACCCAGCGGCAAGAGCGCCGCCCTGCCCTGGGTCAGGTCCTGCAGAATTTGCTTCGAATCGGTCGCCGCCTTGCCGTCCGCGCCGATCACCCACCCGGCGGGCGTTGGCTTTTCCGCCCGGTCCAGCACCTCAATCTTGCCGCGCTGCGTGATCGATGTCGCCGCATCGAACAGGAAGGGGAAGGGCTCATCGGTCGGGGCGCCAAAGGCAATGGGGTTCGTGCCCAGCATCGGCTGCACGCTGAATGTTGGCGCAATGGAGGGGCGGGCATTGGTAAAGCTCATGCCCACCATCCCCTCGCGGGTCGCCATCAGCGGGTAATAGCCATCGATGCCGAAATGGCTCGAGTTGCGCACTGCCACCGAGCCCATGCCATACTGGCGGGCCTTGTCTATCGCCATGCGCATCGCGCGGTACCCGATCACCTGCCCCATGCCCATGTGGCCATCGATCACCGCTGTCGTCGGCGTATCCTTGACCACCTCCAGTTCCGTCACCGGCATCTGCACGCCCGCCTTGATGCGGTCATAATACATCTTCAGCCGGCCCACACCGTGCGACTCGATGCCGAAAAGGTCCGAAGTGATCAGAATCTCCGCCGTGATGCGCGCGTCGTCGGGCGGCACGCCCACGCCGGTAAAGACATCGACCATGAAGGATTGCAAGGTATCGACCGAGATGCGAACACTTCCAGTGGACATAGTGAGCTCCTGCTTGGGAAAGCGCATACAGCGCAGAGGGTACGGTCAAGGGGGATGTTACTCCGGATGGGGGAGGTTGTCAATGGAATGTTTGCCCGGGGCAGGGCAATCGCATAACTTGTGGAGCTTCGTACGGTCAATACGAGGATCCTCCAGCGCTGAGAAGTGATGCTGGATGGATGCTATGGGCCGATTTTCCACAGGTATCCTTCCTCTCTGCTCGAAGGATACCCCATCTTGGCGCTGTGACCAAGCCGTCGCGAGTCAAGATGCGATTGCCCTATGCCCTGGGCACTGTTGCTATAAACCCGGCTGTGTGTTTGGCCAAGGCAGCCCGGGGCTCAAGCCGCCGGGCTGAGAAAAGTAAAGCCCTTCGGGCTCGTGTGGGGCAGCTCTATCCTGCACGGCCAGATGGAGCCCGAGCCCCAGAGGGGCTTTGCCGTTCTCAGCCCGGGGCTTGAGCCGCCTTGGAAGCCTGGACTGGCCGACAACGGGGGCAGCACTTGCGCAAACGCGCCATCCGTGCCATAGTTGTGGTGGATGGCGCTCTTGTTCTGCGCCGTGCCGAGTGGAAACCGGTATGTTCATGTTGGGTCACTATCTCTACTTCCTGCAGCACAACCTGCGGGCGCGGCTGTGGCATGAGCGCAGGCCGCTCCTGGGCGGGCTCAAGCTGACGCACTGCTGCAACCTGCGCTGCCCGGCCTGCCCCTTCTGGCGGCGGCCGCAGGGGGATATCCCTTATGAGCGGGCGCTGGCGGCGCTGGATGCAGTGCACCGGATGGGCGCGCGCCTGCTGATTTTGGAGGGGGGCGAGCCCCTGCTCTGGCGCGACGGGGAGCGTACGGTCGAGGATATCGTCGCCGCCGCACAAGAGCGCTTTTACGCCGTGGGCATCACCACCAACGGCACCCTGCCCATCCGCACGGCGGCCGACATGGTGTGGGTGAGCCTGGACGGCCCGCAGGAGGTGCACGACCGCTACCGGGGCCCCACCTATGACCGCATCTTGGGCCACATCGCCGCAGCGCAGCACCCGCGGCTGATGGCGAATATCACCATCAGCCGGCTGAACTGGGAGCGCATCCCCGACCTGGTGCGCGACCTGCGGGGGCTGGTGTATGGCATCACAGTGCAATTCAGCTATCCCTATGGCGACGCCGAGGACCTGACGGTGACGCCCGAGGCGCGCTGGCAGGTGCTGGACGAGCTGATCGCCCTGAAAAGACAGGGCTACCCCTTGCTCGACTCTTACAGCGTGCTGCGCCGCCTGCGCGACAACAGCTGGCGCTGCCACGATTGGCTGCTGGTGAATATCGAGCCCGACGGGCAAATCCATCAGGGGTGCTATCTGAAGCAGCGCGGCGCCATCGACTGCCGGCGCTGCGGATTCGCTGCCCACGCGGAGCTCTCGCGGGCGTTCGATTGGGATGCGGAGGCGATTCTGACGGGCAGGGGGGTGTTTGGGTTCTAGGGGAAAAGGAGGCTACCATGGCGGATCTGGCGATCAACGGTGGACCCAAGGCCTGTGATGTGGCGTGGCCGCGCTGGCCGGTGTGGAGCGATGAGGAGCGGCAGGCGTTGAATGGGGTGCTCGAGTCGGGGGAGTGGTGGTACGGCGAGAAGGTGCATGAGTTCGAGGCGCGCTTCGCCGCGTTCCAGAACGCCCGTTTCGGCATCACCACCACCAGCGGCACGACGGCCCTGGAAGCGTCGCTGTTGGCGCTGGGGGTGGGCGCGGGCGATGAGGTGATTGTGCCGCCCTATACGTTCATCGCCACGGTGAGCGCCGTGCTGCGCGTGAACGCCATCCCCATCTTTGCCGATATCCTGCCCGAAACCCTTTGTATCGATCCGAGTGACGTCGAGCGCAAGATCACGCCGCGCACCAAGGCGGTCATTCCGGTACATGTGGGCGGGATGATAGCCGATATGGACCGGCTGCTCGCTCTGGCGCACCAGCACAACCTGGTCATCCTGGAGGATGCCTGCCACGCCTGGGGCTCGCAATGGCGGGGCAAAGGGGCGGGGGCCGTGGGCAACTGCGGCGTGTTCAGTTTCCAGGTTTCCAAGAATATTACGGCCGGCGAGGGCGGCATCATCCTCACCGACGATGAGGATCTGGCAGACCTGTGCCGCAGCTTTACCAACTGCGGCCGCGGCAAAGACAAGCCCTGGTACCAGCACTTTCTGGCCGGCTCGAACCTGCGCATGACCGAGTTCCAGGGGGCGATCCTGCTGGCCCAGCTCAGCCGCCTGGAGGAGCAGACGCTGCGCCGCCAGGCCAACGCCGAGGTCCTCACCCAGGGGCTGCAGCAAATCCCCGGCATCCGTACCCTGCCCGCCGAGCCGCGCATGACGCGCCGCTCCTATCATTTCTACGTCTTTCGCCTCGATGAAACTCGCGCTGGCGTCTCGCGCGACCGGTTCTTGCAAGCGCTGTGTGCCGAGGGCGTGCCTGCCAGCGCCGGCTGGCCCTACCCGCTCTACCAGAACCCGCTGTTCGCGGTCAAGGGCGACGGCCCTGATCACTGCCCGCGCTCCTGCCCCTACTATGGCCGGGAGATCGACTATACTCAAGTCCGCTGCCCCGTGACCGAGCAGATCTGCCGCGACGCGGTCTGGATTCCGCATACGGCGCTGCTGGCGGGGGCAGAGGCGATGGAGAAGGTCGTGGCGGCGGTGGCCAAGGTTGTGGCGCAGGCCCCGAGCTTGCGCTAGCCGCACGTGTCCTGGATAGCGGCCGGGCATTCTGCGCTGCTGCCGCCCGGCTTCAGGCCTTTATGGTTCTTGCAGGCCAGGTGTGCGCCGCAGGCCGCTCCGCGGAGCGGCCTGCGGCGCACACCTGGCCTGCAAGAACTCCTCAGGAGGGACGGAGGATATGGCATTGCGAGCGGCGGCCGGTGAGGCGGAGTTATCGCCCGCCCCCGGGCAATGGATGACGGGCTTTGCCCTGCGTGACCTCCCGGCGGAGGGGACGCATGACCCGATTCTGGCGCGGGCCCTGCTGCTGGATGATGGGGCGGGGCGCCTGGCGATCGTGGTGTGCGATCTGCTGGGGCTGGCGCCGGAATCGGTAGCGCGGATCCGGGGCGCCGTTGCGGCGGCAGGGACGATGCCGGGCGAGCGAGTGCTTATCGCCTGCACTCACACCCACTCTGGCCCAGCCTGCATGCCCATGCGCGGCGCACTCGGGCACGTGGATGAGGGGTGGCTGCAGCAGGCGGAAGGGCGCATCGCCGGGCTGGTCACTGCGCTCGCGGAGCGGCTGGAGCCGGCGCAACTGGCCTGGGGCCGCATGCAGGTGAAGGGCATCGGCTATAACCGGCAGGATGAAGCGCACCCGATCGATACCGAGCTTCTCGCCCTGGCGGCCGAGCGGCCGGGCGGAGAGAGCATCGCCACACTCCTGAGCTATGCCACCCATGCGGTGGTGCTGGGGCCGGAGAACCGCCTCTTCTCCGGCGATTGGCCGGGCGCGGCGGCGCGCGCCCTCGCTCAGCTGCGGGGCGGGGTGGGGCTCTGCCTGCAGGGGACCTGCGGCGACGTGGATCCCGTGGTGAACCGCGACCGGGGCTGGGGGAGCGGCCGCTTCCGCGATGCGGAACAGATCGGCGCGCGGCTGGCCAAGGCGGGAGCGCAGGCGCTGGAGCGGGCCGCGCGCCGAACCGATGTCCAACTACAGGCGGCGAGCCGCACGGTCGCGGTGCCGCTGGACCCGCCGCCTGCGCTGGATGCGCTGGCCATCTTTAGCGCCCAGTGGCACGAGCGCCGGGTGCAAACGATCGGGCGTAAGGCGGCGGAGATGGAGGCGGAGGCGATGCTGGCCTGGGCGGCTGAGCTGCGGCAGGCGCTGGCCGAAGAGCGCGTGCCGGCGACGCTCGCGGCGGAGGTGTGGGCGGCGCGTATCGGCGAGGTGCGCCTGGTGGGCCTGCCCTTCGAGCCCTATAGCGATATCGGGCTGGCCATCAAGCAGGCGCTCGCGCCGGCGCCAGTGCTGGTGGCGGGCTATGCCAACGGGCTGTATGGCTATTGCCCCACCAACTGGGCCAAGGACCAGGGCGGGTACGGCGCCGACTCCTCCTATCGCTGGTTCAGCGCCCTGCTCACCGCCGTGGGGTACGGCGCCGCCGAAGCGCTGGTGGAAGCGGCCGTGTCGCTGTTGAGGGAGAGGCTGCCAACGGATTAGTCCTTCGCAGCAACGGAACCCGCGGCACGATGCCGCGCCTACAGGTCCGTCTCTCACGTTTCCGAGCAGATGCGCGCCTGAATATGGCGCCCAAGCAATCCGTGTAATCCGTGTCCTAATCCGTTGACAGCCCGTCTCACTCCCCTTCAGCGAGGATGCGATCGACGACCTGCTGGCGGTATTCAGGCGAGAGCATGCGGAAAAAGGCGCTGTAGCCCGTGACGCGCACGACGAGATCCGGGAACTGCTCGGGGTCGGCATGGGCCGCCAGAATCTGCTCCTTGGAGACGACGTTGATGTTGATCAACGTGCCGCCTTGGGCGTTGTGGGCGCGAATGAGCGCCTCGATGGCCTCGATGCCGCCGGCGTGCCGGGCCAGGGGCGGGTCCAGGTCGAGCTGCAGTGGCGCCGAGTTGCCCAAACCGGGCTGCACGGCAGCGACAGCCGTCGCTTTGGCCGTCGGCGCACCGCCCCCGCCTGGGAGAAACCCGGGATCGGGGTTGGCGCTGTGCGAGATGGGAGCGTGGGCGTGGCGGCCGTTGGGGGTGGCCCCCAGGTTGCGCCCCAGCTCGGCCACAATGCCGTGGGAAAAGAGCCCGGGGATCACACGAAAGCCGTTGGACGTGCGCGTATCGTACATCAGGTGGGTGTAGAGATCGGCCACCCGCCGCGCCCACTCATCGGCGCGGGAGCCGCCCGTGCCGAAGCGCGGGATATTCTTGAGCATCAGCCGCACCGGCTCAGCGTCGCGGAAATCGTTGGCCAGGTGTTGGGCCAGCTCCTCCCAGGTCAGGCGGCCCTCCTGCACCACGCGCTGCTCGATGGCGGCAAAGGAGTCGGCCACAGTGGCCAGGCCGACGCCATCGCAAGTGAGGTTGTAGATGTCCACGCCGCCTGCTGAGGCATCCAACCCGCGCTCCAGGGTACCGTGGCAAAAGAGGTTGAGCACAATCTCGGGGCTGTTGGCCGCGTGGTGATCCATGTGCCAGGCAAAGCCCTGCTTGATCGTATCCACGCTCACGGCCAGGTGCGCGACATAGCGATCCCAGAGCGCTTCCATCGTGCGAGGAGCGGCCGGGTCGGCCATCAGATCGTGGAAGGCGTGCAGAAAGGGCGCGACAAGGCAGAGGCGGGTCACGTCCTGCAGGCAGTACTCGATGCCGGGCAGCGCCGTCCAGTTGCAGCCAACCTTGGCGCGCAGGCGCGCCAGTTGGATAGGCACGCCGTTGCGGGCATAACCCTCATCCAGTCCCTTGGCGCAGGAAAAAGAGACTCCGGTGCCGTCTGCGAACAAATACTCCACGGCGCGCCGCAGCAGTCGGGGATCGAGGCCGTCGTGCACGCGCACGGCGATATTGACCGGGATCTTGAGACGGTGCATGGCCTCCAGCACCAGGAATGAGAGTGGGCTGGTCAGATCGTGGCCGTCGGGGGCAGGGCCGCCGATCTGCGAATAGTGGGTATCATTGAAGAAAAGGCTGGCCAGGCACCAGACGACCTCGTCATCATCGGTGATGACGCCCGCAGCGCGGTCGGCCTCATAGTAGGGGCGCAGCAACTCGTCGAGCTGGCCCAGGGCGCCGCCCGCACCCCACATCCGATCGACCGACTGGAACCAGGCCAGAAACTGGCAGGCCTCGCGCAGCGTGCGAGGTGGGTTATCCACCAGCCATTCGTTCATCTCGGCAATGGCGAGCAGATTATCGCGCGTGGCCGGGTCCTCTGCGGTGGCAGCCATCGCGCGCGCCTGCACGACGTGCTTGCGGATCCAGCTCTGCATCCCCAGAACCAGGGCCTCCTCACCATCGTAAAAGCCCGTATCCGCTGGCCGGTTAAGGGCGCGGTAGCGGCGGATCTTTTGGAGCAATCCACCCCACCCCAGGTCCAGACCGATGCGCATATCGGGCCCCAGATGATTCATGCCACCGATGCCGGTATAGCGCAGATTGTACTTTTTGTGCAGGGGGTAGAGGTGCACGGGCCGGTCCTCGGGCTTCCAGCCGCCCAGGCCGGGGGGGCTGCCCACCCAGCACCCGGCCAGGGCGCTGGCGGGGTGGATGTAGACGGGGTGCACCTCCAGCCAGGCGCGGAAATTCTCGCCAACAGCTCGCGGCCCATAGGCGCCCCCGCAGGGATGGTTAGGCGTCAAATGGAAGGGGATGGGCTCCGGCCAGGGCACAAAGCCGTGGTCATCAATATCGAGAAAGCCTCGCTGCTGGCGCTTGATGCGGGTATGCTCGAGCTTGGTCTGATGCAGCGCATCGATGCGCGCCTGGTAGTCAACAGGTAAGGCCATGCTTACCTCCTCCACAGAGCCTCGCCTCTACCCCTTGAGGGCAAAGCCCTGCACGCCCTCTACAAAGTACTCTTGCAGGCGCAGGAAGAGCAGGATCGTCGGCAGGCTAACCAGGGTCGCCAGGGCAAAGGCGAAGGGATAGTCGACGATGGCCGTGCCCTGCGGCAACCCTTTGATGCTGGCGCCGAGGAGCAGAGTGCGCTGCACCCCCAGGGCCATCGTAAAGATCTTGGTATTGCTCGCACTCACGATCAGGGGCCATTGATAATCATTCCAAATGGCCACGAACTGGAAGATGATCATGACGGTGATCGCCGGCTTGAGCATGGGCAGGTAGACATCCCAAAGCACGCGCAGGGTGTTGGCGCCATCCACCCGGGCTGCCTCCTCGAAATCCAGCGGTATGCTATAGTAGGTCTGCCGCAACAGGAAAATGTAATAGACATTCACCAATCCCGGGATCAAGAGCGACGGCCACTCGTTGATAAAGCCGTGACCGCCTTGGCCCAGCCAGTTGTTGCCGCCCACGCCAGGCCAACGCGCCAGCATGATATAGGTCGGTATCCAGAAGACAATACCCGGCATCATCATGGAGCTGAGCAGGAACATAAAGGCGCCGTCGCGGCCGCGGAAGCGCAGGCGGGCGAACACGTAGCCCGCCAGCACCGCCACCACCCCTGGGATGGTGATATACCAGACGATGCGGATCAGGGTGTTGATCGTCCAGCGCCACAACTCCACCTTGGGCGTAAAGAGCACCCGGTAGTTCTCCAGGTACAACCGCTGCGGGATGGGCATCCACGGGGCGCGGTAGAAATCCTCGAAATTGCAAAACGAGCCCAGGGCGGCGTAGATCATGGGTATGGCCATGGCGATACTGCCGCCGATCAGCAGCACATACATCAGGACACGGCCGAAACGGAGCCTCGTGTGCATTGCAGACCCCCCTGCCTCTTATCTCAATAGTCTCAGGCTTCCGCCTGGCCACGGCTCATCAGGCGCATGTTCGTCGTGCTGAACCACAGGAGCAACACGGCCATGATCACCGCGCCAGCGGCTGCCAGGCCCATGTTGGTATTGACAAAGGCATCGTTGTAGATCTGCAGCAACATGACGTTTGTCATGTTCGACGGCCCACCCTTGGTCATGAGGAGGACGGCCTCGAAGATCTGGAAGCTGCCAATCATGCCTGTGACCAGGACAAAAAGGATCATCGGCCGCAAGAGGGGGATGGTGATATAGAGCAACATATCCCGCTCGCGGGCGCCATCGACCATGGCAGCCTCATAGATCTCGCGGTGGATCCCCTGCAGGGCGGCCAGGAAAAGCACCACCGGCCCACCGACGCCGCGCCAGATCGAATAGATGATCACCGCTATGCGCATCCAAAAAGCACTCATCGTCCAGATCACGATCGGCTGCCCCAGCGCCTTGAGGAGCCCATTCAGGACGCCATCGAACGGTGAGATAAAGGCAAAGGCCACCTGGGCGGTGACGGCGGCCGAAGTGAGAGTGGGGATATACCAGAGGGCCCGGTACAGCCCACGCCCGACGACCTTTTGATTCAGCAGGACGGCGATCAGAAAGGCGAGGGAGGTCTGCACCGCCAGGATGATCAGGGCAAACATGAGCGTGTTGAACATGATCAGGGGGTAGGATTGGGTGAGGTACGTCCTGTAGTTGGCGATGCCCACCCACTTGGGTGCCCCCTGGATGCCGTTCCACCGTGTAAAGCTGATGTACAGGTTGGAGAGGACAGGGAATAGGAAAAAGAGCGAATAGTAGAGCAGGATGGGGGTCAGGATGAGCCAGCCCTCGATCGCCTGCCGGTGGCGAAAGCGCCACCGCGCGAACCCCCCTATCTGTGGGTGCGGGGGCGTGACGATCGCCCGCTCTTGCGCTGTTGCACTCATGCTGTACCCTCCCCTCACGGATACACCCGGCGTACACGCGGCACCGGCGCGCCTCTGTAGAACGGAGCAAGAGTTCAGCGATCCGCCCAACCAACCGGTCGGGCGGATCGCTGAACGGGGCATCAGAGTCCTACTGCGCCTTCATGACCTCGTCAGCTGCGGCCTGCGCCTCGTCCATCAGGCCCTTGATCGGCAGATTGCCACTGAGAACCTTGGTGAGCATGTCATTGTAGATCGTCCAGAGCTTCTGCGGGTCCTTGCGCCACTGGGGCAGGACGCCGATATCGGCATTGAGGATCTGGTCGATGAAGGACTGGTCAGCGACCGAGGCTTTGGGTTTGAGCCGCTCCAGCGAGGAGCGGGTCGACGGCATACGGCCCAGGACGGGATTGACCAGGTCTTGGATCTCGTCATCGGTGAACAGCTTGCAGAGAGCAGCCGCTTCCTCTTTGTGCTTGCTGGCGGTGAGCACGGCGTTGATCACGTTGCCGACGGCGATGGTGGCCGGCTTGCCTCCCTGCGGAATGGGAATGGCCGAATACTCGGCGTTCGCCAGGCCCGAGTCCTTGGCCCACTGCACGTGCCAGGAGCCGCAGATCTGGTAGGCCGAGATGCCCTTGAAGAGCTGCGAATAGACCTGGCCCTCATCAGGGTTGAAAGTAAGGCCAGGCGGCGTGTACTTGTTGATCTCACGCAGGAAGGTGAGCACCTGTTCTGCCTTGGGGTTGTTGAAAAAGGGGTAGGTGCAGTCATCCTTGCACATATCGGCGCCGGCCTGCTTCATATAGACGGCAATGCGGAAGATGCCGCCTACCGAAAAGCCCACCGGGCCCTGCAGAGTGTAACCAAAGTATTTACCCTTGCCGGCATCGGTGATCTTGCGCGCCTGCTCGAGCAGGTCATCCCACGTCTTGGGCGGCGCTTCAGGGTCGAGGCCCGCGTCCTTGATGACATTGGGATTGCGTTCAAAGCCAAAAATGCCCGTAAACTGATTGATACCATAGACCTTGCCGCCGGTCACGGCCGCCTGGTAGGTACCGGGGATCAAATTGCTTTTGATATCCTGGATGACATCATCGAGTGGAACCAGGGCGCCCATGGCGCCATACTGCTGGAAAAAGTTCTCGCCGACGATCACATCGGGGGCAGTGCCGCCCAAGAGCGCTGTGACCAGGTTCTGGCGGAGCTCCTCATCCCAGCCGTGGTTCTCGAACTTGGGCGTGACATTGGGGTAGAGGGCCTTGAACTTCTCGATGACCTTGTCCTGGTAGGGCTTGACCTTGGCGTCGGTGCTGTAGAGATAGCCCTCGGCCCAGTGGACCAGATCGAAGCTCTGTGGCGCGGGCACAGCCGTGGGTGGAATGACTGTCTCCTTGACGATTTTCTCTTCGGTGACAACGACAGTTTCCTTGATGACCTGCGGCGTGGGGGGAGTCTGCGGGGCGCAGGCCGCGAGGAAGGCGCCGGCCCCACTTACGGCCAGCAGCCGCAGGAATCCCCGGCGGGTGAGATGCTTCTCAGACATGAATTGCCCTCCTATGCTCGTAGACAGAAAACCAACGCATCAGGGAGCAGGCCGTTGGGTAATCTGGGTAGCGCCCACCTCCTTTTCCGTCACCTGCGTATCTTGGCAGACCGCCAGCCTCATGCTACAATAAGACACTAGCGGTTGGGCCCGGAGAGCCCGCTGACCCGGGGAGAGGCAACTTCCATCTCCTCTATTTGCAGTATAGCATCCTTCCTGGGCCCGGGAATCTCAACTGGTCTCAGGAAATCTCAGTACGTCTCAAGGGCTCAAGGAGGAACCCATGCTCGCAAGAGCGGAATTTGCCCGGCACGTCCACGAGGCCCTGAGCGATCTGCTCAACCCGGGCCGTTTGGAGGCCAATCCACTCACGGGCTTTGATCTGCAGTCGTCGGCGCGACTGCCAGGCATGACGGGCGCCCAAGGCCTGCGGCAGGCGATCCATGAAGCCATCGAAGTGCTGCACCCCAAACCGGAAACACCGCCAGATAGCCCCGAGTGGCTCGCCTACCAACTCCTCCAAGACCGCTATGTGCGCAATGCGAGCCAGATCCACACCTGCGAGCGACTGGGGCTGAGCCGGGCCACCTACTACCGGCGGCTGCAGGAACTGGGCGACGCCCTGGCCGGCATTCTCTGGGAACGATACCGGGGCCTGAACCCGCCGGAAGCCCCCGCCGAAGTTTCGCCCGCTGAGCGCGCCTGCGCCGAGGCGGTGCGCTTGGCCCGGGCCGCGCAACCGACTTTGCTGCATCCGGAGCAGGTGCTGCAGGGAGCGCTGGAGACAGTGGAGCCCCTGGCCCGGCAACAGGGCATAAGCCTGCATTTGAGCATCCCCTCCCCTTTGCCCACGATCTATGGCGACCCGGTGGCGCTGCGCCACATTCTGCTGAATGTGCTGACAGAAGGGATCAGCCTGGCCGCGGCGTCAGTGCTGGAAATCGCCGTCACGCCAGAGCGAGGGCAACTGCATTGGCGCATCGCAGGCCTCAAACCAGAGGTGCTGGCTCAGGTCACGGGCGGGGGTGCTGACGGCTTTGCCGTCAGCCGGGGCCTGCTGGAGATCAGCGGCGGGCGCTTTTGGCTCGACCAGATCGCCAGCCCTGTGCTGCATTTCACCACTCCCATCGCGCGCCCGGAGGCCATCCTGATCATTGATGACGACAGCGATACGGTCAGCCTATACCGCCGCTATCTGGAGATCTATGGCTACCGCCTGCTGGAGGCCCGGAACGGTGAACAGGCTTGGGCCCTCCTGGCTGACTCGCGCCCCGACGCCATCCTGCTGGATGTGCTTATGCCCCGGGAAGACGGGTGGAGCATTCTGCAGCGCCTCAAAACTCAGCCCGAAACGGCTGGCATCCCGGTAGTGATCTGCTCCGTCCTCAGCCAGCCCCAATTGGCCCTGGCGCTGGGTGCCGAAGTAGTGCTGTGCAAGCCCATTACGGCCGATATGCTGCTGCAGGCTCTACGCCCGTTGCTGCATCCGGCAGGTAGCGAGGCTCCAGGCAATCGAGCACAGCCTTGAGACTGCGAGTGCCACGGCCAATCTCGACTGGTCCCCGCATGCGTACGGAGATTGGGGTCTCCAGGGTCGCCTCGCCCTCGATCCAGTCGCGCGCCGAGACAACGATCACGGCCACAGCGCGCAGGCGATCATCCTCCTGCATACGGCGGATGGTTTCCTTGCCGTCGAGAACGGGCATGAACAGGTCCATAAAGACGACATCGGGCACGGTCTCTTGCATGATGCGGAGCGCTTCGAGACCATCGCTGGCCTTGAGGATATGGTAGGGGTGAGAGACTGCCGTCAGCATACGCTCCAACAGGCGCACCGCGTCGGGATCGTCATCGACCAGGAGGATCGTCATCTCATCGCTCCGGCCCACGACAGAATCAGGCGGTCTCTCCAGCCTTCGACCGTCGCCCAGCTCCACCGTTCCCGCGGGGGCCGCACGGCTTTGCTCCAGGCGGCGCATGACCGCAGCCACCATCTCGCCATTGATTGGCTTAATCAGGTAGCCAAGGATCCCCTTGATATCGGTCCAATCGGTCAGGCAGGGCAGCCCGCAGGTGATGATGGGCACGTCGAACGGCGCCGGCTCAAGCAGGCGGCGGATGGCCGTTTCCAACGCGGGGGTGGTGATAATGGCGCGCGGGTGGAGGTCAGCGGTCAGTGCCAAGACCTCCTGCTCATTGGGCAGCCCGATCACGCGGTAATCCTCGATGTAGCGGGAGAGCAGGCGGACGATGGCGGGGTCGCTGTGCACCACCAGACAGCTCTCGGTGGCAAACTGGTGGCGGGTGGGCTCGCTGGAGGCAAACCGGGCGGCGCCATCTGCCATGCCGGGCAAGGGGAGCGAGAAGCAAAAGGTGGTGCCGGCGCCGGGCGTGCTGTCGGCCCAGATGTGCCCGCCATGCAGCTCGACCAGGTGCTTGCTGATGCTGAGGCCCAGGCCGCTGCCCGCCGCCGCACGCCGCTCCGTGACCCAGACCTGAGAAAACTCTTGAAAAAGCTTGCGCATCTCCTCAGGTGCGATGCCGGGGCCCGTATCGGTAACGCTGACCAGCACACTGGTCTCATCCTTCTGCGTGCGCACGGTCACCGCACCCTGCTCCGTCACGCGCACAGCATTGGCGACCAGGTTCAGCAGGGCCTGGCGCAGCCGCACCGAGTCGGCCAAGATCCAGGGGAGGTTGCCGGCCAGCTCCAGGTGAAAGCCGAGGCCCTTGCGCTGCGCCAAGGGCTCGACGATGACGGCCACCTTTTTAACCACATCCTCCTCGATATCCACACGGTCCTTCACCAGCGGCAGCCGGTCGGCCTCGATGCGCGAGAGGTCCAGGATGTCATCAACGAGGGCGACCAGGTGCTGGCTATTGCGGTAAATCGTGTCGACGTCAGGCTGATAGGCCTGGGGAAGGGGCACACCGTAGCGCTCGGGCGAGAGGGCGATCATCTGGGAAAAGCCAAGGACCAGGCTCAGGGGACCGCGCAGCTCGTGACTGACGGCGGCGGCAAAGCGTGCCTTGAGCACCCGCGCCTCCTCAGCCTCGCGCCGGGCCACAATCAGCTCGGCGTTCATGCGCTCGATGCGACCGGTAGCTTCCTCCAGAGCGCGCAGGGCACGGTAGACCTCGGCGCGCCGCTCGCGGGTCTCCTCCAGAGCCTGCGTGGCGCGCTTCCAGCCCGAAAGGGCCCAGTCGATTGAGGTGTGCAGCGGCCGGGCGGCCAGCCACGCGGCGCCCCAGGTAAGCAGATTGAACACCAGGATGTCCCAGGCGCCCCGGCCCCAGGCCAGAGGGTCGCCGGCGAGGTAACCGCCCAGGGCCGCGGCGGCCCACAGGGCCAGGGTCACCAGCAGGGATTGGGCGCTCCCCAAAAGAGCCTGGGCAATGGGGATGGCCAGGGCGCCGCAGACCAGCAGACGCGAGGCCGGGTACAGCATCGCCGCCAGGCATTCCACAACAATGGCCGCCAGCAGCAAAGCCCAGGAGGCGAGGTCCTGCCGCCAGGCGCGCAGCCGGTGGACCCCATACGCTGAGAACCCCAAGATTGCCGGCGGGATGTTGCCCGGCCCCACCTCGCGATGATAAATGAGCACGGCCAGGAACCAGCACCAACTCAGCAGCGGGACTGCATAGATGAGGGTTGCCAGCAGATTGCGCCGCAGCTGCACGAGCTCACCGTGCAGATCGACTTCGGAAGCGATGGCCCCTTGGGTACTGGTGGTCATCTCCGTATCCCTTTATGCCCAATTGGATGGCTTTTCTATGCTACCATTATACCAGATTTCTCGGCAACTCGTGTATATTACTCACACTTTGCGCGAGGGGCTTTTCCGAGTATACTGTCTGGACTCTCCTGCTATTCCACAGGTTGTTGTCAATCCATCCCTTGTGTGCCTCATAGGAGCTCAATGTGGAGAAGCGCGAATTCACCGTCGCCAACGAATACCGGTACAACCGCTCCGGCCCCGTGCGCTGGATCATCTCACACGTGCTACGCTATCCCTGGCTGCCGGCTGTGGCGATCGTCGTAGCTATCACCGTGGCGCTGTGTGAGAGCGGAAGCCGGGTGCTGGTGGGGCGCGCCTTTGACCTGGTGCTGGGGCCAAACGTCACCCGTGCGCTTTTGCTCAGGTCGGCGCTGTTGATCCTGGCGGTGGCGGCGGGTGAGGGCGTGACCCAGCTCGTGCGCAACATTGTCATTGAGCTCCTGGCGCAGCGGGTGGAGCGCAATACGCGCGATGAGCTCTACCTGAGCCTGCTGGGCAAGAGCCTCACCTTTCACCGGCGGCAGCGCGTGGGCGATGTGATGGCGCGGGCCACCAATGACGTGCGGCAGCTCAATTTCATGATCAACCCGGGCGCCCGGATGATCTTCGATGGGCTGGTGGGCCTGCTGGTGCCAATAGGAACCATCGCCCTGACCCTGCCCAAGGAGCTCCTCATCGCCCCCATCATCTTCGTCGTGCTTTTCGGCATCACCCTGCGCCGCTACCTGCAGGAACTGGATCCGGTGACTACCGAGGTGCGCGAGCGTTTCGGCATGCTGAACGCCCGCCTGGCGGAGACCATCGCCGGCATCGAGGTGGTCAAGGGCAGCGCTCAGGAAAAGCAGGAGCAGCGCATCTTCTCCGAGAATGCCCGCCAGTATCGCACAGCGTTTGTGCAGCAGGGCATGGTGCAGGCCCGCTACCTGCCCATTCTGGTCTTCAGCATCGCCATCGGGGTGGGCTTTATGCATTCGATCATCCTGCTGCGCCAGGGCCGGATCAGTGTGGGCCAGATCGTGACCTACATGGGGCTGGTGCAGGTCCTCGGCTTTCCTTCATTCATGTCGATGTGGACCTTTTCCACCGTGCAACAAGGAATTGCTGGGGCGCGCCGCATTCTGGAGCTGATGAACACCGAGAGCGAGCTCGACGAGAACCCGCAGGGCGTCGCACAGCCGATGCAGGGCGAGATCATATTCGAGCACGTGGATTTCGCCTATGACGGCGCGCCAGTGTTGCACGATATCAGCTTTCATGCCAGGCCGGGCGAGACCGTCGCCATCGTCGGCCAGACGGGATCGGGCAAGACCACTCTCACCCGCCTGGTGAATCGCACCTATGACGTGACGGCGGGGCGGGTGTTGGTCGACGGCATCGATGTGCGCACCTGGAACCTGGAAGCGCTGCGTTCGCAGATCTCGGCCATCGAGCAGGACGTATTTCTCTTCTCGCGCTCCCTCGCCGAGAATATCGCCTTTGGCGTGCATCGGCCGGTGAGCAAGGAGGAGATCGAGCATGCCGCTCGCGAGGCGCAGGCCCACGAGTTCATCATGAGCTTCCAGGACGGTTATGCCACCGAGGTCGGCGAGCGCGGTGTCACACTCTCGGGCGGGCAGCGGCAGCGCATCGCCATCGCCCGCGCCTTTTTGACCGATCCGCGCATCCTGATCCTCGACGACTCGACCAGCGCCATTGACTCAGCAACAGAAGACGAGATCCAGCGCGCCATGCGCCGGGTGATGAAGGGGCGTACCACGCTCCTGATCACGCACCGGCTCTCACAGATCCGCTGGGCCGACCGTATCCTGGTGCTGCGGCGAGGCGAACTGGTGGACCAGGGCAGCCACGACGAGTTGATGGCGCGCTGCGAGGCGTACCGGCGCATCTTTTCGCGGTATGCCAAGTGAGGCGTATAAGTAATGCGTAACCCGTAAGCTCTCCGTGGCGCAAGGTGCGCTGCTTTGGGTAGGTCTCGCTGGAAGCAAGCATGGCGAATAGCAACACAGCTTTCGACGCGGCAACCTTACGCACTACCTGTTACGGCATTGGCTCCCGTAAGCACACAGCTGGAGGAATCGGCATGGGCTTTGTCTTGGATGGTCTGGAAAGCGACGCCTACGACCGTAAATATAGCGATCGGGCGCTGGTAGAGCGCATCCTGAGCTATTTTGCGCCCCAGTGGCGGCCGATGCTGGTGGTCGTGCTGATGATCCTGGCCGATTCGGGGGTGAGCGCCGCCCTGCCGATTGTGGTCTCGCGCAGCCTCGACCTGGTTGTGCGAGCGCCCGCCCAGGCCCCCGTTTTCCTCCTGGGGTTCGCCGTGCTGCTCATGGCAGCGAGCGGCTGGTTGATCAACTATCTGCGCCAGAGCCGCTCGGCGCGGGCCGTGGGCGAAGTGGTGCTCAAGCTGCGGGAGGATACCTTCCGGGCCGTCACCGAGCGCGACCTCTCATTCTACGACGAGCAGCCTTCGGGCAAGATCGTGAGCCGTGTCACCTCCGATACGCAAGACTTTTCCGACGTGGTGATGCTGGTGCTGAACATGATCAGCACCCTGATCTATGTGCTGGTGCTCTTTGCAGTCATGTTCAGTATCAACGTGCGGCTGGCCGGCATCACCCTGGCAACGGTGCCGGTGGTGATCCTGCTGGCCCTGTCGTTCCGGCGGATCGCCCGCAAGGTCACGCAGCAGGCGCGGCGGGTCCTGGCCAAGGTCAATGCGCTGATCGAGGAATCCATCTCTGGCATCGCCGTGGCCAAGAACTTTCGCCAGGAGTCTTCCGTCTACCGGGATTTTCAGGATCTCAATCAGCAGGCCTTCCGCATCAACCTGATCCGCGGCTGGGTGATCCAGACAATCTTTCCTCTGCTGAACATTGGGGTCGCTTTCAGCAGCGCACTGATCATCTATTACGGCGGCCTGGCCAAGCTGCAGGGCAGCTTTACTGCCGGCGAGTGGTTCCTTTTCATTAATACGATGGGCGCCGTCTGGTTCCCCATGACCAGTGTGGCCTCTTTCTGGTCCCAGTTCCAGGATGGGCTGGCGGCGGCCGAGCGCGTGTTCTCGCTGATCGACGCCGAGCCCAAGGTCGTACAGACCGGGAACGAGCCGGTGCGCGAGATCCGGGGCCAGATCGAATTCCGTCACGTCTGCTTCAGCTACACCGGGCGCGAGACAGTGCTGGCCGATTTCTCGCTGACGGTGCAGGCGGGCGAGAACGTGGCTATCGTGGGGCACACAGGGGCGGGCAAGTCGAGCCTGGCGCGCCTGGTGGAGCGCTTTTATGAGTTCCAGGAGGGGCAGATTCTGATCGATGGACGCGACATCCGGAGCCTTGACCTGGCCCAGTACCGGCGGCGGATCGGCATTGTGCCTCAGGAACCGTTCCTTTTCTCTGGCACACTGGGGGAAAATATCCGCTACAGCCGGCCCGAGGCGAGCGATGAGGAGGTCGCCGCAGCCGTGCGGCATATCGCCAACGGCGAGTGGCTCGACGATTTGCCGCAGGGGCTGGCCACCGATGTGGGGGAACGCGGGGCGCGCCTCTCGATGGGGCAGCGACAGCTCGTGGCCCTGGCGCGCGTGATGCTCGCCAACCCGCGCATCCTCATCCTCGATGAGGCTACGGCCAGCGTAGACCCCTTTACTGAGGCCCAGATCCAGGAAGGGCTGGATGTGGTGATGCAGGAACGCACGGCCATCGTCATCGCGCACAGGCTCTCCACCGTGCGCAACGCCCACCGCATCATTGTCCTGCGCAACGGCGAGATCATCGAAGAGGGAAACCACGAGTCGCTCCTCAAAGCTGGCGGCCACTATGCGGAGCTGTACAACACCTATTTCCGGCACCAATCTCTGGAGTATATCGAGCGGGCGCGCACGCTCGGAGAAACAGGGTAAAATCATGCAAGCCTTCGAGATTTCAAGTCTGTCTGGCAGGGTGCATCCTGGATGCGTATCCGCCGCCCGGGTTGCAGCCGGCCATTCTGCCACGCTGCCGCCCGGCCTCAACCCGGGAAAGGGGTCAGGCATGTCCAGCCGCCCCGCGGGGCGGCCGGACATGCCTGACCCCCCAAAGGGCCCTGTACCGGGGCAGCGCGAAGCATGGGGCCTGGTTGCCAGGGCAGAGTGCCTCTGAGGGTAGCCTGTTGGCCAAACTCGTTGACATATTTTGGATGCACCCGTCTGGCACAGGCCATTGACAGGTGCATCTGCGAGTGATATATTGAAAGCATACTAAACTGTACAATGAGGTGTGCCAATGGTTGTGAAAATCGTGCCAGTGACCGACCTCCGGCGCGCAGCCGCTGAACTCCTGGAGGAAGTGGGCGAAACGGGCGGCCCCATCTACATCACGCATCGCAGCCGCCCGCAAGGCGTGCTCATCAGCCAGGCCAGCTTTGAGGCGCTTGTCGCCCGGCTCCGCGACCTTGAGGCGCTCTTGGGCAATCGCAACCAGAAGGAGCACCCTGCTTCTTCCCTATTTGCGGGCAGCGCCAAGGACTTTGCAAGTTGATCGACAACAATCGTTCCCTCTTTGAGGAACTTGCCGGGCGATGAGCGAAGAAGAGGCATCCAGTCCAGTCGCACAGGTGATTGCGGCCCCCCCTCCTGCGGGTCTATGAGATCCACGAGATCATCATCGAGGAAACGGGCGGTGAGCCCGGTCTCCGTGATGCCGGCCTTTTGCATGCCACCGTCGCCCGCCCCTATGCCACGTTTGACGGCCAGGCGCTCTACCCCTCCGATTTCGACAAGGCCGCAGTGCTCTTCCACTCCCTCAGCGATGACCAGAGACGAATGGGAATGAAGAAGCGAGCGGGGGCCTGGCGCCAGGCCCCCGCTCGCTTCCTCATTCCAGGGCGGCGGCTGTGGCCGGCACAGCAACCGGCTGGGGGACGCGCACCAAGAAGCTAAGGCCCAGGCCGATGAGGACAATCACGGTGCTGGCGAGGAAGGTCGCTTGAGAGCCGTACAGCTGCCAGATGAGCCCGCCCAATGCCGGCACGAAGATAGCAGCGAGGTGGTTGATCGTCTGCCCCATGGAGACGTTGGAGGTGATCTCCTCATGAGAGATGGCGATCTTGTGAAAGTAGGTGTTGAGGGCCAGGGCAAAGCCGCCCAGGATGTTATCAGCCACGTAGAGGAACACCAGCAACCATAGCACATTGACGTAGGCATAGCCGATAAAGACCGGGATAATCAGCAAAAAGTTCAGGATCAGGATCCGGCGCTCTCCGATGCGAGTGATCAGGTGGCCGATCTGCGGATAAGCCAGCATGCTGAGCACAGCGTTGACCAGGAACAGGGTCGCCGTGAGCTGCACATCGACCTTGAACTTCATCACCAGCAGGAGGATGGCAAAGGTGCCAAAGACGTGCCGTCGGCAGCCCAGGAGAAAAGTAAGAAGGTAATAGAGCCAGTAGCGCCTGCGGAAGACCACTTTGCGTGGCAGGAGCTCTACCGCCCCCTGATTGCCCAGCACGGCCACCACCAGACCGCCGGCCAGGGTCACCCCTCCGAACAGATAGATGAGCGGCCGGTAGCCCAGGGGGCCGGCCAGGATGAACACCACCACTGTCCCGACCAGGGTGGCTACGGCGCCGATGGAGGCCAGGGCGCCCAGCACCTTGGGCGCTACCTCCTTACGGCTGTAGGTCAGGGCCAGCCCCTGATTGGCTG
>DAOTVS010000146.1:0-4168 GCA_034436375.1 Anaerolineae bacterium | reverse complement strand
AAGAACGGGGGTGTTGGATGCGCCCGTGGGGCGCATCCAACACCCCCGTTCTTGTCACCACCCCTTCAAACGGTCAGAGCTGCCATGATCGACTCTTCCAGGATGTCCAGCCCCTCATCCAGCAGCGTACGGGAGATGGCCAGCGGCGGCGAGAAGCGCAGGGTCGACGCGCCCGCGCCGAGGATGAGCAGCCCGCGCGCAAAGGCCTCCTGCACGATCTGGTCGCGCAGGGCGGGCGCGGGCTCGCGCGTCGCCGGGTTTCGCACCATCTCCACGCCGATCATCAGGCCCAACCCGCGCACATCGCCCATCTGGGGCACCCGGCGCTGCAGGGCGCGCAGGCGCTCCAGGGCCACCTCGCCCAGGCGTGCCGCGTTGGCCATGTACTGCTGCTCGACCAGGCGCAGCGTCACCAGGGCGGCGGCGCAGGAGATCGGGTTGCCGCCAAAGGTATTGCCGTGCGCGCCCGGCCCCCAGGTCATCACGCTCCGGCGCGCGGTCGTCGCCCCCAACGGCATGCCCGAGGCGATGCCCTTGGCCAGGCAGAGGATATCGGGCTCCACGCCCCAGTGCTCGCTGGCGAACATTTTCCCGGTGCGGCCGATGCCCGTCTGCACTTCGTCAGCCACGTAGAGAATGCCGTACTTGCCGGCCAGCTCCTGCAGGCGGATGTGGAACTCGGGCGGGGGCACTACATAGCCGCCCTCGCCCAGGATAGGCTCTACCACGATCGCCGCCACCTCGCGCGGGGGCACGCTGTGCTGGAAAAGCTCCTGCTCGATGTAGCGCACACAGGCGATATCGCAGGCGGGGTATTCCAGGCGCAGGGGGCAGCGGTAGCAATAGGCAAAGGGTGCGTGGGTGACGCCCGGCACCAGCGGCGCAAACCCCTCGCGCTGGATCGGCTTGGAGGCTGTGAGCGACAGGGCACCCATGCTGCGGCCATGGAAGCCGCCCAAGAAAGCCAGCATGCGCGGCCGGCCGCTGTGATGGCGCGCCAGCTTGAATGCCGCCTCGATGGCCTCGGCGCCCGAGTTGCTCAGGAACGTCTGGTGCCTCTCCGCGCCGGGTGCCAGTTGGTCGAGCTTTTCGGCCAGCTCGATCTCCATTGGATAGTAAAAGTCTGTGCCCGACATGTGGATAAAGCGCGCCGCCTGCCCCTGGATGGCCCGCACCACCTCTGGGTGTGCGTGCCCTGTCGAGACGACGGCGATGCCGGCGTTGAAATCGATGTAGCGGCGCCCCTCAATGTCCCACAGCTCGGCGCCGCGCCCGTGGTCGACAACTAACGGGTATGAGCGCGTGTAGGAGGGTGAGATTACCTCCGCATCGCGGGCGAGCCACTGTTGGATGAGGGGGCTCTCCTTGGCCGGCCCCAGAGGCTGCGCTGTCTCGGCGCCCTTCCGTGTGATTGACTTTACGGCCATTGCGTTCTCCTCCTGCTATCCCCCTCTCACAAAGGGGATGAGCTCGACCACATCGCCATCGTGTAGCACGGCCGTCTTGGGCTGCTGCGTGCCATTGACGAGCGCCATGGCCACCAGGTTTGGGTCGACAGGAAAGTGGGGGATGACAGCCAGAGCGGACCTTTTGGGGTTATTCTCGCCCAAGAGGTGCAGCGAGCAGGCCACCTGGCAGGCGCGGCATCCGGAACAGCGGGCGCTGTTGGCGTAGAGGTTCACGAGAGTCTCTCCTTTGAGAAATCGGTATCGTGTCTGCAGCATACCTGATTGTCGGGCTTCCGTCAAGACTACACAATGCAGTTTTGCGCATGACGGCCTTGACATGCTTCTGAGCGTCGCCTATACTGGCATTGTGACCATAGGGAACCGACAACGGCGCGGCCAATGCCTCCTCCTAACAGGGGCTTGACAAGAGCGCAGAAGTGATGTAGAATACCGCCATACCCCCAGGGGGTATAAACAGCGAGAGAGGTCCGACCGCCGTGGCAGAACGGAATGAGCAAGCCCTGGCAGACATCCTGATGCGCCTGCGCCGCATCGAGGGGCAGGTCCGCGGTCTGCAGCGCATGGTTGAGGAGGGGCAGGATTGTGAAGCAATTCTGACCCAACTGATGGCTGCCCGTGCTGCCCTCGATAAAGCCGGTCTGTTCATCGTGGAGCGTCATCTCGGCGAATGCCTGCGCGGCACCGCCGATGAGCAGGTCAGGGAACGCCTTAATCGCATCGTCGAATTGTTCTTGCGCCTTTCTTAACTGTTCCGGCATGGCCGGAGAGAGGAGTACCAGAGATGGCTGTAGAACCGACTCAGGTGACGGACGCGACGTTTAGCCAGGAAGTGCTGCAATCCCAGTTGCCGACACTGGTTGACTTTTGGGCGGCCTGGTGTGGCCCCTGCCGCATGATTGCCCCTGTGGTGAAAGAGATCGCCAACGAGAACGCGGGCGTGCTGAAGGTGGTCAAGCTGGATGTGGACCAGAACCCGGCTACGGCGACCCAATTCGGTGTGCAGAGCATCCCCACATTGATCGTCTTTAAGGATGGCCAGCCGGTGGAGCGGATCGTCGGTTATATGCCCAAGGAACGGCTGATGGACCGCGTGCGGCCCTATCTTGCGACTGCGCCCGCCAAGTAGCCGGTGGGTGCGATGCGATCGCATCGCCTGTGCTGTTGGTCTCTGAAGAGCGGGAGTTGCCATATCTGTGGTGCTCCCGCTCTTTTCTTTTGCCCGTATTGCACCATTTGCGCCCTCGGGCAACTCGTAGTAGGCTGAGGTCCGCAATGGATCCGAGATTCACAGCTGTTAACCGATAGCCGAAAGCTGATCGCTGGCGGCTGCCAGCGCAAAAGGTGACTTTTATGTGCCCCTCAACCATCTGGATAGACGGTGAGACCCTGCGGCTCGAGGATGTGGTCGCGACGGCGCAGGCCTGGCGCGAACCGGGCGCGGTTCACGTGCAGTTGGCCCCCTCGGCTCGCGAGCGCATCGCGCGGGCGCGCGCGGCGGTGGAGGATATGCTGGCCCGGGGCGAGGTTGTCTATGGCCTGACCACGGGCTTTGGTCACTTTAAGGATCGCCTCATCCCCCCGGAAGAGGCGGAGCAGTTGCAGCGGAACATCCTGGTCAGCCACGCGGTGGGCGTGGGCGATGCGGTCGATGAGGCGACGGCACGCGCCGTGATGTTGATCCGCGCTAACACGTTGGCCAAGGGCCACTCCGGTGTGCGTGTGCAGACGGTTGAGCGCCTGCTGGACCTGATCAATGCCGGTGTGCATCCCCGCATCCCCGAAAAGGGCTCCCTGGGCGCCAGTGGCGACCTGGCCCCGCTGGCGCATATGGCGCTGGTGCTGGTGGGCCAGGGCGAGGCGACTTACCAGGGGGAGCTGTTGCCCGGCGCCGAGGCGCTGCAGCGTGCCGGGCTGGAGCCCCTGACCCTCTCGGCCAAGGAGGGGCTGGCCCTGACCAACGGCACGGCCTTTATGAGCGCCATCGGCGCCCTGGTGACCTGGCAGGCGGAGCGGCTGGCCCAGGTGGCCGACATTGCCGGCGCCCTGAGCTGCGAGGCCCTGCACGGCACACCCAATGCCTTTGACGAGCGCATCCACGCCGCGCGCCCGCACCCGCGGCAGGTGGCCTGCGCCGCCTACCTGCGGCAGTTGCTGGCCGGCTCCGGTTTCCTGCGCCCAGATGACCCCCTGAATGTGCAGGATGCCTATACCCTGCGCTGCATGCCCCAGGTGCACGGGGCGGCGCGCGATGCCATCGCTTATGCCCGCTGGGTGCTGGAGATCGAGCTAAACTCGGCTACCGACAATCCCTTGATCTTCTTCGACCAGGAGGGCCGCGCCACCTGCCTCTCAGGCGGCAATTTCCACGGCGAACCGGTGGCCATCGCCATGGACTATCTCAAAATCGCCCTGGCCGAGTTCGGCAACATCTCGGAGCGCCGGCTCACCCGCCTGACCGACGATGCCTCCAACCAGGGGACCCTGCCCGCCTTCCTGATCAAGCATGGGGGGCTCAACTCGGGCTTTATGATGGCCCAGTGCACGGCCGCGGCCCTGGCCTCGGAGAACAAGGTGCTGGCCCACCCGGCCTCGGTGGATACGGTGCCGACCTCGGCCAACACCGAGGATCATGTCAGCATGGGGCCCATCGCGGCGCGGGGCGCGCGCGAGATCCTGGAGAACGTGGAGACGATCCTGGC
>DAOTVS010000145.1:0-14535 GCA_034436375.1 Anaerolineae bacterium | reverse complement strand
TCCCCCTCGCACGCCCCTTCGCGTCCTTCGCGTTCCAAAGCTCCGTGCTCCCAACGCAAAAGGAGGCGCCTGGGAAACCGGGCGCCTCCTTTGCACACGTCAACCTTATCTGCCGCCGGTGGCGGGGGCAGGGGCTTCTTCGAGCTCGGGCGCTTTCTTCTTGCTCTGCATGATGGCCCAGATGACGCCGATCAGCAGCACGAGCACGACGACGATGACGCCAAAGCTGATGGAGCTGTACTTGACGATGATGGGGGCCGCAATCAGGCTGACCAGGTTGACGACCTTGATCATCGGGTTGAGGGCGGGGCCGGCGGTGTCCTTGAGGGGATCGCCCACGGTGTCGCCGACGACGCCGGCTTTGTGCCGCTCGGAGCCCTTGCCGGTGTTGGCGGCCAGGTCGCGCGGCTCGTCCTCGATGGCTTTCTTGGCATTGTCCCAGGCGCCGCCGGTGTTAGCCATGAACACGGCCAGCAACTGCCCACTGAGGATGATGCCTGCCAGGAAGCCGCCCAGGGCCTCGACCTGCAGGACCAGGCCGATGATGATGGGCAACAGCACGCACATGACGGCCAGCGGGATCAGCTCTTTCTGCGCGGCGGCTGTCGAGATGCCCACGACGCGCGCATAGTCGGGCTTGACCTTGCCTTCCATCAGGCCAGGGATACGGAACTGCCGGCGCACTTCCTCCACGATCTGCCCCGCCGCCCGGCTGACGGCGCGGATGGAGAGCGAGCTAAAGAGCCAGGGCAGGGCGCCGCCCAGGAGCAAGCCGATAAAGACGCGCGTATCGGAAATGCGGATGGCTTCCATGACCGGCTGCCCAAGCTGCCTCTGCACGACGCCGACATCGGTCAGGAACGAGGCGAAGAGGCTCACGGCGGCGATAACGGCCGAGGCGATGGCCACACCCTTGGTGATGGCCTTGGTGGTGTTTCCCACCGCATCGAGGTCGGCCATGATCTGGCGCGCCTTGCGGGTTTCCTCATCTTCCATATCGTGCCAGGCCATCTCAGCAATACCATTGGCATTGTCGGAGATGGGGCCGAAAGAGTCCATGGCCACGTTGTTGCCGGTCTGGCTGAGCATGCCTATGCCGATCATGGCCACGGCATAGAGCACATAGGTGGCGGCTTGCCCACCGTAGAGCGCCAGGGCCAGGGCAAAGGCGATGACGATGACGAACAGCGCCCACACGCTCGATTCCATGCCGACTGAGAGGCCCGAGAGGATGGTCGTGGCCGGGCCGGTGCGGGTGGCATGAACGATTTCCTGCACGGGCGAGCGCTTGGTGGAGGTAAAGTACGAGGTCAGCGGGTTAAAGGCGACGGCCAGGGCCACGCCGATGGCTGTCAACATGCCCAGGCGCCAGTCGTGAGCGTAGAAGAATGCCGCCACGAAGGACCAGAAGACGGTGTTGACGCTGGAGACTTCATAGGAGCGGAACATGGCGTCTTCGGCGTCATGGGCGCGCATGAACCCGATGGGGAAATGCTCCCAAATGGGCACGGCGAACGTGCCGATGATGGAAGAGATCACGCCGATGCCGCGCATCAAGAGCGGGAAGACGATCCACTTCAGGCTGTGGCTCGGGTCCAGGGCGACCAACGCCAGCCCCAGGATCAGCACCGAGACGATCGTCACTTCGTAGGACTCGAAGATGTCGGCGGCCATACCGGCGCAGTCGCCCACGTTGTCACCGACCAGGTCGGCCACCACAGCGGCGTTGCGCGGGTCGTCCTCGGGGATATCCTTCTCGACCTTGCCCACCAGGTCGGCGCCGACATCCGCCGCCTTGGTGTAGATGCCGCCGCCCACGCGCATGAACAGGGCGAGCAGCGTGCCGCCAAAGCCAAAGCCCAGCAGGGCGTCAGGCGCCGCGGTGCCGAAGACGATAAAGATGGCCGTGCCGCCCAACAGGCCCAGGCCGTCGGTCAGCATACCGGTAATGCTGCCGGCATAGTAGGCGATGCTGAGGGCCTCGGTAAAGTCACGCCGCGCGGCCGAGGCTGCACGCACATTGGCCTGGATGGCCATGCGCATACCCAACTGGCCGACGATCAGCGAGAACGAGGCGCCGAGGATAAAAGCGATGGTGCGGCCGATGGCGACGATGATGCGCGCACTGCCGGCGCCGAATTCGTTGACCGCTTCCACACTGGGGGGCACCACGTACACGCTGAAGAACAGCGCGACGGCCAGGATGCCGATCAGCGGCAAGATCGTGCGCAACTGGCGGTTGAGGTAGCTCTCGGCGCCGATGCTGATGGCGCTCCACACCTCCTGCATCTTGGTGGTACCCTTGTCCTTCCCCAGGACCTTGCCGCGCAACAGCCATGCATAGAACAGGGCTATCAACGCGACAATCAGCACGCACACTACGGCGATCTGCTCGAACCCCGTGAGGCCGTGCCTTGCCAAGCCGAGAATGTTCATCTCCCCTCCCTGTTACAATGAAACCCAAGGAATAACCGGGCATAGTAGCGCCCAGGCAGAACACAGATTGGGACTGGAATCGGAGAAAGGGCGCGCTTTCGGCAAACGGCACCGAACGAGCGCGCGGAACGTGCGTGAGGAGAGCGGAGGGTAAGACGTCATCAGCATTGCCGCCACAATTCTGGCCTGCACCGACAACCTTGCCTGCCAGAGTGGAAAAGAGGCTCTCTACCCGAGCTCGCGTTCCTCGCCTGGCTCTGCGCCATGCGCATGACCCCGGGGCCTCGGGCCTCCCCGCCGCCAAGACTTGGGGCCCGCTGCACCAACGAAAGGCCAACGGTTCCGGATAATATACCTCCTCAATAACCTTGTCAAAATGGCCCTATTCATGTGGCCTTGTACAATCCGGCTGACCGACAAAGCGCAAATACGCCATTCTCTCTAATATACCCATTGGGTAGGCAAATTGTCAAATCAGGCAATTGGGTGTGAAACATGGATACCGACCGGTCGGTCTAATACTCAGGGAGGTTACAGGAGGTCAGAGATGACTATTGTGGTCACCGGTGCGGCGGGTCACCTGGGCAATAACCTGGTGCGGCTGTTGTGCGCGCAGGGGGCGGCGGTGCGCGCGCTCGACTGTACCCGCGACTGGCGCTCGCTGGCGGGGCTGCCCATTGAGCGGGTGGAGGTCGATGTGCGTGACCCGGCGGTCCTGGCCGAGGCCCTGGCAGGGGCCGATGTGGTTTATCACACGGCAGCGGTCATCTCACTGTCGCGGCGCGAGTGGCCACTGGTGCACGCCGTCAACGTGGCAGGGGTGCGCAACCTGCTCGCGGCCTGCCGCGCCGCCGGTGTGCGCCGCCTGGTCCATTTCAGCTCCATCCACGCCTACGAGCAGGAGCCGCTGCACCTGCCCGTCGACGAAGAGCGGCCGCTGGTCAGCTCCCCGCGCCTGCCGCCCTACGACCGTTCCAAGGCGGCGGGCGAGCGGGAGGTGCGCCGGGCCGTGGAGCAGGGGCTTGACGCCGTGATCCTCAACCCCACGGGCATGATCGGCCCCTATGACTATCGCCCTTCCTTTTTCGGCGAGGTGCTGCTGGCGCTGGGCCGGGGGCGCCTGCCGGTTTTCGTCGCCAGCGGCTTCGATTGGGTGGATGTGCGCGATGTGGCCGCGGCGGCGATTCGGGCGGCGGCGAGCGCCCCGAGCGGCAGCCGCTACCTCCTCTCGGGCCATTGGGTGACCATGCGCCAGCTGAGCCTGCTGCTGCAAGAGATCACTGGCCGTCCCGCGCCGCGCGTTTTCTGCCCCCTGTGGCTGGCGCAGGTGGCCGCGGCCTGTTATGGCGCCTGCTCGGCCATGCCCCTGGCCGCCCGCGGCCGCCCGCTCCTCACCAGCGTCTCGCTGCAGGCGTTGCACGGCAACCGGCGCATCAGCCATCAGCGCGCCGCCCGCGACCTCGGCTATGCCCCCCGCCCCCTGCGCGAGACCCTGGCAGACACCCTGGAGTGGTTTGCCTCTCATAAGCAGGGATAGAAAGGGAGGGGGCATAGAGACGGCGGCGCGCCGCCGTCTCTATGCCCCCTCCCTTTCTATCCCTGCTTATGGGACGACGACCAGCTGCCCCTCGTGCACGCCATCGAGGATCTCGGTATCGCTGTCATCGGAGAGCCCGGTGGTCACGCGCACATCCTTGGGTTTGCCGTTCTGCAGCACACGCACGTACTTGTTGCGCCCGCGCGCCTGCACCGCCCGGCTGGGCACGAGCAGGGTATCGTCGTGGGTGAGGGTGGTGATTTTCAGGGTGGCGGTCATATCGGGCCGCACGGGCACGCTGCCCGGTGAGAACGAGATGATGGCCTCATAGCTCACCGTGCCCTGCTGCTGAGTGGCGCCGGAGTTCAGGCTGGCCACATGCCCCTCAAATACCTGGCCGGGGAAGGCATCGAGGCGGATCTCCGCCTCCTGCCCCTCGGCCAGTTGGCCGATATCCAGCTCGTCTACCTGGGCTGAGACCTCCAACGTCCCCAGGTCCACCAGCCGGACCGCTTTGACGCCGTAAGCCGTCTCGCCTTCGTGGGCATTGATCTGCACAACCGTGCCGGCAAAAGGCGCCACGATCTTGGTACCGTCCAGGTTATCGCGCGCCGTATCCAGCGCGATCTGGGCCAACTGCACATTCTTCTCCGCCACCTGGATCTGCGCATCTGAAGGCCCTTTGATGGCCTGCTCGAACTGGGCCTGCGCCGTCTCATAGTCTAGCCTGGCCGATTCCAGCGCGGTCGCTTGCGACGAGCCTGTGGCCTTGCCTTGGGCGTTCACCTGGTCATAGGCCGCTTGGGCAGCCTGCAGGGCGGCAGCGGCCCGGCGCACGTTGGCGCGTGCGATCTCGATCTGCTCCGCAGTGGGCGCCGCCCTTAACTCATCGAGCTGCGCCTGCCGGATCTGCAGGCTCAGCTCCGCCTCTTGTACCTGCCGCTCTGCATCGGCGCTGTCGGCCTGCACCAGCACGTCACCCTTGTTCACCTGCTGCCCGGGCTTGACCGATATCGACTTGATGATGCCGCTGCTGCGCAGCGATAGCCAGGCATCGCGCGCTGCCTGCACCTGGCCCGAGGCTTCGACCGTGGCCGTGATGCGCCCGCGCCGCACCGGCACGGTATCGGCCGGTGCAACCGGCCGCGTATAGTGGTAGATCAGGAACCCCGCCGCCACGACCACTACCGCTGCCGCACCGAGGCGCACAGTACGGTTACGGGGCAGGCGGATCTGCGGAATACGCCGAGTGAGTCTGCTGATCATGGTCCCTCGAAATCCTGGTAGCGGTAGGGCCGCGTCTGCAAGACGTTGACTGCCTCCTGGAGCGGGAGCGCAGCCCCAGCTTCATCCAATATCATCACGTGGCTCACGGTGTAAGGCCCGTCGCTCTGGGCCTGGATCAGGGCATGGCCGGGGAAGGAAAGGGTTACCGCCTGGGGGCCGCTGTTGAGCGACACCGGCTGGGCTACGCGCGCCACTTCCTTGCCCCGACTGTCGACGAGCGAACCGGCGACAAGGTAATTGCCTGCGGCGCGCACATCCACCCCCACAGAGACGTCCAGCGTTTCGTACTTGCCGTCGCGATTGGCGTCGGTCGCTGCCTCAGTATAATTGCCGGAGAGCGACGCGCTGTCGCTGGAAAAGGCCAGCAGTTTCTCGCTCGTTTGGGCGTAGCCCGTGCCGCGCGCGGTGACAAAGAGGGTGTACCACCCGCCCAGGTTGGGCGGCCGGTAGCGGGCGCCATAGACGCCGTCGCCTGCCGCGCCATCGCCGTGCTGGCCGTCATCTGCCAGGGATAGTTTATCGATCTGCCCGTCGGGCCGGCCGATCTCGGCAGTGACCTGGGCGCCGGGCAGCGGGGCCCCGTTCGTGGTCAGGGTAGCCGTGACCACCGCCTGCTCATCCTTGCCGTACCAGGGCTTGTCGGAGGCTACAGTCAGGCGGATGGGCGTGTTAAAGGTGGCATAGCCGGTAAAGCGCAGGGGGCCCTGGGCGTCGGCCGCCCGCCCCACCACCACCTTCCACGCGCCGGGCTGGGCGTTGTGTACGAGGTAACTCTGCAGGTCGGCCAGGCCCAGGTCAAAGAACTCGCCCCGCTGGCCGATGGTCTTGGCGTCGATGCGCGCGCCCGAGGGGTCGATCAGGCTAAAGCTGAGCGCATCGCCCCCGTTCTGGCTGCGCAGGTAAAAGTGCACATCGCCCGCGGTATCGATCTGCACCGTCTGGGTCATGCTCTGCCCCGAGCTCACCTGGCCGTCGTAAAAGGGCGAGTGGATGGGCGCCGAGGGCACCGGAATGGCCGGCGGCGTCTCTTCCTGCTCGCCCGGCAGCGGCACCCCTGGCCCCAGGCGCAGCCCGTTGCGGATATAGGCATCGTAGGTATCGCGCGGCCACAAATAGGAAGGCAGGCCCAGCAGGATCGTCTGATCGGAAAAGGCGTGCAGGTCGTTGGTCAGGATCTTGCGCACATTGGGGCCGTCCAGCGCCAGCGCCTCGCCGGCCATAATCAAAGCGTCGCCCGGCGGCAGGTCGCGCAGAGTTTCCGGCAGTTCTGGCTGGTGGGCATCGCCGGCAATCAGGGTATAGGGTATGCCCGGGTTGGCGTGCAGGGCATTGAAGAGATTGGCATAATCGGGGGTCAGCTCCACGGCTGAGGGGTCTTTGGACCACTCGTGCAGCTCACGCATCAGGAAGGGGTACCACTCGTGCACGCCCACCTCTGGCGTGCCAAGGATGAATGCCTGGTCCACGTCACCGGCATAGAGCCCCGACTCCATATAGGCGCGGGCGTTCAGGCCGCCCATACTAAAGGCAATGATATCGACCTGAGCGGCGCCGGTTTCCTTTTTGGCGCGCTGGATCACCGCCTTTAGTTGGGCCGCATTCTGGTCCAGGGTATTCTTGGGCGAGATGCCTTGAGCGTAATAGACCGGGAATCCGTCTTCGCGCAGCCAGCTCGCCATGAAGCGGTATTCGGAGTCCTCCAGGAGGTCGCTGTCGGGGCCGTGCCAGCCGTGCACCAGCACCACGGGCAGCCGCCGCGTCGAGGCGACGGCGCTGACCCCATAGTGAGCCACGCCAGCGGTCACACTGCCGAACCACACGCCAGAGGACGTGGCGGCGAGGGCGCTCACATAGTTGTGCGCCAGGGTATCGGCGCCCTGGTAGACCGTCCAGCGCCCGTTCTCCAGCACGGCGGCGCCGTTGGCCGTGCCCACCCACAGGCGGCCATCCGGGCCGACGGCCAGCGCCTCGATGCGGTCATCGGGCAGGCCATTGGCCTTGTTATAGGTGTGTGACACGCGCCCGTCGCTGTCGAGCTGCGAGAGCCCCTCGTCGGTGCCCACCCAGAGCGAGCCATCGGCTCCCACGGCCAATGCCGACACGAAATCATCAGGCAACCCCGCCTTGCTGTCGTACAAGGTCCATTGGCTGCCCTGCAGGTGTGCCAGGCCATGGCCGTGCAGGCCAATCCAGACGCCGCCGTTGCTGCCCGTCGCCACGGCCGTTACATAATCATCGGGCAGTGGTGAATTGTCTGTGGCGTAGGTCTGCCAGGTTTGGCCGTCGAAAACGCCCACGCCGCGGCCCCAGGTGCCGCAGATGACCCGGCCCTGATCATCGATCGCCAGCGCGCTGATCCAGTCGCCGGGCAGGCCAGAATTGGCGGCCGTGTAGGTCTGCCAGCGGTTTCCGCCAGGCAAAGCAGACTTTGCCGCATCGAGGACCGTCAGCCCACCGCCGAAGGTGCCGAACCAGACGCGATTGGCCGGGTCCACGGCCAGTGCGGTGACCCAATTGGCGCCCAGGCCCTGTTCCTGTGTGTAACTATACCAGCGGCCGTCTCGAAACAGGCTGGCCCCATTGCTCGTGCCCAGCCAGATATCTCCCCCGTCTGGGCTCGCTGCGATTGCCCATATGGTGTCGGAAGGCAGCCCGTCGACCGTCGCGAAGCGTGTCCATTGCTGCGTGTCATCGCCTGCGCCGTAACCGGGCCACCCCAACAGAACCATCAGTGCCAGCACGAGGGATGTGCTTAGCCAACGCGCAAGGCGCATGCGCTTTTCCTGTTCTAGACCTGCCAGATAAGTCATCTGGCAGGCTCGACCATAATAGCATCAGCAGCGACACCTGTCAATTTATGGTCTTGCTGTATGATTGGATACTTGGCAATAATGATGGTATAATGGCGGTGTTGCCGGTCAGGGTGATGCCCCGGGTGCCGGGCTTCGCATCGGTCGGGTTTGTACCCTGAAAATCCTCCGGTTGAGGCCGGGTGGCGGCGGAGCGGAGTGCCCGGCGCTAACCAGAGCTTGCCTGCCAGGCATGAGGGAGCTCAGCCAATGAAACGAGTGTCGCGCGCGACAACCTATGATTATGTGGGCCGCTACAATCCGCCCGCCCTTACTGTCGAGGTGGGCGAGACGGTGCTGGTCGAAACGGAGCTCTGCACGGGGAGCTGGTTGCAGAGCGTACAGGATGCCTGGTCGCCTGAGCGCAGCCTGGCCCACAACCCGGCCAGCGGCCCCCTCTACATTGCAGGCGCCCAACCGGGCGATGTGTTGGGCGTGCGCATCGAGCGGGTCGATGTGGATACGCTGGGCTACACCGGTTTCGCCCCGGGCCAAAACCCCTTTCCCGACTGGATCCGGCAGCGGGAATGGGGGGTGGTTACGCGCACGGTGGAGATCAAGGAGGGCTACATCCACTGGTCGCCGTCGCTGCGCCTGCCTGTGCAGCCCATGATCGGTGTGATCGCCACCGCCCCGGAAGCCGAGGTGTTGGCCAACACCCGCCCGGGCCGGCACGGCGGAAACCTGGATGTGCAGGAGGTCGCCCCCGGCGCGACCGTCTACCTGCCCGTCTATGTGCCCGGGGCCCTGTTGCACGTGGGCGATGTGCATGCCCGGCAGGGCGACGGTGAAATCTGCTGCGGCGGCGGCATCGAGACCCGCGGCGAGGTGATGCTCACCATCGCCTCGCTGGGCCCGCGCCCGCCGCGCATGACCTGGCCGCGCATCGAGACGAGGGAGTATCTGATCACCGTCGGCTGCGCCCGCCCCGCCGAGGACGCCTTTCGCATCGCCGTGCAGGAGCTGGTCTACTGGCTGGCCGACGATTACGGCCTGCCCGAGCCAGAGGCGGTGCTGCTTTTGGGTCAGGTGCTGGAGGCCCGCTGCACCCAGTTCGTCGACCCCGAATACACCTATGTCGCCAAGGTTCGGCGGGAGTTTTTGCCTTAGCGGGGAGAGCGCTAAGGTGGGCATGAGACGCTGTCGGTGAACCCCGTCGAGTGCTTCAGCATGCCGCCCGAGGCTCGAGGCGATACTGTTGGTAAACCCGGTTGTGTGTTTGAGCAAGGCTGGCCGGGGCTGAAGGCGATACTGTTGGGAAAGCCGGCTGTGTGCTCGAGCCAGGCCGCCCGAGGCTGGAAGCGATACTGTTGGGAAACTCCCTTGCGTGCTTGTGCAGAGGACTGAAGGTCCAGGCCCTGGGCAAGAGCGGTGCGCGATGAGCGCTGAGCCTTTTGCGTAAGAGATGCTGGCGGCGCTGATCGAGGCCCATGGCCTGAGCGACGGCGCCCAGCCTGTCTTCCGGCGCATTCCCACGGGCAAGCACAACACGTCCTGCTATGTTGCTTGCGGGCAGCGGCAGTATGTGCTGCGCATCGCCCCGCCGGAGGGCGCCTGCCTGCTCCTTTACGAGCGTAACATGATGGCGCAGGAGCCGGAGATTCACCGCCTGCTGCGCGCGCAGACTGCCCGTAGCTCAAGTGTTGGCTTATGATGGCTCGCGCCGCCTGCTCGACCGTGACTATATGATCCTGGAGTGGCTGCCGGGGCGTCGGCTGACGGAGCTGGACCTGTCGTCGGCAGCCGAGGCGCAGATGCTGCGCCAGGTGGGGCAGGCCCTGGCGGCCGTGCACGGCCTCACCGCCGAGCGCTACGGCTACCTGGGCGCGCATCGGCCCATGGCACCCCAGCCCGATTGGGCATCGGCGTTCACGGTGATGTGGAGCGCCCTGCTCAAACAACAGTCGGTGCGCCTGGCCCTGCCTGTGCTCTCATTGTAACAATGTTGAAACTGATTTGGACCTTATGCAAAGTGGTGGTAGAATACAACCCATAACCGGTCATGTCGGCGCCTACCCGAAAAGCCCCCTGGCGCAGGATTTGTGTCTGTTGGGGCCAGGCCACAGCTTGGCGGATAGGCTCTTACCGGCGGCTTTGCCAGCCTACAAGGGGGATGCGAACGTATGGAACAGCAGATCGGGAGCTTCTTGAAATCGTTAGAAGTCGAAAAGGGCTACTCGGTCAACACCCTGATCGCCTATCGCAACGACCTGCAACAGTTCGAGCGATTTCTCAGGGAGCAAACCTCTCAAAAGTCGGCGGTCGCCTCCTGGCCCGATGTCACGAAGCAAGACTTGATCGCCTTCATCCTCTTCTTGAAAGGGGAGCGTGAGTATTCGTCGGCTACCGTGGCTCGCAAAGTCGCCGCGGTCAAATCGTTCTTCCATTTCCTCCTGACCGAACGGGTGATTAGCGAAGATCCTTCCGCTACTCTCGACTCGCCCAAGGTTCGCAAGTACTTGCCGAAGGCCATCTCCAAGGAGGAGGTTGACCAACTTCTCGCCGCTCCAGCGGCGCTCGATAGCTCCCGGGGTCGCCGCGACCGCGCCATCCTTGAGCTGCTCTATGCGACAGGCATGCGCGTAAGCGAGGTCGTCAACCTGGATGTGGGCGACGTGGACCCTGCCTCAGGCACAGTGCGCTGTATCGGTAAGGGCAACAAGGAGCGGGTCATCCCAATCTATGACCGCGCCATCCATGCCGTAGAGGAATATCTGGAGCGGGCCCGTGTGCAGTTGCTCAAAAAGCCCGAGCAGAAAGCCCTCTTCCTCAATCACCGGGGCAACCGGCTGACCCGGCAGGGCCTCTGGCTCATTATCCGCCGCTACGTGGAGGAGCTTGGCATCAAGACGCCGGTCACGCCCCACACTCTGCGGCACTCCTTTGCTACCCATCTCTTGAACGGCGGGGCGGACCTGCGCAATGTGCAGGAACTCTTGGGCCACGCCAATATCTCGACCACCCAGGTCTATACCCAGGTCTCAAGCGATCGCCTGCGCTCAGCCTACGACGATGCGCACCCGCGTGCGAAAGAGTAAAACGTAATCCGTAATCCGTAATCCGTAATCCGTAATACGTAAGGTCGCTATGTGGTAGCTCTGAGGCTTGACGTAGCGCTCGCTCGGCGAGCCTTACCGAAGGCAGCGGGCTTTCCGGCGTGGCGACCTTACGCATTACGTTTTGCGCATTACGCGCCAGGGAGCTATCTCAACTATGGACCTGCAGCCTTCGCAGTCTGTCTATGAATCCATTGCCGCCTTCGTCCGCACCCACGTGGGTGCGCGACCTGATATCGGCATTATCACCGGCTCGGGCTTGGGCGCCGTAGCGGAGCATCTCGACCAGGCCACCGCCGTCCCGTACTCGAGCCTCCCCTACTGGCCGCTGTCGACTGTGCAGGGGCACCGCGGCGAGCTGATCGTGGGCCGCTGGGCCGGCCATACCGTGGCGATTCTCAATGGCCGCACCCACTTTTACGAGGGCTACTCCATGGTCGAACTGGCCCTGCCGGTGCGTGTGCTCAAGGCCCTCGGGGTAAAGACGCTGATTGTCACCAATGCGTCGGGCGGCCTCAACCCGACCTTTCATGTGGGCGAGGTGATGCTCATCACCGATCACATCAACCTGCCGGGCATGGCCGGGCACTCGCCCCTGCGCGGCCCCAATGATCCGCTGATGGGCCCCCGCTTCCCCGATATGACCCGTGCCTATGATCCCGCCCTGGCCGACCTGGCCCGGAATGCGGCGCGCGAGCGGGGCATCACCCTGCGCGAGGGCATTTACATCATGGTCGCTGGCCCCACCTACGAAACGCCAGCCGAGGTGCGCCTGCTCCGGCTTATGGGCGCCGATGCCGTCGGTATGTCGACCGTGCCCGAAGTCGTCGCCGCCCGCCACCTGGGCTTGCGCGTGCTTGGCCTCTCCGGCATTACTAACGTCGCCCACCTGACTGGCGACGAAGGCGAGGTCTCTCACGAGGAGGTCATCGCTGCCGGGCAGGTCATCGGCCCCCGCATGCGTGATCTCATCGATGGGGTCCTCTCGCAAATGTGAGTTTGCTGCCCGATCTGCCATGGTCTGCCTGCGCTGGTCATGATATCGTTCCAGCCAATGGCCTGGGCACGCTGCCGGGCGATATGCTTCGCTTCTGACCGGCCTCAGTCTCAGGGGGAGCCTGTTTGCAAGATCATGATCTTGCAAACAGGCTCCCCCTAAACAGGCTCCCCCTGAGGAGTCCGTGCCGGGGGCATGCGCAGCGTAAAACCCGGCTGCGCTCTCTATGGCAATCTGGGCGCCTATGACAAGGAGCTACCGTGTTCATCGCTACCCAATACTACCGTCCGCCCTTCCCCCACCGCCGCTACTGGCAAGATGACCTCAGCCGCATGCGCGATGCGGGGCTCTCGGCCGTCCAATTCTGGGCCGTGTGGGGCTGGATCGAGCCCGAACCGGGCGTCTACCGCTTTGAAGATTATGATGAGCTGGTTGCCGAGGCGGATAAGCGCGGCCTGGGCGTGATCCTTTCCACCATCGCCGAGATCCACCCCTTCTGGATCCACCGGGTGGTCCCCGGCTCGGAGATGGTCGATCACATGGGGCACAAGGTCATCTCGACCCTGCGCCGCGAGATGAATCAGGGCCTTACCCCCGGCGGCTGCACCGACAACCCTGCCGTGCGCGAGCGCATGGCCCAGTTCTTGCACACCATCGGCGCCCGTTACGCCGGCGCGGCCAATCTCATCGGTTGGGATTGCTGGAACGAGACGCGCTGGGCCGTGAATGCCGACGGCCACGTCTGCTACTGCGAGCACACCCTGGCCGCCTTCCGCCGCTGGCTCGACAAGCGCTATGGCGGCCTGGAGGGGTTGAACGCGGCCTGGCAGCGCCGCTACTGCTCGTGGGATGACGTCTTCCCAGGCAAGGTGCCCGGGCGCGTCTACAGCGAGATGATCGACTTTACCCGTTTCCTCACCTGGCGCGCCAGGGAGCATGCCCACTTCCGCTATCAGGCGTTGCACGCAGAGGACCCCAAACACCTGATCTCGGCCCACTGCGCCACGCCGGCCACCCTCTCCTGGGGCCTGGATTACGAGCAGGCCCTCTCGCGCGGCAATGACTGGGAGCTGGCCGACGAGCTCGACGGTTTCGGCTGCTCGCATTTTCCCTTTTGGCAGCCCAAGGACAGGGCACTCGGCGATGCCGGCTTTGGTGTGCGCGTGGAATCGATCCGCTCGGCGGCCGGGCCGGGCAAGACCATGTGGGTCAGCGAGCTGCAGGGCGGCTCGGCGCGGGGCGGCTTTACCGTCTTCCCCTCGGTGGCCGCACAGCCGCAGCAGCGCTGGGTGTGGAACGGCTATGCGCGCGGCGCCAAGGGCGTCATCTTTTGGTGCTGGCGTGACGAGCTCTTTGGCCGCGAATCCTCAGGCTTTGGCCTGACGGGGCACGACGGCCTGGCCGAGGAGCGCATCGCCGCCCTGAAGAAGACGGGCGACCTGCTCCAGCGCCATAACGACCTGCTCGATGCCTACCAGCCGGATGAGCCGGCTGTGGGGGCGCTCTTCATCCCCGACAACTATCACCTCGCCTGGGCCCAGGATGGCACTGCCGCCCTGGCCGGCGAGGCGCTGGCCGGCTACCTGCTGGCCCTGGAGCGCCTGAGCGTGCCCTACCGCGTCGTCTCCACGACCCATCTGGATCGCCTGCAGGGCATCAAGGTGCTCATCCTGCCCTGGCCGCTCATCGTGCCCGAGGCGGCGGCGCGTCGCCTGCAACAGTTTGTCGAGGAAGGCGGCACCCTTATCTGCGAGACGGAGATTGATGCCTTTTCTCAGCCGGGCTTTTACCGTGAGCCCGGCCCTGACCGCCCCTTTGCCAGCACCCTCGGCATCCGCGACGGGGGCCGGCGCCTGCCGCCCGAGGGCAAGGTCGACGTTGCCGTGGACGGGCGCACCTACTCGCTGCAGCCCGGCACCTGGGTCAGCCCGCTCGACGCCGAGGGCGCTACCGTCCTGGCCTATATGGAGGGCCGGCAGCCCCTGGCCACTCACCGCAAGGTGGGGCGGGGTGAGGTCTTTGCCCTGGGCACGTTCTTCGGCCAGCCCTACTATCAACAGCGCAACTATGACTTTGAATCCTGGCTGCGCGCTCTCCTGCGCCATGCCGGGGCTGAGCCGGCGATTGTGGTGCAGGCTCTGGATGTGGGCGAAAACGTCCAGTGGCGCAGCGGCCTGAGTAATGGGGAAAGACTCCTGTTCCTCATCAACCCCGGGCCGGCGCGCCTCGTGCGCATCGAGATGCCGCGCAACCTGCCCGGCGCCCTGCCCGACCTGCTCAGCCTCGCTGATGGTGCCTGGCACAAAGCGGAGATCGTCAACGGCTGCTACCGCTGGGTCGTCCCCGTGGATGAGGGGGGGTACGCTATCTTGC
>DAOTVS010000144.1:0-11817 GCA_034436375.1 Anaerolineae bacterium | reverse complement strand
GAGCCCCGCGAGGCAAAGTAGGCGGCAAAGGTGTGGGTAAGAAGGGAACTGACGACAAAGTAAGCCAGCGCACGCTCCAGGCCGGCCTGGCCAAAGGCAAAGAGCACCACCGCCAGGCCATAGTTGCCGCAGTTGGAGAAGAGAGTCGCCAGGAGAAAAGCGTTGGTCTGCCGGCTGTCAAAGCGCAGGATGCGGCTGGTAATCAGCCCGATCCCCCACATGATGAACATAAAGAGGACAACAAAGAGGGCAATCTGCCCGAATTCGCTGCCACCGATCTGGGAATTGACCAGCGAGCCAAAGATGAGAGCTGGGGTAAAGACGTAGAGGGCCAGGCGCGACAGAGCTTTGGGGTCCACGCCGAGCGCTCGCTCCAGCACAAAGCCGGCAGCCATGACCAGGAGCGGCGGCAGGATGTTGTTGACAAAGATGCTGAGGAGCACGGAGACGCTACCTTTTCCGGTGGTGTTCGACGGTTAGCGATGGTTCAGAACGATCGAGCGGGCTGTCAACGGATTACACCGATTGCTTGCTGCCATGGCGCGACCAGCCCGCTCCCGGAATCCGTTGACAGCCCCCAATCTCCGCTGTAAGCCGGATGCTACTGGGCAGGCTTTTCCTCTTGCAAGGCCGGCTGGGGCGAGGCCGATGCCTTGGTGCCCCCCCGCTGGTGCCGGTAGATAAGCACACTGCCGAAGAAAAGGATGGCCGCAATGGCGACCCACTGGGCGGTAGGCACGCCGTCGATCTTCCAGGCATCGGGCCGCTCGAATTCGACAAAGAAGCGGCCAAGCGGGTAGAGCACGCCATAAAGCAGGAAAAGATCGCCCTCCATCAGGCGCTTGGTGAACTTGCGGCTGATCCAGAAGAGGATGCCAAAAGCCAGCAGGTTCCACAGCGATTCGTAGAGGAAGGTGGGATGGAAGTGGGTGTACTGGGCGAATTGCGGCAGGCGGTTCTCCGGTGCGATGTAGATGCCCCAGGGAAGGTTGGTGGGATTGCCGTAGAGCTCCTGGTTGAAAAAGTTGCCCCAGCGGCCAATGGCCTGAGCCAGAGCGAGCCCGGGAGCCGTATAGTCGGCCCAGCGCAGGAAGCTCAGCCCGTGCCGGCGCGTGTAGATGAAGAGGCCCAGGGCCCCCCCGGCAACGGCGCCATAGATGCCGAACCCTGCCATGCGCAGGCCAAAGATCTCACCCGGGTGGGCCAGGTAATAGTTCAGGCTGGAGACGACGTGGTACAGGCGGGCGCCGATCACGCCCAAAAATAGGCACAGCAGCAAGGCGTTCCAAACATGCTCGGGGTCATCCCCCTTGAACTCGGCTTGTCTGGCCGCGATATAGGCTGCCGCCAGAGCGCCAATGACAATCAGCACCCCGTACCAATAAATCGCAATGGGGCCGATCTGCAAGAGTACCCGGTTGGGCATGTTACCTCCTCTGGGGCAAGTTGCCGTGATTATAGTCTAGAGAGCGCCGCTTGTCCAGTATGCTAAGGTCTGGCTACAGGGCGCCAGGAGCATAAAGACCTCCTCCACGGTCCTTTGCCCCCTGGGTCATAGCGTAGCTCATAACACAAACTCGCGCAGACTGGAGCCGCCGACGAACTCGCGCAGGAGCGAATTGTCGGGCACAGTATCGGCCGGCCAGGGCCGGAACCATTCCAGGAAGGCCATCAGCCGGCGCGCTTCAGGGTATTCCGGGGTGCCCGGATCGATCTGCGCCAGGAGCGGCTCGGCGAAGGTCTTGAGCACAGCCAGCTCATATACCAGAGCCGAGTTGAACATCACATCAGCCAGATCCTGATAGGGGAAGATGTTACGCCGCTCGCCCCGTGTGACCGAGGCCCAGCGCTGAATGGTAGCTTGGGCGCTATAGCCACGGTACTGCGCATCGCGCACGATGCGCCGCAACAGGCGTGTATCGGTGGTGGGCACGCGGTTGTGATGGTCAATATTGAGCTGGGTCAGCGCCGAGACGTACATGCGCAGCACTCGCTCAGGGTCGAGCCCGGGCAACAGGTCCGGGTTCAGCCCGTGGATCCCCTCGGCCAGGATCACCTGATCGCTGGTGATGGCGACCTCTCTCCCCGGGATACTTCGGCCGCTGGCGAAATCGTACTGAGGTAGGCGCACAGCGCGCCCTGCCAACAGGTCTCTCATGTGGCGGTTCAGCAACTCCAGATCCAGCGCGTGCAGGCTCTCGTAATCCAGGTCACCGTTAGCATCGCGAGGCGTCTTGTCGCGGTCAACGAAATAGTCGTCTAGCTCCAGGGCCAGGGGGCGGACGCCGTTGGCGATGAGTTGGATGGCCAGGCGCTTGGCCAGGGTCGTCTTGCCGGAGGACGAAGGCCCGGCAATGAGGACGATGCGCGTCTGCTCGCGGCGGCTGGCAATATCGCGCGCTATCTCGGCGATGCGCTGGGCATGCAATGCCTCGGCCACCAGGATCACCTCGCGCATACGCCCGCTCTCGATGGCTTCATCAAGCCCGCCCACATCGGTCACATTGAGCAGGTCGAGCCATTCCTCATATTCCCGAAAGATACCGGCCAGGCGCGGATATTGGCGGATGACGGGCAACGAGGTGGGCGTGTCGGAATGGGGAAAGAGCAGAAGCAGCCCGGGCGGACAAAGGGAGAGCCCAAAACGCTTGAGATAGCCTGTAGAAGGCACCATGGCGCCATAAAAGTAATCGACCACGCCACGAAGCTCATAGACCGTCAGGTAATCCTTCTGCCGGAATCGCAGGAGGCGCACCTTATCGGCATAGCCCTGGCGCTCGAAAATCGCCCGGGCTTCGGCCAACGACAACCGGCGACGGAGGATAGGTTCGTCGGCCTGCACGATCTGATGCATGCGCTCTTCCAGCTGGCGCACATCCTGAGAGGAGAGGGGAGGATGATTCCTGACCTCGCAGTAGAGGCCGCTCAGAGTCAGCGAATGGTCGATGATGACCTGCGCCTCGGGAAAAAGCTCGTGAGCGGCCACAACCAGCAGGAAAGAGAGCGCTCGCTGATAGATGCGCAGCCCATCGCTGCTGGTAATGGTGAGGGGCTCGACAGTGCAGTCTCTCTCGGTAGCGCACGAGAGCTCGCGCAGCTTGCCATCGACCAGGGCAGCGACAATGGGCACGCTTTGATCTGGGAAAGCAGCCTTGATGAAAGCAGCCAGGGGCACGCCGACCGGGCCCTCAAAGATGCGCCCATCGGTAAAGCGAGCCTGAACGGTGGCGCGAGGCTTTGCTGGCCACACATTCATGTCTGCCGACCGTATCTGACCCATAACCACTCGCGTCCTAGTGAATATGTACAGAGACTGTCATTATACGCCGGCCCCTTCGGATGGCAAGTAAGGCTTCGCATGGTGGATCAACGCACGGATGCACAACTGGTCGATGCCTGCCTCGCCGGCGACGAGGAAGCCTGGACGCAACTGGTGGCACGCTACCAGCGCCTGGTCTACTCGGTTGCGCTACGCTGCGGCCTGACTCCTGCCGAGGCAGATGACGTCTTTCAAACGGTGTTCACCATCCTCATCGACAAACTCGAAACCTGTCGCAATCGTGAGCGCCTGGGGGCATGGCTGACGACCATTACCCGCCGCGAGGCCTGGCGCGTGACGCGTGTGCGTGTCGCTCAGCCCGATGCGGATGCCAGCGACCTGCTGGAGATGCGCCCTGCTCATGAGCTACCCCCCGACGTCCTCTTCCAGCGCATGGAGGATCAGAACCTGGTGCGCCAGGGCCTGGAGCGCCTGGGCGGTCGCTGCCAGGAGCTCTTGCAGCGGCTCTTTTATACTCCCGAGCCGGCCTCCTATGCAGCCATTGCCGAGGAACTGAAGATGCCGGAGGGCTCCATTGGTCCGACGCGCGCTCGCTGCCTGGAACGCCTGCGGGGCATTCTGGCCAGCATGGGCTTTCGGTAGGGGGCCCCTGGCCGAAGGTTAACGAATTTACACCCGAGTGCTGTATTTCGGATTACGGCGCCCGTCTCTATTGTGTAGGCTTGTATATTGGCCCATGCATTCGTCGATGCCTCATCGCAATTCTCGCCCATAAAGTAGGCAGTAAGCGTGCAGCACGAGGTCACGTTTGAAGATCTGATCGACTATACCGAAGGCCGCCTGGGGTCCGAGGCCCAGGCGCGTGTGGCGGCGCATCTGGCGACGGGCTGTGAGCGCTGCGCGCGGGACCTGGCCTGGGTGCAGCGCGTGCTGGACCTCATGGCGACGGATGAGCTCGTGGATGCCCCGGCGCCGACCGTGATGCGCGCCCGCGAGCTTTACCGGGGCCGCCGCGCTCACAGGCTGGGCCTGGCTGCGCTGTTGCACAGGTTGTGGGCGCCGCAGCGTACCCGTGCTGCAGCGGTCATCGCCCTGTCGGTGCTGCTCCTTTTGGGTGGCGCCTTGGCCTGGGGCAATGCAACGGTGGTACAGGCGGCCTGCCTGACGGGTGTGCAGGGCCAGGTAGAGGTGCGCTTACCGGGCTCGTCGGTGTGGCAGGCTGCCGTGCCGGGCATGAGGCTGTTGCCGGGCAGCGCGCTGCGCACCGCGCTGGGAGGCAGCGCGTTGCTGGCCTATGCCGATGGCAGCCAAAGCCTGCTGGCCGGGGATGGCGAGTTGGAGATCACAAGCCTCAGCGGCCCACGCTGGGGTGGGGCAAGCAAGGTGAGCCTGACGCAGACGGCTGGCCATACGACCCACGAACTGGCCGGGCGGCAGAGCTCGGTGCAGGTGAGTGCGCCGTCGGCGGTGACGCGCGCCGAGAATGGTGCGACGCGCTACGATGTTTGGGTGCAGGGCGAAGAGACGCAGGTGCGCGCCGAGCATGGCCAGGTCACGGTGCAGGCGGGCAGCGACTCGGCTCGCCTGAACGCCGGTGAGGAAGGGTGGGTCTCCGGCGGGCATCTGGTGGTGGCCACGCCCACGGCTGAGCCTGAAGGACAGCCCAGAGCAGATCCGCCGGTCGAGCATGCGCCATTCTCCACACATACGCTCACACCCACACCACAGGCCACCTCAACCTTCGCACCGGTTGGGGCGACCGAGCCTGCGCCAGAGCCTACGGTCACCGGGCATGGCAATGGCCACAAGCCGACCGAGGCTCCTGATGCGGCCTCGGGGCGCACGGTTACCAGCCGCAGCGACGGCCACAACGACCCAACTGAGGCCCCTCGTGCGACGGCCGAGCCCACAGCGGCCCAGCGTGGCAACGGCCATAACAGGCCAACACGCGCGCCCGCGACGTGGCCTACCTGGGCCGCAGCAGCCAGGCACGAGCCGACGGCAGGGCCCCTGGCGACCAAGTCGGCAAGCTCTTCGCCGACGGCGATGCCGGCTACAGCGACGGCGCAAGCCTCTGCAGAGGAGGTTTCGCCTTCGCCAACACGGAAGCATGACGACTGAGGGGCGCAGGCGCCGATGTGGGGAACAGGATAGGCTGCTGTTTCGAGGCCCCGGTAGATACGCCCGTTCGTATCTGCCGGGGCCTCTTTCGTTGCCTGGGAAACGCCCCCACACAGCGTGTTTCGCCTGCGCCTCCCTCTGTGATTATAATGCTGTGTGATTGACCAGACCGCCCAGGCGCTCTTTGCCTGGTCTACGGTTTTCACATCGTCGTGTGAGCGGGTGGAGGATGGCATGATGGTGCCTGAGCAGCGACAACAAGCCAATCTGGAGAATGTGCGCAACGAATTGGCGGGCCGCACGGCCTTGGTGCTCGCAGGCTCAGGCCTGGCGCTCATGTGGGCGATCTTGCCCTGGGAGCCATTCTCCCTCCTCGCGTGTATTGCGCTGGGTCTGCTGGCGGCACTCGGCGGAGCCGTGTATGCTCTCGTGCGCAGAGGGTTCGAGCCCGCGCGGCATCTGTTGGTATGGGGCCTCCTCGCCTGGTTGTTGGCCGCGATGGCACTGTTCGATGCCCCCTGGCTCCCCTCGCTGGGACTGTTGCTGAGCTTTGTGAGCGCGATGCTGGTATCGGGCGGCGAGTTGCCTACGGCGCTTGCCATCGGGGCTTGGGCACTGTGGCTGGTGCGGAGTGGTACGCGCGCCTATCCGTTGCCCCCCCTGCTGGCGGCGCAGGCTCTGGGCGCCGTTCTGGCCTGGCTGGCGGTGCGCACACTCTATACTGCCCTGGAGTGGGCCTGGACGATGCAGCAGCGGGCTGACCACTTGCTAGAGATATCTCGCGACCGCCAGGGTGAGCTCAACAAAGCTCTCAAGTCCCTCGATCTGAGCAATTCCCTTTTGCGCCATACCCAGCACGAGTTGATCACTGCCCGGCAGCAGGCGGAGGAAGCCCGCATGCTGAAAGAGCGCTTTGCGGCCAACGTGAGCCACGAATTGCGCACGCCGCTGAGCATCATCCTGGGCTTTAGCGAGATGATCTACCTCTCGCCGGAAATGTACGGCGAGATGCGCTGGCCGCCCAAGCTGCGCCGCGCCGTGTACCAGATCTATCGCAACAGCCACCATCTGCTCGAGATGATCAACGATGTGCTCGATCTCGCCCGCTTTGAGATGGCAGGGTTCACATTGGATAAGGAAGAGACCTCTCTGGAGGCGCTCGTGCGCGAAGCAGCGGAGATCGCCTCCGATCTCTTCCAGGGGCGCCCGGTGCAGCTGCAGGTCGAGATCGCTCCAGGGTTGCCCACTTTGCGGCTGGATCGTACGCGCATGAGACAGGTATTGCTCAACCTGTTGAACAATGCGGCACGCTTTACTGAACAGGGCCAGGTGCGGCTGGAGGTCAAACGCCTGGCTGATGATATCCTGATCAGTGTGAGCGATACAGGCGCCGGCATTCCAGGGGACCGCCTGGGACGCATCTTTGAGGAGTTTTACCAGGTCGATGGCTCGCTGCGGCGCAGACAGGGCGGGTTCGGCCTCGGCCTGTCGATCTGCAAGCGGTTCATCGAAGCGCACCATGGGCGCATCTGGGTCGAAAGCAAGGTCGGAAGCGGCTCGACGTTTTACTTTACCTTGCCGATCCTGGACCATCGGGGGCTGATGCCTTACTCACAAGCAGGTCGCCCCCTGCAATCCTCGCCAGGCGAGGCGCGCCCCGCCATTCTGCTGCTCGACCCTGACCCTGCGGTCGCGGCATTGGTGCGCCGGCACATTGAGGAATATGATATTATCCAGGCCGATGACGTGAGGAGCCTGGATGAACAGGTCGTGCTGCATCATCCGCGGGCAGTCATCTGCAATATGGCGCCGGGGCAAAGGGCGAGCGTGCAGGAGGAACTGGCGCATCGTGTGCCCGTCATCGAGTGCTCGCTGCCCAGCCAGGCCTGGCTGGCCGGAGAGTTGGGTGTGGCAGCTTGCCTGACCAAGCCGCTCCACATTGCCCAACTGCTGCAGGAGATCAGCCGCCTGGAGCAATTGAACATAAATCCGCACACCCTTTTGCCGTATGCCTCGTCAGGCGACAAAGGGTGTGCGGATTTATGTTCAATTGCACTGGAGCAAAATCAGGCGCCCTCTTCAGCACTCACGAGGCCATTTGGCAAACCAGGCGACGATTCAGAGCCCAAGGGGTCGCCTGATTTTGCACGGGGCGCCGTGCGAGACGTCCTGATCGTCGACGATGATCGAGGCTTTTGTCAACTGGTCGAGCAGGCGCTGGAAGGATGCGGGCGTGCCCTTGTGGCGCGCCATGCTTACGATGGCGCTGATGGTTTGCGGGCCATGATGGCCCGCAAGCCGGATCTTGTGCTGCTGGACCTGATCATGCCAGTGATGGATGGTTTTCAGATGCTCGAGGAGATGCGGCGCCGGCCCGAGTTTGCGGCGGTGCCTGTGATGCTGCTGACGGCCAACAGCTATATCGACGATGCTCTGGCGCAACGCGGGAGCCGGCTCGTGGTTCAGCGGGCGGGAGGGTTGAGTATCGTCGATACCCTGCGTTGCCTCAAGGCGGTCATCGGCGTGCTGGAGCCTCGCCATGACGGGCGGGCGAGCTGATAAACCGTGTTTCTCAAACCACACCCAACTGTCGCAGTGCCCCAAGGATGTCGTCGCGGGCGACCGGTTTGGCCAGGAAGGAAGAGGCGCCCAAAGAGTAAGCCAGATCGGGGTTATCGATGATGGAGCAGACAATCACCGGTACATTGGCGCACTGGGGATTGGCCCTTAAGCGCTGCAGGAATTCCCATCCATCCAGGTCAGGCATCATGACATCCAGAATGATGGCATCGGGCGGCGTGGCCATAGCCAGGCGCAGCCCTTCGCGGCCACTGGTCACAGCTACTACCTGACAAGCGTGCCCGGTCAGGTAGTCACTCAAAAGCTCCACCAATCCTTCATTATCGTCAATGATCTCAATGATCGGGCAGCGGGCCGTCATCTGCAGAACGATGGCGCCGTTCTCCCCTTCCTCAGTTCCTTCCCTGACCGCCCAACCGAGACGCTCGGCCAACCGGGTCACCACCTGCGCCACCGGCTGAGCATGCGTCGTCTCTGGCTGGCGGGCATAGTGGAAGGCCAGGGCAACTTGCTCACTGGTGTTCAGGGTTACCCGCAAAACGCCCGGCTGGGCTTGCCCCAGCGCATGACTGAGGGCGTTCACGAATACTTGCCGGGCAATAACAGGATCGGTCGAGATGGCGACAGGGCCTTGGGGAATCTCGAGCTGAAAACAGATGCCCTTCTGGGCAGCCAGTCGTTGCAGGGGCTCCATGGCGTCCTGCAAGAGCGAGCACACATCGGTGGGCCTGGGCCTGGCTTCCAGGCGCGCGATCTCTGTCTCGATGGCGGAAAGGTGCGTTTCCGCCGGCGCCTGGGCGTTGGGGCTCGGGCGGCGCGCCCACAGCATGGCCGCCACGGTCTCTTGCCCATGCCGGAGGTCACGGTGCGCCTGGCGGCGAGAGATGCCGAGCTCGTGGGCAGCCTCCTGTACGGTCATCGCCTCGATATGATGCAGAAGCATCAGATTGTAGAGCCGGGCCTGGGGTGTGCGAAAGGGAACCCCCGGCCCTGGGTTCAGGGCCTCGATGGCAGCCACAAGCTGACGCCGCAGGCATTGACCGGCGGTCTCGCCCGGCCGCTTTTCGGAGAACCAGCCTGCCTGTGCCAGCGGATGAGACTGCAGATAGGCAAAATCATAGAGGTAATCGAGGGCCTGGCGCACCTGCTCGACAAAGTCTTCGGGCACATTGGTTTGAGATGCTGAGGTCTCGGGTTGACCCACGATCCTTCTATCTCCTGTCTTGGCACATCCTTGTCCCATGGATGTCTCATATATGGCGGCAAACCATAGACGGCGACCTGGCCGGCATGATATACTGGCTGTGTTGGCAGCGCAGATCATGGGAAGCGCCGCGTGGAGCACTCAGGATACACATAGAGGTAGCCCATGTCAATTTAAAGCCATAGCTTGGTCGCTGGAGAAAGGGCTTGGGGCATATCCCGGCCGCAATCACAGTTGCACAGGGGAGGTGCAAGCATGAACAAGCGGTTGACCCGGCGAGATTTCCTGCTCTTGAGCTTTACTGCCGTTGTCGGAAGCGTGATCAGCAGCTGCGCGCCATCCGCACCGGCGCAACCCACGGAGGCGCCTGCTGCGGCTACAGAAGCGCCTGCTGCGGCGACGGAAGCGCCCGCAGCCACTGAAGTGCCGACCGCTGCGGCAGCGACGCCGGCGCAGGAAAAGGCCAATATTCTCTTCTGGGATCAATTTGGTGAGGAGGCGACGGCTCTCGATGACATGGTCGGCGTCTTTAACAACGCCCACCCCAATATCGTGGTCAAGCGAGAGAGCCAGCCCAATATGCGCGATATCCTCAAAACGGCCCTCAGCGCAGGCACGGGCCCTGATATCATGTACTATGATACCGGCCCCGGCTTTGCCGGCGTCCTGGCCACTGCGGACCTGCTGCTGCCAATGGATGATGCCTATGCGCAGTACGGCTGGAACGATCGCTTCTTTGGCTGGACGAAATCGCGCTGCACCTTCGGCGGCAAGGTCTACGGCATCGGCAATGAGCTCGAGTTCCTCGGCGCCTTTTACAACAAGAAGATCTTCCAAGACCAGGGCTGGAGCGAGCCCACAAGCCATGACGAGATGCTGGCCCTCTGCGAGAAGGCCAAGGCGGCCAAGCTTGTCCCTATCGCCTTTGCCGACCAGGACAAGTGGCCGGCCTACCACGAGTTCAGCATTTTCAGCAGCAATATCGCCGGCCGGGATAAGCTGGCGCAAGCCATCTCCGGCAAGGTGCCCTGGAACGATGACGATTTCGTCTCTGCCATCCAGATGTTCTTTGTCGATATGAACAAGGCCGGCTATTTCATCCCTGATGTCAACGCCGTTACGTATGACGATGCCAATATGATGTTCTACAGTGGCAAAGCGGCCATGGACATTACCGGCACGTGGATGGTTGGCAATTATACCGATCCGAATACGATGGCGGACCCAGTGGGCTTTTTCTTCTATCCCTCTATCGGCGGCAAGACCGTAGCGCCTCCCGCTGGCCTGGGCTCCGGCTACTTTGTCTCCAAAGCCACCCAGCACGCCGAGGATTGCTTCCAGTTTCTCGATTACCTGATGGGCAAGGAGGCGGCCAAGGACTGGCTGGAGAAGTTGGCCAAGATCCCGCCCATCAAGGGCCTCAAGTCGAGCGACTATAACCTGTCGGATCTGATGAAGTTCTGTCTTGATGCATTGCAGGGGGGTGGCGAGAACATGTCGTACAATATCGACGTGCTCACGCCCGACAACTTTAACACAGCAATGGGAGATGGCTTCCAGGAAGTCCTGGCAGGCTCAAAGACGGCGAAACAGCAGGCTGACGATCTTGAGAAGGCCATGGAAGAAGCCAAAGCCGCCGGCAAGGTGATGGACATTACCTCCTGAACCTGCCCATCAGGTCGGGCAATGCTGGGCGTCATCCACCCAGCATTGCCCGACCATCATATGAGATCGCGGAGAAGATATCCATGCAGATGGTCAGCCCGGTTGGGCGCAGCTCCAAGACACGTATCACGGAATGGGTGCAGCATTATGGCGTTGGCTATGCCTTTATCTTGCCTGCCCTCGCAGTGTACCTCTTCTTTGTAGCCTATCCGTTCGCGGAATCGATCTACTACAGCCTCACCGACTGGAACGGGGCCCAGCCGGTGAAGCATTTTGTGGGCCTGGCGAACTATGCCAGGCTGCTCTCAGATCACCTGCTCTGGCAGTCTCTGGGCCACAACCTCGTCTGGATTATCATGGGCACCATCTCGCCCATTGCCATCGGCCTCTTTCTCGGGGTGCTGCTGTGGAGCGGTGCACGTGGCATGGTCGTGTTCCGCACCGTCTATTTCCTGCCGGTGATCCTGGCCGAGGTCGTGGTCGCGATCATCTGGAACTGGATTTATCACCCCCTGATGGGCGCCCTGAACCAACTGTTACGCCTGATCGGCCTGGGCTCCCTGGCGAGGGGATGGCTGGGCAACCCCACTACGGCGTTGCCAGCCCTGATTGTGGCAGCGATCTGGGCGTATTATGGCTTTTGCTTTGTCGTCATCATGGCCGGCCTGCAAAATGTGAGCCTCGAGTTGGTAGAGGCAGCAACCATCGACGGCGCCAATGCCTGGCAGCGGTTCGTGCATGTCATCATCCCCGAGCTGCGGCATGTGCTGACCATGATCACGACCCTGACCATGATGGGCGGCTTTTCTGTATTTGGCATCGTCTTTGTGATGACGCAGGGCGGGCCTGGCACAGCCACGCAGGTCATTGCCACCTACACCTACCGCAAAGCTTTCCAAGAGAATTCGATCGGCTACGGCGCGGCCCTCTCTATGGTCATGACCGTGCTGTCGCTGGTGAGCTCATA
>DAOTVS010000143.1:0-5276 GCA_034436375.1 Anaerolineae bacterium | reverse complement strand
GGCTGTGCTGCGCTTCATGGGGAACTGGAACGACTTTCTCTATCCCCTCATCGTGACAACACGCCAGGAGATGCGTACGCTGACCGTCGGCTTGACCACGGTCAATACCGGCGGCGCCAACGCCGGGTTGGATATGGCCGGGGCCGTCATAGGCTTCCTGCCCACCTTCATTATCTTTATGATCGGCCAGAGGTACCTGGTTGAGGGTGTCACGCTCACCGGCATCAAGGGATAGAGAGTGTTCCTTTCGCAGGTACTGAGTCAGAACACCGGTCATGTAATCGCCGGGCAACCTGCTTCGCTCAAATCCGGCAGCCTCCTTTAAGGATGTGGGGAGGGTATTGCAGCCCATTTTGCCGCTCCGAGGAGCGGCAAAATGGGCTGCAACACCCTCCTAAAGGTCCAACGCCGGGCGGTTGCGGAGCCATAGACCCGGCAAGGCAACCAAGTTACTGCCAGTCGATTCCCACTGTGGAAATCGGTGTGGCTGATGTTTTAAAAGGCCTCCGGCAGGATCTCTTTGCTGAGCGGTTTCATACCGTCCCCTCCGCGTCCTCTGCGGCTGCGCGCAAGATCCATCTCGATCCTTGCTACACGCACCACCAGCGCATCTCTACGGCTCCCACCAGCGCTGCGCCTCGCGGGCGATCTCTTCCTCGATGGGCGCTAAGCGTCTGGCGCACACGCCGGCCGCCGGGCGCGAGGCGATTGCATAAGGCGTGCACCGAAGACACACACCGGGACGCCCAGACTGCTATACTCCTCTCAGCGAAAGGACTGGTGGATATCGGTCACGACGCTGCTGCGCACCTGCTTTTGGAAGGTCGACTGCTCGATCAGCTTGTTCAGCAGTCGCTCATAGGCGGCGCCATCCAGGGGCAGTTCCACCGTCTGCTTCTGCAAGCACGAATAGAGCATGGCATTGGCCAGCTCCACCGCGCGGATGCCCTCAGCGGCGGGCGCGATCAGGGGCACACCATCGAGAATCGCATCGACAAAGTTCTGGGTGATCTCAGTATGCTGGGGGCCGCCCTGTGGCACAGGGATATCGGCCTCCCACACGGCGGGCAGCCCGAAAGCCTCACAGGATGTTTCGCAGAACTCGCGCGCCGGCACCTCATTGCGCGTAAAGTGGAGTCGCCCCCCCTCCAGCACGATGCGTCCCCGGTCACCGGCAATCTCCAGGCGGTTGGAGCCGGGGGCCTCGCCGGTGGAGGTGATAAAGACGCCGCTGGCGCCCCGGGCGAACTCCAGGTAGGCTGTCACCTCATCCTCGACTTCGATGTGATGATACTTGCCCAGGGTGCAAAAGGCATGCACACGCGCGGGCATGCCGAACAGCCACTGCAGCAGGTCGAGCTGATGCGGGCACTGGTTCAGCAGCACACCGCCCCCCTCGCCCCGCCAGGTGGCCCGCCAGCTGCTGGAGGCGTAATAGGCTTCGGTGCGGAACCAATCGGTGACGGTCCACTGGAAGCGCTGGATCTCTCCCAACTCGCCGGCAGCAAGCAAGCCCTTCAGGCGGCGGAAATAGGGGTCGGTACGGGTCTGCAGCATGGCGCCAAAGACGAGCCTGGGGTCCGTGTGAGCGGCCAGCAGCCGCTCGGCGTCGGCCTTGTGCACCGAGATGGGCTTTTCGACCAAGACATGCAGACCGTGGGCCAGGGCGTCGATGCCGATGGTCGTATGGAAGTAGTGGGGCGTGGCGATCAGCACTGCATCCACCAGGCCCGAGGCGATCAGATCTTCACTGCGCGCAAAGGTGTGCAGGTCCGAAAAGCCTGCCAAACGCGCAGGGTCGGCGTCGGAGACGGCCACCAGCTTTGCGCGGCGGATGCTCCCCGCGCGCAGATAGTGGGCATGAAACTGGCCGATGTTTCCGAGGCCGATAAGACCGAGCCGTACATGATCCATTTGCTACCACCCTATCGTAAGAGCTTGTAGGGCAAGTCCTCAGAACCGCCCTGCCCATTCGCCATGCGCACCTGCCATATGGCGTGAGAATGCCCGGGATCGGCCTATCTGCATCCTGAGGCAGGTGCGCCGCGGTAGAGAAGCAGGGCAGGTCTGAGACCTGCCCCTACAAGGAAACAGGTTATGAACCATACTGCGCTGCGGCTGGCGGGAGCTCCCGCTGGATCTCTAGCAGGCGATAGCCCAGACCGGGGCCGGCCAGGGTCGTGAGGTCGAGCGCTCCTCCCTGCCGGCGATAGAGCCCCGGGTGCACCGCCGCTTCGGCGAGCGAAGCTTGCGGGTAGAACTGCATGGCGTTCGACTCGACCCCCATGATGGTGCCGGCATAGGCCGCGAGCAGCACATGGGGAATCTGCGCCAACATGGGGTTGGTCAGGTCCTGCACCATCAGCGTCATGCCGTGCGCCTTGGCCCAACAGAGGGCCAGGAGCGCCCCCGTCTGCGTCTTGCAGGTTTTGAGGGCCACGCCCGACCAGCCCAACTCTCGCCCCAGCCGCACCAGGCGCCAGTCGTGGGCGCTCTCATCCATAAAGAGGGGCTTGCGCGCCGAGACCGAGTGCACGTCGATGCGGTGGGCCTCCAGGTCATAGGGGAAGGGCTGCTCGACATAGAGCACCATGCCATAGATCCGGGGGTGTTCGGCGAGCAGGCGGTCGAGAATGGCGTTTACATAGGCGGGGTCGGTCACCGTGCAGTTGAAATCGGCCGAGAGCCAGTTGACGCCGCCCTGCAGGGCAAGCTCACCCACGGCGACCAGACGATGGTAATCCCAGGCAGCGTCATTGCCGCGCAGTTTGACCTTCAGGCACTGCAGTCCGTCGCGGGCGATCCAGTCGGCCAGGAGCACGGGGTAGCCATCCTGCGGCTCGGCGCCTGTGAGATCCTCCGGCTGCAGAGGGTCGAGCCCCCCCACCAGGTGCCACACCGGGAGCTGGTCCGGACGTGGAAAAGTCAAAAAGTCGCGCGGGTAGCGCCCGGCGAAAGAGACATCAGCGCCCGTTGCCGGCTCCAGGAAAGCGCTCAGGTCGCGGGTGAGGAAGGGCGGGCCATAGGTATCGTAGGTGCTCACCCCATGCAACACGCCATAGGCGTCGTGCAGAGCGATATCAAAAGCCGAACAGCAGACAAGGGCCGCCAGCCAGGGCATGGGCTCACTCATCGGTCCGCGCTCGCGGTTCAGGCGCGCCAGCAGGTTGGGCAGCACCTGCTCCTGAAAGGCGTGTCCGACCTCCATGGGGTGGCCCATAACAGCAAAATCGGCCCAGGCTTCGGCGAGCAAGAGGCAGAAGCGTTGCAAAGCAAGGTGCCGTTCTTCGTAGCTAAGCTGGCCGGGCCATACCCACTGCACGCTGAGGGGCGTCTCACCCCAGCCGGCGGCCGTGCGGCCACGGCTGTCGGTCACCGTCAGGCGCACACGCGCGCACGTCACGGTCGTCAGCGTCTCCGGGCCAAACTTGAGCGGCACGCGCGTCTGCACCGGCAGGAAGTAGAGAGTGGCGGCGATGGGGCGGATATCGGTTGTGTTCATCGGGCTCCTTTCCGTAATGCGTAAATCTGCCATAGCGCTGGGTACGTTGCTCTACGTCACTTTCGCCAACACTGGTTGGTGTAGCAGCGGATACCCCGCAGCGGCGACCTTACGCATTACGTTTTACTCGTTACGTAACATATCCTGCGCCAGAATCCTTTCCGCCACTTCCATCGTCTTGACGGCGTCCTGGAAGCACGAGCCCGGCCGGCGGCCCGTTTTGAGGCAATCGATAAACTCGCGGTTCTTGGCCTGGAACCCGCCGTACACGTAGAGATCGTTGGAGCCGGCAACCTGGCGCGCGTCAAACTCGATGCCCCGGGTGTCACCGTCGGCATAGAGGTAGCCCTTACCCTCATGCTCAGCTTCGGCGCAGATGCCGGGGGCGTGCATCTCGACGGCAAAGATGCGCCGCCCACTGGTCCAGCTGTTCATGAGGATGCCCGTGGCGCCGCTATCGAACTCGAGCAGCGCGCTGAAAAAGTTCATGTCAGGGGTCTGCACGCGCTTGGTGACGCTGTGGATGGCCGTGACCTCGCCGCCGCACATCCAGCGCAGGGTATCGATAGCGTGCACGCCGTCGTCGAGCATGTGGTCGCGCGCCTCCATGTAGGGCGTGATGGCGCACTTGTAAAAGCGGCAGACGGCATGCACAATCGGCCCGCGCTTGAGGCACTCCTCACGCAGGCGGACGACCATAGGGCAGGTGCGGCGCTGAAAGCTGACCTGCGTGATGCAGCCGTGCTTCTCCGCCAGATGAGCCAGCATGCGCGCCTGGTGCAGCGTGATGCCCATCGGCTTTTCGATGTAGAGGTTGAGGCCCTGCTGCAGGCACCAGGTCCAGATATCGTACATGATGTGCGGCTGCCCGATGGCATAGACTGCGTCGGGAGCGACCTCTTCCACCATGCGGCGATAGTCAATATAGCGCCGGCTGACGCCATACTTGTTGGCGGTGGTGTGCAGGCGTTCAGGGTCCAGGTCACAGATAGCGGCGATCTCGACATCGTCAAAGGAGGCCAGCGAGGGATAGTGGACGTTGTTGGCCATATTGCCGGCGCCGATCATGGCAATGCGGACGGTTTTGCGCTCTTCCATGCTGCTCTGCTCCCGCAGAATATGCTTCCCACGTCTTGAGCCTCAAGTCCGGGCCAATCATGGCAACTGTACTGGCTATACCTGCCCTGCCTCAAGCATGCCGGCAGAGGGGTTAATCCGCTTTGCCGCCGCCCGGCTTTGCCCAGGGGGTGGGTTGACCTGAGCCTGCGGGCGGGGCCCGCAGGCTCAGGCCAACCCACCCCTCAAGGTTCTGTTCCGGTCAAGCGCACAAGCGTAAAGCCCGGACCCATTGGCCTCATGGGCAAAACAAGCGAAGCTGCGTGCTAATCAAAGAGCGAGCGGGCAAAGGCGATATCTTCCGCGATCAGACGGTTAACGGCCGCCTCGTCGCTATACTCCGCCGTCAGGCAGATGACGCCGCAATAGTTCCGCCGCTGGAGCTCGGCCGCCACGCGCGGCCAGGAGGCCAGGCCCTGGCGGCCGGAGGTCCAATAGACCTTCCACTGGGCGACCTCGGCCTCGGGGCCATTGCAGCGCTGCCAGAAAGCGTTCTTCAGGTTGACCATGCAGAGATGGTCCCAGACAAGGTCGATGGCCAGGTCGATATCCTCGCCCTGCAGGGCATTGTGGGCGGCGTCCCACACGGCGGCGACGTGCTTGCGATCGTATTTCTCGATCAGCCGGCGCAGGCCGGAGGCATTGGCGACAAAGCGGT
>DAOTVS010000142.1:0-20129 GCA_034436375.1 Anaerolineae bacterium | reverse complement strand
GCAGATCGGGGCCGTTGAACTTGCGGCGCTGCAGCATCTCGGCCCACAACCCGCCGTAGATGCAGCGACCCATGTGCTCGACGAAATGGCCATAGATCTTGGGATCCACGCGGCCCAGCGCGCGGTCTGTGTGTACGCGAACGGTGGTCAAGGGACCTCCCATCGTGATCCGTGATGCGTGATCCGTGAGGTCGCCAGGGCGAAGCATGGCACTGACGTGATGGCTGCCTCAGAACAGCATATACTGCGCCAGGAGGATTCGTAATCGGTAATACCTGATGCGTAAGGCCGCCTACGCCGCGTGGCATGAGACGTGCTCGACCAAAACGAAGACCGAGGAGCACACGTGAACTGGCCATTCGGCCAGTGACAGATCTCGCCATCTGCCCGATACGGAACAGGGCTTTCTGTGCTAGACTGGAATGGGACACAGCCCCTGGCGCACTATCGCCGCTGCAGCGAATAGAATTGCAGTAGAGGGTTCTTGATGGGGAGGAACGTCACATGCCGCCTTGTGAATCGCATCGGGTTACGGATGCCGGAACTCCAGGCTCAAGGATGAAGGGCCTCTACCGGGTCGGCGGCGCGGCGGCGCTGGTTTCCGCTGCAATGACGGTGGCCGGCATCGTCACCTACCTGGCCTGGCCGCCGCCGGAGGATGGGAGCGTGACCACCTGGTTCACGCTGTTCCAGCAGAATTGGCTGGTCGGCATGCTGGATCTCGATCTCACGATGTTGGTCAGCTATGTCGCCCTCATCCCGGTGCTGCTGGCGCTCTATGTGGCCCTGCGGCGGGCGAGTGAATCACTGGCGGTGCTCGCTTTGGTGTTCGGGCTGGTGTCTATTGCGACCTACTTTGCCTCGAGCAGGGTCTTTGAGATGCTGGCCTTGAGCGGGCAGTATGCGGCGGCGACAACCGATGCCGAGCGGGCGATTGTAGCCGCAGCCGGGCAATCGATGCTCACGACCTACCTGGGGGCCTATGCCGCGCCGGCTGTCGCGCCCGGCTGGAACTATCAGGGCACCGCCTTTAACGTGAGTTTCGTCCTGTGGACCGTTGCAGGCATCATGATTTCGGCGGCTATGCTGCGGAGCGGCGCCCTGGGCAAGGCGGCCGGATACCTGGGCATCGCCGGAAACGCGGGGGCGCTCGGCCTGTTCATACCGGCGATCGGCGTCTTGCTCTCGCTCCTGTCTCTGCCGCTTCTGCTGGCCTGGCTCATTATGATCGCTCTGGGGCTCTTCCGGCTCGCGCACAGCACGGGAGAGGCGGCAGATCTCGCAGGTGCAGTGTAGTGAGGAGCAGGTTTTCCTGGCTCATGCCTGGCGCGCTGTAGATCATCTTCGCAGAGGCTCACGGCATTCTGTGGCAGAAGGAGAGTCGCAAATGGCTGGAATTGTCCACCTCGGCCTTGGCCTGGCCAAGTGGGTCGCTCCCGAGGTGCCCGTTGGCGTGCTGATGCTGGCCTCAGAGGCCAATGACATCCTGTGGGGCACTTTTTCGCTTGCCGGCATTGAGAACATGCAGGCCAGCCCCTGGTCCCACGGCCTCTTTATGTCCGCGGTGTGATCAGGGGCGGCAGGGCTCGTGGCTGGGCACCTCTACCGCAGCTCGCGCGCCGGCATGGCGGTCGGGTTGGCCGTGTTCAGCCACTGGGTGCTGGACCTGGTCACCCATCCCATGTTCGGTGGGCCGCCCGACCTTTCATTGCTCTTCCGGGGTTCGCCGCGGGTTGGGTTTGGACTGTATAGCCGGATCGGCCTGGCCCTGGCGACGCCGATCGAGCTGGGGCTGATCGCTCTGGGGTATGCGATCTACCGGAGCGCGCGCAAGCGGGTGATCGCACAGGCGCAGTGAAAGGATGCCGGTGATGACCAGGGCAGGGTGGGCTTGCTGGATCAGGTTGTGTTTGCAGAGGGGAATGAAGTGAAAATCCTGGCTTTGGTGGGAAGTTACCGGAAGAACGGGAACACCGAAAGAGTCGTGGCAACGGCGGGCGCGGAAAGACACGGTGGACTGTCGGTACTGGGAAAGCCAGGGCTGGTTTGAGCCGGGCTGCACTTTCTATATTGCACACAGGACGAACCCGGTAAAGCTGGCTCTGGCCCGATGGGTGGGCGAGATCATCACGCCCTTTGTGGCCAGTTGATGCCGGCAGAAAAGAGGGGGAATGGCGCAGGAGATCAGAAGCATCAACCTCAGTGGCGTCAACGGCTACCTGGTACGGGCCGGCGACGGCTTTATCCTGATCGACACGGGGATGGCGGCCCAACGCGGCGCCCTTGTGAAGGCGCGGGCTGCCGGCCCGGGAACCTCAAGCTCGTCATCCTGACGCACGGGGATGTGGACCATGCCGGCAACGGCGCGTATCTCCATGCCGAGTATGGTGCGAAGGTTGCCCTGCACCGCGACGATGCAGGCATGGTCGAACGCGGAGACATGAACTGGAACCGCAAGGCCAGGCCGGATCGGATCTCGACCCTGGGCAGGGTCGTTATGCCCATCTCCAGGATCCTGGCGCTTTTTGGGGGGCCGAGCAAGCTCGAGACCTTTGCGCCGGATCTATACCTCGAAGACGGGCAAGACCTGTCCGGCTATGGCCTGGCCGCGCAGGTCCTGCATCTGCCCGGGCACTCCAGGGGCTCGATCGGCATTCTGACGGCGGGCGGTGCGCTCTTTTGCGGCGATCTGCTGATGAATATGACCAGGCCGGCCATCCATTTCATGATCGACGATCTGCCGGCGGCGCGGGCCAGTATCCAGAGGCTGCAAGGCCTGGGGGGACGCACCGTCTACCCCGGGCACGGCAAGCCTTTTGCCTGGGAGGCGTTCGCGAGAAGCGAGCGATAGGTGCGGCTGAGGGCATAGCGCGTTGACGGCACAGCCAGAGGAGGTATTACTCCATGGGCATAGCCAACACTGGGATTGTGGACCGCACCTGGAAGGGCCTCTACTGCGATAGCCTGCGGCCTGGCGGGGGTCGCGGTCTGTTTCGCCTCGAACATGGCCCTGTCGATGCTGTCGCTCAGCGACCACTATGCGGCCGCGCCAGGCCCTGACAGAGTGGCCAGTGGCCGTTTTCGCGCTTGGCCCTATGGGGGCGGGCGATGAGAAAGAGTGGGAAGGTGCGCGGGCGCAGCTCGATAAGGAGCTGGCCCGGTACCCCTGGCTCACGCCGGTTGCTGCCGCCATGTTCGGCGGCCGGTTCGACCCAGCGGCGCTGCGCTTTCCGTATAGCCTGATTCCCGCCCTACGGCAGATGCCGGCCAGCGACCTGCGCGATTGGGCGGCGATCCGCGCCTGGGCGGGCGACCTGGCGGCGCAGCTTCAACCTGCTTCGACACGATAAGGGGGTCAGCGATGACGAGGACGCGCATCAGCCGCCGCCGGTTCCTGCTCGTGGCCGGCGGGGGACTCGGCGCTGGTGTGCTGGGCTGCGCCGGTGTGATGGCGCTGGATACCCCGCGACCGGAGATCAAGCTTGAGGAATGGCACAGTGCATCTGGAACTGCAGAGGCCCGTACCCAGGCGCTCCGCAAGGGTGAAGGGCTTGCTCCAGTCGATTCCTGGGGTGCAAGCTCTCTGCGGCTACCGGCGGCCCCGGCTACGGTAGGCGCCCCCGTAGGTTGAGAGATCGATGAGCAGCGCGAGAATCAGCCAGAGCCAGCCCAGCCCGACCACGCCGGTGCCCGGGATAAACACCAGGACGTACACCAGGGTGGTGAGGGGCAGGAATACAAGCCCCAGTATCGGTATCAGGATCAGGGCGTCAAAGGCACGGCTCACCAGCGGCGTGAACAACCAGACCAGGATCAGCGCCAGACGCGGGGCGAATGCTCCCAAGATAACGAAGAAACACATGATCTGCGCTCCTCACATTTCATTCTCGGTTCGGATTCCAGGCTGCGCTCTCGCGGATGATGAGAGGGCAACCCTGGGCGCCCCTCACGTCTCTCTCAGCACAGAGTATGCCAGTGCACATATTGAGGGTCTCCCGTGTCTCTGGCTTTACGATTCCCCCCGCACCTGCTATACTGATGCACACATTGCATGTTATGGAGAGAAGCGGCCATGGCTTCGAGAAGCAAGAGTGCCCGGGGGAGAAAACGGAAAAGCAGTGCACCGCTGATTCAGCTTTCGCCCGCGGCCAGGCTCAAGACCCTGGGCGTGGTGCTCTTGATGGTGGCGATGGTGACGCTGCTCAGCCTGCTCTCACTGAGCCGCAGCCAGATCACAGAGGCGTGGCTCGCATTGCTGGGGCAGGTTTTTGGGTGGGGCCGCCTGGCGGTGCCTTTTGGCCTGGGGACTATTGGCGTGCTCGTCTTTCTGGCTGGCATCGAGCGGCCCGTGCCGCTGCACGTGGGGCGGGTGCTGGGTGTGGTATTACTCTTCCTCACAGGCGAGGCGCTGCTACACGCCCTGACTTTTTCGCCGGAGCCTGAAGCGCTCGCGCGGATGGGCGGCGGCGGTGGTTACCTGGGGTATGGCGTGCAGAGCCTGCTGTGGATGACCGTGGGTGATGTGGCCGGTTTTTTGGTGCTCATGGTGGCGCTGATCGGCGCGGTGCTCTTGGTGATCGACCGGCCGCTGGCGGATGTGGGGCAGGGATTGGTGCAGGCCGGGCAGGCGCTCCTGGAGGTGTGGGATTGGGCCACGGCCTGGTATCGCAGCCACCGGCGGCTGCCGGTGGGCGGCGGCCTGCCGCCGGCAGAGGGCGCTGCAACAGCTGTGGGGCGGTTTTTTGAGCGGCGCGTGGAGCCCGCACCTGCACGCCCGGTGACCATCCATAGCGCTGTGCCGCCCACTGGTGTGAGCGCTGCAGCCTCTTCGCAGGCGCCCCTGCAGCCACGGGTCATTGGGGGGGCGCACGAATGGGTCCTGCCGCCTCTTGACGCCATTCTCGAGGAGGGCAAAGAGCAGGAACTCAGCGAGCCGGAGATCCGCAGCAAGGTGCGCATTATCGAGGATACGCTGCAGCATTTTGGTGTGCCGGCGCGGGTCGTGGAGGTGAACCAGGGCCCTACCGTGACCCAGTTCGGTGTGGAGCCCGGCTTTATCGAGCGGCGCGACAGTGAGGGCAAGATGCGCCGCTTCAAGATCAAGGTGAACCGCATCCAGTCGCTGGCCAACGACCTGGCCCTGGCCCTTGCGGCGACGACGATACGCATCGAGGCGCCAGTGCCGGGGCGCCCCATGGTCGGCATCGAGATCCCCAATGCCCAGGCGGCTACCGTCACTCTGCGCAGCGTGATGGAGTCGGAGAATTTCCGCAAGCTCGAGTCGCGCCTGCGCATCGCCCTGGGCATTGACGTGCAGGGACAGGCGGTGGTGGCCGATCTGGCCACGATGCCGCACCTGCTGATTGCCGGCGCGACCGGCGCGGGCAAAAGTGTGTGTATCAATGCCATCATCGCCTGCCTGCTCTGCAACAACACACCTGACCAGCTGCGCCTGATCATGGTCGACCCCAAGCGTGTGGAGCTGACGGGCTATAATGGCATTCCGCATCTGCTGACGCCGGTGGTGGTGGATATCGAAAAGGTGGTGGGCACGCTCAAGTGGGTGACGCGAGAGATGGAGCGCCGCTACCGCATCTTCTCTCAGGTGGGGGTGCGCAATATCGAGGGCTATAACGCTTCGGCGCCGGCCCGCAACGATCCGCCGCTTCCCTATCTGGTGGTGCTCATCGACGAGCTGGCCGACATGATGATGGTGGCTCCCGACGAAGTGGAGCGCCACATCTGCCGCATCGCGCAGCTGGCGCGCGCGACGGGCATCCACCTGGTGATCGCCACGCAGCGCCCCTCGGTGGATGTGGTGACTGGCCTGATCAAGGCCAATTTCCCTGCGCGCATTGCCTTTGCCGTCTCAACGCAGATCGATTCCCGCGTCATCCTCGACGGCCCCGGCGCCGAGCAGCTGCTGGGGCGCGGCGATATGCTCTTTATGGCGCCCGATGCCAGCAAGATGGTGCGCGCCCAGGGCTGCTGGGTTTCGGACCCGGAGCTGGAAAAGCTCACCAACTACTGGAAGAACCTCAGCCTGGCCCAGAGCCCGGTTGATCCTCTGCCTCCCGAGGGTACGCCCCTGGTGCAGCGGCCCCTCATGCCCGATCTGATCGGCGACGAAGAAGAGGAGGACGAGGCCGATGCCCTGCTCGACGAGGCCATCACCCTGGTGCGCGCACAGCAGAGGGCTTCCGTCACGCTTCTGCAGCGCAAGCTGCGCGTGGGCTATGCCCGGGCCGCGCGCTTGATGGACTTGCTTGAGGAGCGGGGGATTGTCGGCCCGGCCGAGGGCGCCAACCACTCGCGTGAGGTGCTGGCCCCGGCGGAAGATGAGGATGGGGATGATGCGCCGCAGGAGTACGGAGCCGGGGCGTGAGGGGTGAACCGTAACCAGAGTCCCGTGCATGCCTGGATGAAAACGCCCTTCGGCTTGCGGGCGCCATGCTCCGCGCGCGGCCGGAACAGGCCTTCTACACGGTGTGGGTCTGTGGGGCGGCCGAACAGCGGCCGCCCCACAGACCCACACCCTCTGGGATAAAGCCGGGCTTGGGCGGAGCGGGCCAGCCGCGGCAGTTGCCCGGAAAGGGCACGGGCGCTATTTTTCAGGTCAGTTGCCCGTGCCCTCTCCCTGGGCCGGGTCGCCGCTGCCCAGCTTGCTCATGAAGAACTTGACCACGTCGATGGGCATGGGGAAGATGATGGTGGAGTTCTTTTCGACGGCGATCTCCGTCAGGGTCTGCAGATAGCGCAGCTGCAGAGCCGAAGGTTGACGGCCAATGACCTCGGCGGCCTCGGCCAGCGTCCGGGAAGCCTGCAGCTCTCCCTCGGCGTGGATAACCTTGGCGCGCTTTTCGCGCTCGGCCTCAGCCTGACGGGCCATGGCGCGCTTCATCGTGTCGGGTAGCTCCAGGTCCTTGACCTCGACGATGGAGACCTTGATGCCCCAGGGTTCCGTCTGCTCGTCGATGATCTGCTGCAGCCTGGCATTGATCTCCTCACGATGGGCCAGCAGGTCATCCAGGTCCGACTGGCCCAGCACACTGCGCAGGGTCGTCTGGGCGATCTGCCAGGTGGCCCGGCGGTAATCCTCGACCTTGACGATGGCCTTCTCCGGCTCTGTGACCTGGAAATAGGCCACGGCGTTAACCTTGACCGTCACATTATCTTTGGTGATCGCTTCCTGGGTGGGGATGTCGAGGGGGATTGTGCGCAGGTCCACTCGCACCATGCGCTCGATGATGGGGATAATGAAGAACAGCCCCGGCCCGCGGGCGCCCACCAGGCGGCCCAGGCGGAAAATCACGCCCCGCTCATACTCCTGCACAATCTTGATGGCTGCGAAGAACAGCAGCACAAGGATGATCAGGATAAAAAAGCCAAAAGTCGTTAATAGCCCGATCAGGGTGCCCATGAGTCAGCTCCTTTGCCCATGGATAATCCTGCCCAGCGCCTGATAAGGCCAGACAGGATTCCATAACTATTCCCATTATAGGACAAGTGAGTCTGGGTTGCAACAGGGGCTGCAGGGGTGCAGTTTGCTCGGGGCGAGTTGCCCTGGTTGTCACCCCGATCACATCTGCGAGCACAACGTGCACCTGGAAGATGGACCCCTGTACCTGTGGTCTATGAGGGAGAGGAATGGGATACTCTACTGCGCTGGAACAACGACCCGGAGGTGCTCTATGACCCTGAGAGGGATGATGTGACCCGCTGGGCGCTGGCGGATGTGCAGGCGATGTGCCGTGGGGTGGTGCGGGTGCTCTTCGGTTTACGCGTCCTCTGCCACCCTCGGTAGAGTGGCAAGCTGCCGCTGAAAGTGGGCGACCAGTTCGGGGTATTCCAAAAGGGCGGTGCGGCCTTTGTCTGTGAGGCCATAGACGCCGCGCTCGATGCGCTCGAACCAGCCATAGTTGTTGTGTGAGAGGATGCCCTGCGCCTTGGGCCCGCCGCCGAGGGCGACGATCTGCGCGGGCGAGAGGGGGCCGAATTTGCTCAGGCAGCAGGCGACCAGCAGCACATTCTCCCGGTAGGCGGTGAGGATGCGGCGCTTGCTGCTGGAGCCCCCCTGATTGTACTCGCCTGAGCGGGCGGCGGCCTCGCGCAGCACGGCGCGGCGGCGCCTGGGCCGGGAGCGCGGCTCAAAGGGCGCCGGGTGGAAGGCGACCTCCACCCAGGGCATGCCGCCAGGGAAGGAGACGAAGATGAGCCCCAGCTCCAGCCGGCGCAGCAGGTGCTCCACCCTGCGCCAATGGCTGCGCGCCTCGCGCCCGGAAGCAGGCCGGGGCAGGGCGACATAAACCGAGTCGGCAAAGCGCTGGCGCTCGGTCGCCTGCAGGAGCAGCGAGACGGAAAAGGACGTTTTCAGCTCGATGACGATGAGCTCGTCATCTTTGGTGGCGGTGATATCGCAGCCCTTGACCTCGCTGCGCACGGTATAGCCCTGGGCCACGAGGTAATCGTGCACCGGGGCGTAGAGGTCGGTCTCGTGAAGTGCGGGGGCCTTGCCCACCGATCGTTCCTTTCCTACAGCAACAGTGGCCTGCCCAACAACGTATATCAAGCCCCAGTATAGCAACCTCAAGCGTTCAGTACAAGTGCTTGCCGATGGTGCAGCGCCAGTAACAAGAAGGTGCGCGGGGTCGGCTGCAACAGCCGGCCCCGCGCACCCGTTCCCTTTTTCCCAGAGGCCTCGCTTGACAAAGTACAGTGCTGTTACTGCCGCTGCCCCATGCGTAACGCTTGGAAGATGTCGCTGCGCGCCACACGGCTGAGGATGATCCACTGCGACAGGACCAGGGTGAGGGCAAAGACAGTACCGATCCAGGCGATCTTTGTCCAGGCGATTTCGGGCAGGAAGGGCGGCGCCAGCTGTGTGGGGTCGGTGGCAAAGTGGAAGAACGGCACAAAGAGGCGCGACGAGGCTACGGCGACGGCTACCCCGCCGGCGATGCCATAGGCGATGACACCGAGGTACTCTACCGTGACGGTGGCCAGAATGCTCCCCTGGCTCATGCCGATCGCGCGCAGCACGCTCAACTGCTGTGTGCGCCCCATGAGTGAAGCATAGGTGTAGAGCAACAGTCCCACACACGAGAGAATGCTGCCCGCCAAAAAGCCGACCGACAGCACTCCGAAGAGGCCAATGCGCTCGACCCGCTGTTGATCCTCACGGATCAACTCCCGGGTGTCACTGGCCGGCCCCATGTCGACGCCCATGGCCAGCATGCGATTTCGGATTTGCGCGGCGGTCAGCGTCGGATCTGTGCGGAGCCAGATGTCATAGGGTGGCACTTCGCCTATCTGTTCAGAGAGGTAGTCGAGGTTGGCCACGAATACCAGCTCTTTTTCCGGATACATCGTGGGGAAATAGTCGAAGGTGCCGACGATGCGGAAGGGTATCCGGTAGGGGGTAGAGGCGACGGTTGTCTCCAGCTCGATGGACTGGCCTTGCGATAGGCCGTTGGCCGCCATGAACTGATGTGGGACCAGGAGACCATCCACTTGCGCAGCGAGCCGGTTCATCAGTTCGCCGAGTGGTATCTGGCTAAAGTCGGGGCGGAAATAGGCGACCTGTGGAAAGTCGGTGCGGTCAATACCCAGAAGACGGATAGTGGTGTGCGAGGCTGTGATGGCGTCGGCGCCGAATTCGCTTACGCGTGCGGCAGCCTGCACTCCGGGTATGCGCTCATAGTCGCTGGCAAGCGGCAGCCCCTCTCCTGTGAGTGATGCAACGGAGGATGTTGATGATGAGGTGTTGCTCTGTGAGGACTGCGCCAGGGGCACCTGTTGGAGAGCAAAATCGGCCCCTACCTGGTAGTAGAGGCGGTCTTGCAGCCACTGGTCCAGGCTCTGCGCCAACGAGGCGTAGAAAGCCCCCAGGCCGAGGCAGGCACAGACCAGGAACAGGGCGCTGGTGTATTGCCCACTTTGCCGCACAAGCTGCCGCAGGCCGAGGTACCCGGCCAGCGAGCGCAGGCGTCCGCTCAGGAAATCGAGAGGCCGTATGAGCAGGGGGAAGAGATGTGCGATCAGCAGGCAGGCTGTCAAGATGAAGAGAGTCGGGGCCAGTAACAGGAGGGGATCACGGAACGGGTCCCCTGTAGGCTCCCAGCCAAAGACAGCCAGTGTGCCGCGTTGTCTCAGGCGCTGGTAGGCATAGGCGGATACCAGGATGAGCGGGAGATCAATGCCGAGCCGCGTGACGATGGTAACCACGACGGGCCGCGATCGCTCGCGCAGGTGGGCAATGATGCTATCTCGCGAGGCGCGCCAGGCCGGCAGCACGCGGGCGCCAAAGAGCATGAGCAGGGTGATGACCAGCGGCCGCCAATCCATGCCTACCCACGAGGTTGGCAGCGGTGGGCGACTGACAAATACCAGGAAGCTTTGCGTATAGCCCATGAGGCGGGCAAGCCCATAGCCCGCCAACAGGCCGAGCGGTGTGCCGATGATCAGCAGGATGGCGGCCTCCACGGCCGCCAGGCTGATGAGGAACAGCCTTCCCCCGCCGCGGCTAGCTAGGATGGACATCTCTTCTGCCTGGAACAGCGCGGTCACACCGGAGATCATGGTCACAAAGTAGAGGAGGAGCCCCAAACCTGGCACGCTAAAGCCGGTCAGGAGGGCCGATAGCGACGTTACGCGCGGGAGATAGTGCTGCAGAGGGGGCAGCGGAGCATAATCCATCTTGGTGCCTGGCAGAAGGACGGCAAGCCGGTTGATGGCCAGCGGCAGCCCGACTGCCACGGTGCCGGCCCGCTCCACCGTCAGTGCCCGATCGTCAAAGACGATATACCAACTGTCAAAGCCCGTCCCTTGCGGAAGAAGCGGCTGTATGTAGTCCTCGTAGGCGTCCGGGGGAACCAGCAAGGCCTCAGAGAAGGCTTTGGTCGGGTCCTGCTCCCAATAGGGGTCGGACGGATCGGTGGCGCGCCAAAAGCCGGCGATGTAAACGGGGAAGATGCGACCCACCGCCCGGTACCAGAGGTCATAAGACTCTCCCTGCACCAGTCCCATCTTGTCGGCCAGCGGCTCGCTGGCCCAAACGGCGATGCGGCCGTCGGCGCGCTTGGCCTTGGCGAAGGGCTCTCCGTCCACCACGGTGATGTGATCGGCGACGAGAGGAGCCGTGTTGACGCTCACCTGCTGCAGGTCAAGGTTCGGGCCATCCCCGAGCCGGGGATCGCCCGGGGCGTAATGGAAAGACATCGTGTTCTGGATCCAGGTATCAGCCAATAGGACGGGCAGCCCAGAGTTGGTGCTCAACATCTGGGTGGCCACGCGCTGCATCTGCTGTGCCTGTGCCATAGTCAGTGGCTTGGCTGCCGAAGTCTGGTAGTAGAGGCGCACAGAGATCGGGGCGCGATGCGCCGAGTATCCCAGAGTGGCCAACTCTTCCCGTAGCATCAAATAGCTGACCGCGCGCGTGAAAACTGGAATGCTGGTTACCAGGCCAAGAGCCAGTACTACGCCAAAGAGAGAGAGTGCCGTCAGGCCACCGCGGTTCCGCATGCGCCTGACGGCCAGCCAGATGAGACGGAGTATGCTCATTTTCCTATGTCCCAGGCAGTCCTGAGTGCAAGGTGCTCATCATCGTTTCGCCGTCTGCCTGACCTGCAGTCTGTAGAGATAGACACAGAGGGCGACAGCAACCAGTTCGAAGGCAGGGATGTAGACACCGCGCCAGGGCATGACCCCGGCCAGCTTTGCCACGACAAAGTAGGCGCCGTGTGCAAGAAGGAGGGCGCCTACTTCGATTGTGGTGACGAGCAGGAAGCGCGGCAGCAGACGACCGGACGGGACTCCTGTGCGGTACCAGTACTCGAGAAAGACCAGTACCCCGACGAGAATCAGGCCGATCAGCATGTAGGACCAAGCATCCCCGGCACGGATACCCAGATTGGCGTAGAGAGCCGTGCGCTGGTCACTTGCCGCGCTGAGAACGGTGACGGTGACCATTTGCACCAGTGCGCTCTGCACGAGCAGGCCGACCACGCCGCTCGCGGCTACGCTCACTGCCCAAAGGACATAAGCAAGCGCATAGCTTGCTGCCGTACGTAGGGTGCCACGTTGGTCCATATGTTCTGATACTTTCTACTCAACCGATAAGCTGGATGCCCTGCAAGCTCAAGCTCTCCGCGCGGTGACAGCTCACATAGGCATCGGCACCGACCTGGCGTAGCAGGGGCGGCTCGTGCTGGCAGATATCGGTGGCGTATGGGCAGCGCGGATGGAAGACGCAGCCGGAGGGCAGGTTGGCCGGGTCCGGCGGCTCTCCGGGGGAAACGGAGCGCTTGGCGCGCTTACTGGAGGTACGGGGCACGGCCGCCAGCAGCAGCTCAGTATAGGGGTGCTTAGGGCATGCCAGCAGGTCCTCTTTGGGCCCCACCTCCACCAGCCTGCCGCCATACATGACCGCAATACGGTTACTGACGTAGCGCACCACGCTCATGGCATGGGAGATGAAGATGTAGGTGAGCTGGTACTTGTCCTGCAATTCCTGCAGCAGGTTGAGAATCTGGGCCTGGATCGAGACGTCGAGGGCGGAGACTGGCTCGTCGGCGACGACCAGTTTGGGGTGGACGACCAGGGCGCGCGCAATGCCGATGCGCTGGCGCTGGCCGCCACTGAAGCTGTGTGGGTAGCGGCGCAGGTACTCGACGCGCAGCCCCACCTGGAGGATCGTCTCGGTGACCCGGTCCTCAAGCTCCTTGCCTTTTGCCAGATTGTTGACCAGCAACGGCTCGCCCACTGTCTCCAGGATGCTCATGCGGGGGTTCAGCGAGGAATAGGGATCCTGGAAAATGGTCTGCACCGTGCGCCGGAACTCTTTCAGTTCCCTGCCTTTGATATGCGGCACTGAGAAAACGTGGTTGCCGGTGTTCAGGAGGATGTCGCCGCCGGTAACCTCGTAGAGCTTGGTCACACAGCGACCCAGTGTTGTCTTGCCGGAGCCAGACTCGCCGACGACGCCGAGGGTCTCACCGGGCGCCAGTTCCAGGTTGACCCCATCCACGGCCTTAACCCAGCCGGCTGTCTGTCTCAAGAAGCCCTTCTGCACCGGGAAGTATTTTTTCAGGTCCTTGACCGTCAGTAACGGCTCTTGTTGATTCGCCATGCTCTATGGCCTTTCCAAAAGTCAGGCGGTAGATCGGCCTGATCCGCCTAGTAGAGGATACAGCGCACCTCATGGCCGGGTTCGATCTCTTTCAGGGGCGGCAGGCCGGCGTCGCACTTGCCGGGCAGTCGCCGCTCACAGCGGCTGAAGAAGGGACACCCCGGCTGGATTGCGTAGGGGCTGGGCAGGGTGCCCTGAATGGGCTGCAGGCGCGCCAGCTTGCCTTCGATGGTTGGGATGGAGCGCCAGAGGGCAACCGTGTACGGGTGCAGCGGGTTGTCGAAGATATGGTCGGTGCTGCCGTGCTCCATGACCATGCCGAGGTACATGACCATGATCTCATCGGCCATCTCGCCGACGACAGCCAAGTCATGGCTGATGTACATGAGGGCCATGCCCAATTCAGCCTGCAGGTCCTTGATCAAGTCAAGGATCTGGGCCTCAATGGTCACGTCGAGCGCGGTTGTAGGCTCGTCGCCGATGAGCAGGCGCGGGCCACAGATGAGGGCCATGGCGATCATGGCGCGCTGGCGCATGCCGCCACTGAGCTGATGCGGGTAAGCATCGACCAGGCGGGAGGGCCTGGGGATGCCCACGCGACCCAGCATGTCGATGGCCCGGTCGCGGGCCTGTTTCTTGGTCACGCCCTGCTCGTGCAGCAGCAAAGCTTCCGTGATCTGGTCGCCGATGGTGTGCAGCGGGCTGAAAGAAGTCATGGGTTCCTGGAAGACCATGCCAATCTGCTTGCCGCGGATGCTGCGCATCTTGGGGCCGTTGGCGGGCAGTTTGAGCACGTCGACCAGTTCCTCATGACTGTTCTCAAGCAAGTGGAGGGTGACCTTGCCTCCTACTTCGCGGCCGGGGGGAGAAGGCACGATGCGCATCAAAGACTGCGCAGTCACGGATTTGCCGCAGCCACTCTCGCCGATCACGCCCAGGGAACGCCCCTCACGGATCTGGAAGCTGACTCCGTCGACCGCCTTGACCGTGCCCTCGTGGAGGAAGAAGTGCGTCTTGAGGTCTTGCACTTCCACGAAGAGTCGGTGTTCCGTTCCGCTAGAAGCCGCCATGGCTGGTCTTCCCCTTTCTACCTGGAATACGGATCGGCGGCGTCGCGCAGGCCGTCTCCCACAAAGTTGAACAGCAAGACGGTGGCAATGACCCATAGAGCCGGGATCAGCAGCCAGTTGTACTGGGCGACGGCCATCAGGTTCTGCGCGTCCTGGAGCAGGACGCCCCAGCTCACCGCAGGCGGCTGGATGCCGACGCCAATGAAGCTCAGCGCTGTCTCGCTCAGGATCATGCTCGGGATGGCGAAGGTGATGGACACGATCAGGTGGCTGGTAAAGCCGGGCAACAGGTGGCGCGTGATGATGCGCCAGTCGCTGGCGCCCGCGCCGCGCGCCGCCAGAGCGTAATCCTCCTCACGCAACTGGAGCAGCTTGCCACGCACCACGCGCGCCAGGCCGCACCAGCCCAGGATCGAGAGGAGGATGGTGATGGCAAAGTAGAGCTTGAGCGTCGGCCAGTCGTGTGGCAGGGCTGCGGCCAGCGTCATCCACAGCGGCAGGCTGGGGATGGCGAGCAAAAAGTCGATCAGGCGCTGCATGACGTCGTCGACTATGCCGCCAAAGTAGCCGGAGATGCCGCCGAGGAGCACGCCAAGCACGAAGCTGAGGAACACGCCCACCAGCCCGATGGAGAGCGAGATGCGCGCTCCATAGATCGTGCGGGTAAACAGGTCACGCCCCATGCTATCCGAGCCGAAGAGGAAGAGGGGCACATCGGACGAAGCCGGCCCGAACAGGTGGATGTCGGTCCTCCACAGGCCCCAGAATTTGTATTGCTCGCCCTTGACGAAGAACTTGATCGGAATGACCTGCGCACGATCTTCAGTGAATTTGTAGGTATAGGTGTCCGTATCCAGGGTCTTTTTGATGCCGAACACGTACGGTCCAAAGCCGCCGCCGTTCGGCTTGATCCAGTGCAGATGGGTAGGCGGCGAATTCTGATAGCTGTCAAAGCGGGTATCGGGCACGTAGGGCGTCAGGAATTCGGCAAAAGCGGCGAGGAAGTAAAGGAAAGCCAGCAGTGCCAGCGAGATGACGGCCAGTTTGTGGCGGCCGAAGCGCCAGCGGATGAGCTCCCACTGGCTGGCATAGTAGTAGCGTTCGTCCTGGGCGCGTTTCCCACCGATCAGGATCGCATCCTCCGGCTCTGCGGCCAGAGGCGCAGCAGCAGTGGCTCCCTCTTGTGCGCTCACTTGGACGCCCTCCCGAAGCGAATGCGGGGATCGACAAAGACCAACGCCAGGTCGCCTAGCAGGGCGCCGATCACCGTCAGTGCGCTCAATATGAGTGTGATGCTGCCAGCCAGGTACATGTCCTGTGCCTGGGTTGCCCGCAGCAACACAGGGCCGACGGTCTGCAGGCTCAGGACGATGTCGATCAGGACGGTCCCTGAGATCAGGCCCGGCAGGACCCAACTCAGCGTGCTGAGGAGCGGGTTGATCGCCATACGGACCGGGTACTTAATCAACAGCTTCCATTCCGAAAGGCCCTTGGCGCGAGCCGTGATGACATACTGCTTGTTCAATTCGTCCAGCAGGTTGTTGCGCACGACGCGGATGGTAGCGCCGGTGTTGCTCAGGCCCACCAGGATCAAGGGCATCCAGATGTGTTTGAGCAGGTCCAGGAACTTGGCCATGCTCCAGGGCTGATCGAGGAACTGGTTAGAGTAGAGCCCCAGCGGCGAGTAGCCGAGTTTGGTGAAAATGAGCCAGGCCATCACCAGGGCCAGTAGAAAGCCCGGTGTGGCCACCCCTATAAACCCGATGAAGGTGAAAACATAATCCAGTAAGGAGTACTGGTGCGTAGCCGAATAGATGCCGATGGGTATGGCCACTGCCCAAGAGAAGAGTAAGGCGAGCAGAGAGATGACGATTGTCATGGGCACGCGCTGGGCCAGGATCTCGCCGACGGGCTTGTTCCATTGCATAGACAGGCCCCAGTAGCCGCGTGTGACGATGCCGGTGACCCACCGGAGGTAGCGCTGGACAGGCGGCAGGTCGAGGCCGAACTCGGCCTTGAGCTGGTTGGCTTGCTCTTCGGAGACTGCCACGCCAGAGTTACGTAACTGCTGGATGCGGTAACTGACATAGTCGCCCGGGGGTAGCTGGATGAGGAAGAACGCGACCATCGACATGAGTATCAGGATAGGTATCAACATGAGGATACGACGAATGATGTAAAGCAACATATTGCCATTCCTCCTGTCCGTTTATGAACGGGCGGCCCGGCGTATCCCGCCGGGCCGCTGTGGCATGGCTGGGTAAGGGTCTACGAGTTTAGGCGCACTCAAGGTGGAATCCGCATGTACATCGCTGGATAAGCTCCACCTTGGACCCGGTTTGGTTGTCTCTTACGACTGGAAGAAGAACTGCTCGCCGCTATAGTCAGCACCGATGGCCTGGCCAGACTTGGGGATATTGCCCAGCTTGGCGCTGTAGACCATGGCATAGTTGACCTTCTCGGCGATTGGGATAATCCAGACGTTGTCGTGGAGGTTCTTGCGGATCGCCTCGTAGGCCGCCTTATCGGCGTCGGAGTAGGGCACCGACTGGTTGCGGATATCGTGCTGCTTGTAGATATCCTTGATCGCATCGGGGGGTTCCTCGCCCTGCTTGCCGCTGCTGGTGCGCCACTGGTCCCACAATGGTGTGGTTGCATTGACCAGATAGTCAGTCCAGGTGCCGTCAGGCCACATGGGCTGCACATCCCAGATGATGATGGAGTGCAGGTCATTGGCGGCATTGCGCTGGCCCCACAGGTTCGACTCGAGTTGCGTGACCTGGACTTTGAGCTTGAGGTTCTTCTGCAGCTGGGCGCCGATGAGGTCACCTACCGGGGCGATATCGGGTGCGCTCGCGCCGTGCTCGATCATGAGCACAAAGGTCTTGCCGTCGGGGCCAATGCGGAAGCCATCGGCATCCAGCTTGTCCAGGCCCATTTCATCCAGCAGTTGGTTGGCCTTGGCGGCGTCGAACTGGCTGGGCACCAGAGTCGGGGGCTGGGCATAGCCGTAGTAGATGCTGTCGATGAACTCCTGGCGGTTCAGGCCAAGGGTGAGGGCCTGGCGGAAGCGCACATCGCCGACCACCTTGCGCCAGTTGTCATCTGGGTAGGTAAAGTTGAGCCAGAGGGCGGTGGGGTCGACGTGGTTGTCCATCAGGTTGAACTTGATGCCTGCCTTGTCTTCGTTCTGCTTGTAGAGGGGCAGCTTGTTCAGGGCCGTGCTCTCACGTACATAGTCCACCTCGCCGGCCAGGACTTTGAGGGTGAGGGCTTCCACATCGAGCACCTGCTGGGAGACCAGCTTGTCAACGTAGGGCAACTGCTGGCCCTGGGTGTCGACTTTCCAGTAGTAGGGGTTGCGCTCGAAAGTTAGCACCTGGTCGGGACCCTCGACGGCCATCCAGGGGTAGAGCACAGGATAGTTGCGGCTCTTGGGGTTGGTCAGGTCCCAGTTGTTGCAGTTCATGGCATTGAAGACCTGCCACCACTCGTCCTTGAGGTTCAGGCGCTTGAGTTGCTCTTGCATCTTGGGGTCGTCGAGCTTGGTGTATTTGATGTGGTACTGCTTGAGGTAGTGAGAAGGGCGCAGGGTATCGGTGTAGCCCTGCCAACCTTTGTCGGCGAGCTCGCGGAGCAGGCCGCCATAGGGCTCGCTGAAGGTAAACTTCCAGGTGAAATCGTCGACGATGGTGAGCTTGAGCGGCTGCCCGCCCACGCGGCCGCCGTCGCAGAACTTGGCCGGGAAGGTGGGGGTGATGTTCTTGTCGCCGTAGACATCCTCAAAGGTAAAGCGGACGTCCTCGGTCGTGACAGGCTCGCCATCGGACCACTTCATACCCTTACGGAGGGTGAAAGTGAACTCCTTGCCGTCGTCGGAGACTTGATAGTCCTGTACCACGTTGGGGTACAGGCCTTCGAGGGCGATGCCAGGCGCCGCCAGGAGGTTCTCATTGGCCATGATAAAGATATCGGGGTTCCAGTCGGCGACGGCATGCGCGAAGCGCATGGTGCCGCCGAACTTGCCGGGCTGCCAGTCGAGATCCTGCTTGGCGATCAGGACGCCGGGGCCGACCACAAGCGGCTGCTCGGGCAGGCGCTGCTCGATGGGGGGCAGCTTGCCGGCCTTGACGAGGTCGGCCAGCATGGGCGATTCCTGGTAGGTGATGGCGCCGGTCGTGGGGGCCGCTGTGGCTTCCGCTGCTCCGCCCTGGGTCGCTGTGGGCTCGGTCTGAGCGGGGGCTTCGGTCGGGGCTTCTGTGGCCGCCGCTGGGGCCTGGGTGGGTGCCGCAGTGGGTGCTGCCTGACCGCAGGCCACGGCCGCGGCACCGAGGGCTGCCATGGCCGACATCTGGAGGAAACGCCGCCGGTTGATCTTCTTCGCTCTCATGATCGCGATCTCCTTTTCTTTATCACTGATGGCACGGGGAGCACGAAACACCTTGGGTGCCAGCGGGCAAGCCTGACTGCGCGACACGATATGGGCTGCCCGGGTCACCATCACGACGGTTGGCCTCAGTACGTGTAAAGCTCAGAGCACCGGCTGACAAATACCTGGCCCGACATCATCGACCCTGCAAGCATGGCCACGAGGCCGGGGGGTAATTCGTTGCGCCGCCGGCAGTAGAAGGGGAGAATGGCTCTTTCCCACTCTTCCTGCCGCTTGAGCGCCAGGCCCTCCTTTCTGCCCTGTTTAGGGGCTTTCATAGACCTTTCTCGATACACAATTAGCGCCGGATCACCCGGAGACAACGCTGGTAGGAATGCCTGGCTGGGCGCCGGCGGCGCCTGAGGGAAGAAGCAAACAGAGCCGAGCGAAACGGCCGCCCGGCAGCGGACGCGGGCTGGGGATGGAGACGAGGCACTGGTATCGGTAATCCAAGATAGCATCTCAGCCTCTTCGGAGACCACAAAAGTCATAGGGCCAGGGGTTCTCTACAAGGAGGTATTTCGGAAGGGCTCCTTGAGGGATCGAGGCCATGCAGCAGGCATAGGAGTAGAGGAAGGGTATCTTTGCCTGCCGGCACAAATGTGGAGGCCCAAATTCAGGACACCCTCGCGTTTGCCTGCCATGTGATAACGAGATCAGCGACTTTTTTGAGCTGGCCCCACAGATTTGTGCGCGGTCGGACGGGGCAGCGCGTACATCTTGATAGATCTGCAGGCAGCCATAGCTCAGCTGAATTAACACGTGTAAAAGTATAGCACACATTCCATGTCCTGTCAATCGTGTGTAAAGGGGTACCTGTTCAGACTTGCGTGCAAGATTCTGGGCGAGATGAGGCGCTTGTCCCACTCACTGGCCAATTTGGGCTTGCATGCGGCATTGACGAGCCACTTTGGGCCAAAAACCAGGCGAAAAAAGGGATCGTGCAACCGAGCCGTTCTTCTTTACCCTCGAGTCTGAGCAGTTACGGAAAGGGGCATAAAGATCCGAAGTTGATCAATCTGTGAAAGCGCTTGCGCACGGTCTATGGTGTTCAGCTCAGGGCACGCAAGCTCAACTGCCCTGCCAGGTGGCAACTCACGTAATGCTGAGGCTCTACCTCGCATAGCGGAGGCGCCTCTTTCGCACAGATATCCCGTGCATATTGACAGCGAGGATGGAAGTGACATCCCGCAGGCGGGTTCGCCGGATTGGCTACTTCGCCAGCTAGCAAAATACGCTGGTGACTCCGCCGCGGATCCGGCTTGGGCACCGCAGAAATCAGAGCTTCGGTGTAGGGATGGAGTGGGCGCTGGAAGATGTCCTGCGTCGCCGCCAGCTCCACTACCCTTCCGACATACATCACCACTACTCGGTTGCTAATGTGCTGGACGACGCTTAGGTCGTGTGAGATAAAGAGATAGGTCAGGCTCAGCCTCTGTTGTAGCTCGGTCAGGAGGTTTAGGACCTGTGCCTGGATCGAGACGTCTAGTGCAGAGACCGGCTC
>DAOTVS010000141.1:0-4329 GCA_034436375.1 Anaerolineae bacterium | reverse complement strand
GCCCCGACCGCCTTTGTGGACCCGCTGATGACGGCGCTGGCCATGGGCTCCTGCCTGCTGGCGCTGCGGGGCCGCTACTCATGGTCTGGGCTGGCCGTGGGGTTGGCCATAATGACCAAGCCGCAGGGGGCTGTTTTCCTGCCGCTCACCCTTCTCTTCGCTGGCGAGTCGCTCCGGCGGGAGCGTTGGCGGTGTAAGCCGCTGCCGGCGATGCTGGGGTTCGCTGGCGGGCTCGGGGCGGTGGTCGGCGCCGACCTGATCTGGGACCTCGTGATCCGCCGCGGCAGCACGACCTGGATGCGGGCAGGCGTCGTCCACTATGGCGGCATGGGGCTGGCGTCGCCGGCCAGGTTTCTGCCACGCCTGGAGGGATGGCTGGCGCTGGCGCAGTATTTCACCGGCTCGCCCGTGCTGAATGGGCTGCTCCTGCTGGGCGTGCCCTGCCTGCTGGCTTGTGCACTGTGGCGGCGCCTGTGGCCGGGTTGGGCGGCTGACTGGGCGCTGGCCCTTTTTGGCGTATTCTTTCTGGCTGTACATACGGTGCTCGGGCTGCAGGTCTGGGATCGCTACATCCTGAGCCTGGCGCCCATCGTGGCCATTTTGCTGGCGCGGGTGGTGCTCTTGCCGCTGGACCTTTTGCCCAAAGGCGAGCCCGTGGCCTGGCTGCGTATGGGGTATGGCACGCTCCTGGCCCTATTCCTGGCGGTGGCGCTCGCCCTGCCGGCGCACACGGCGCAGCGCTACGGCTTTCCCATCGGCGGGGATCATGGCGCTTACCAGGGCATTGAGCAGGTGGCCGCTTATCTCAAGGGCAACGCGCCGGCCCACGCTATCATCTATCACCAGGACCTGGGCTGGCACTATTCCTACTATCTGTTTGGCCAACCTTTCGATTTCTATTATTATCCCTCCGACCGGTTTGTGCTGGATACCGCCAACCAGTTCCCGCAGGTGGAAAAGTACATCGTCTTCCCCGATTGGCGCTCGCCTGCTTCTCTGCAGACGCTCTTGCAGCAGGGCGGCTGGGAACTGCATGAGGTGTACCGCACCTACCGCCCCGACGGCAGCGTCTCGTTCACCGTATACCGCATCGAGCGGGCCGGCTCGTCCTAGCCGCGCCATCCCGGCCCAAGCGGCGGACCGGCTGCTGGTGGCCTCCTGGAATGTGGCCAACAGATCGGCTTTTTCCCTGGCGAGGCGGGCCAGCGCTTTACCGGCAATCTGGGCGTGTTCGATTTCGATGGCGCCATCCCTGGCGACCTGTGGCAGGCGCGCGGGCGAGATGATTTGCTGGCCTATGTGCGCTATTACCTCTCGGACCACCGGCCGCTGTGGGCGGAGTTTAGTAATACGTAATGCGTAAAACGTAAGGTTGCCATCTTTGCGTTTGCTGCCTCAAGCTTCGCCGGGGCAAGCGCCACGAAAAGCAATACATGCTCCACAATGGCGACCTTACGCATTGCAGCGAAGCGATTCCTGGAGGATCTCTTGTTGACCTTAACCCAACCCGCTGCCCGCGCGCTGATGACGGCGGCGCTGGGGCTGGACCGGCGCCCGCCGCGCCCGGCGGTCAAGGCCGATGTGCTCGCGGCGATCCGGCGGCTGGGCGCCCTGCAGATCGATACCATCCACGTGGTAGCGCGCAGCCCCTACCTGGCGCTGTTCAGCCGGCTGGGCCACTACGACGCGCGCTGGCTCGACGCGCTCCTGGCCGAGGGGGCGCTTTTCGAGTACTGGTCCCACGAGGCCAGCTTCCTGCCCATCGAGGATTTCCCCCTCTACCGGCACCGCATGCTGGCGGCCCATACCCTGGGCTGGCGCTACTCGCAGGAGTGGCTGGAGGCGCACCAGGCCGAGATCCAGCATGTGCGCGAGCGCATCCACAGCGAGGGGCCCCTGCGAGCGGCCGATTTTACCCGCAAGGGCGGCCCCGGCAACGGTTGGTGGGATTGGAAGCCCGAAAAGATCGCCCTGGAGACGCTCTTTGCCCGCGGCGAGCTGATGATCGCGCGCCGCCACAACTTTCAGCGCGTCTACGACCTGCGCGAGCGGGTGCTGCCGGGCTGGGATGACAGCCGCGCTCCTTCACCGAAAGAGGCACAGCGCTTGCTGCTCTGCCGGGCTGTGCGCGCCCTGGGGGTGGCCACGGCGCTCTGGGCGGCCGAGTATTTCCGCATCCGCAAAGAGGAGGCGCTCCCTCTTTTGCCGGCGCTGGCGGCGGAGGGCCGGCTGCTTGCCGTGCAGGTGGAGGGGTGGGACGAGCCGGCCTATCTGCACCCCGAGCGGTTGTCCCTCGCTGAGGCGGCTGCTGCCGGCGCGCTGCGGCCCGAGCTGACGACGCTCCTTTCGCCCTTTGACCCCCTGGTGGCGAACCGCCAGCGGGCGAGCACGGTCTTTGGCTTTGATTTCGCCCTGGAGTGCTACCTGCCGGCCACCAAGCGCCGCTACGGCTACTTTACCCTGCCCGTCCTGCGCCGGGGCGAGTTGATCGGCCGGTTGGACCCCAAGGCGCACCGCAAGGAGGGCCTGTTCGAGGTCAAGATGCTCTACCTGGAGCCGGGTGTGCCGGCCGATGAGGCGCTGGTTGCCGACCTGGCGCAGGCGATCGCCGAGTGCGCCCGCTGGCACGGCACGCCCCAGGTAGCGGTGCGCGCCTCGGACCCGCCGGACCTGGCGGCGCGGGTTGAGCAGGCCATCTCCGGCTAATGGCCTGTGCGCAAGGACACGACATGCGATGGAAATGGATCCCACCGTGGAGTGCAGTTACCTTGCCATCCGGAATCCCCAGTTTTTGCTGGGGCGTCCTGGCGCCGCCGGGGAGTACGCTCTCCATCAGGGCAGAACACCTGGTTCAAAGCGATGGGTGGAGACGCCCCAGCAAGCTGGGAATTCTGGACGATGCCTGGATGATGAGTCAGAAGGGATAGCCAATGCCAAAACAGATGGAAGGGCTCGGCCGGGTTGTGATCCGGCGCCTGCAGCCCGGCGATGCCCCCGCCCTGGCCGAGTTCTACGGCAGCCTGAGCGCAGCCTCCAAGCGGACCTTTGCGCCTTTGGGCCGCGCGCCCACCCTGGCTGCCTGTGAGGAGGTGGCGCAGGATAACCGCCCGGAGATCGACCGCCGCCTGGACCTGGTGGCCCTGGACGGCCGCCGGATCGTGGGTTGGGGATTTGTGTGGCTGCTCAACCCGCAGGAGCCCATGTTTGGCCTGGGCGTGGCTGACGATTATCAGGGGCAGGGCCTGGGCAGCCGGCTGATCGACCGGGTGCTGGAGGGGGCGCGCGCCCGTGGGTTGGAGCGCGTGTTCCTGACGGTGGTCAAGGACAATGCCCGGGCGCTGCACCTCTACGAGAGCCGGGGGTTCGTCATCTATGGTGAGTTGGTGGATGACGGGCTCGATTTCTGGCGCATGGCCGTGGCGCTGCCGCGTGCAAGCGCGCCGGCTGCGGAGTATTGAGCGTCATGGCCCAAACTGTACAGATCGCCGTCCTGGCCGATATCCACGGCAATCTGCCGGCCCTGGAGGCCGTGCTGGCCGACCTGCCGCCAAACCTGAGCGCTGTTGTGGTGGCTGGGGACCTGGCGGGGGGCGGCCCATACCCCCTGGAGTGCCTGCGCCGGCTGCAGGCGCTGGGCGCCTGGGTGATCCGCGGCAACAATGAGGACTATCTCACCGCTTTTGACCGGGGGCAGACCCCGCCTGGCTGGCGCACGGGGCAGCAGTGGGCGGTCATGCGCTGGGCCTATCGCCAGCTCGACCGGGACGCTCTGAATTTCGTCACCGCGCTGCCGGCCCAGGGTGTGCTGGCGCTCGAGGGTTGCGCGCCGATCCGCGTGGTGCACGGCTCGCTGCGCAGTACCCGGGAGGGCCTCTATCCGGACCGTGACCCGGAGCGGCTGGCGCTTTTCCGGCAGGCCGGCATGTTGGCAGAGGGCGAGAGCCCGGCGCCGCTCTCCGTGGCCCTGGCCGGCGTCGATGAGCCGGTGTTGATCTGCGCGCACGTGCATATCCCCTGGCGGCAGGAAGAGGGCGGCTGCCTGGCGCTCAACCCGGGTGCGGTCGGTGGCTCGGACGATGGCGATGCGCGCGCCAAGTATGCCCTGCTCACGTGGAATGGGAGCCATTGGCAGGTGGAGCACCGCGCCGTGGCCTATGATCTCGATCGCACCCGCAGGGCTTTTCAGGAGAGCGGGTTGCTTGCTGCCGGCGATGGGCTCGCCCGGGCGATCCTGACAGATGTGTGCGGAGGACGCAATCTGACCGGCAGACTGGTTGGCTATGCCTATAAGCTGGCCAGGGAGGCGGGGATGGCCGCAGAAGCGGAGGC
>DAOTVS010000140.1:0-17969 GCA_034436375.1 Anaerolineae bacterium | reverse complement strand
GAGAGGGATGGCAGGAGCCGGTTATGAAGTTGATCTATCGGGACAAGACGTGGGAACTGCGCGGCGGCATGACGGTGCGCGATGCAATTATCAAAGTGGGCCTCGACCCGGAGGCCGTGCTGGCCTTACGTGCCGGGGTGCTGATCAATGAGGAGACAATTCTCGGGGATGATGATGAGATCAAGCTCGTTGGCGTGGTCTCTGGGGGCTGAATGGCGGGCCTGAGCATTGAAATGTAGTATCTGCGGCCGCATGGCCGCCATCAACCTGCGCCATCACCGGTTGCGTTTGTGTAGTGAGCATCTTGTGGCCTGGACGCCGAAGCAGGTGGCGCGGGCGATCGTGAAATACCGCATGTTTGCGCCCACCGATCGTGTGCTGGTGGCCGTTTCGGGCGGGAAGGATTCTCTCACCCTGTGGGATGTGTTGCTGCACCTGGGCTATCAGGCTGATGGGGTGTACATCAACCTGGGCATTGGCCCGGCGGGAGGGTATTCGGACCTCTCGCAGGCCAAAGTCGAAGCCTTTGCTGCCGCACACCCCGAGGCCCGGCTGACGGTGGTGGACCTGGCGCGGCAGTATGGTGCTACTGTGCCCGAGCTCGTCAAAGAACGGCGGGGGCGGCATCCTTGCTCTGTTTGCGGATTGGTGAAACGGCACATCATGAACCGGCTGGCCCGAGAGAGCGGCTATGCGGCTATCGCCACCGGCCACAATCTCGACGATGAAGTGGCCGTGCTCTTCCAGAATACCCTCCGTTGGAACATCAGCTATATGGCACGCCAGGGCCCGGTGCTACCGGAAGGGCCTGGTTTCGCGCGCAAGGTCAAACCCCTGATCCGTATCCGTGAGCGCGAGTCGGCTGCCTATGCGCTGGTGCGCGGCATCGACTATATCTATGACGAGTGCCCCCACGCCGAGGGGGCGGCCACGCTCTTCTACAAAGAGATCATCAACCAGCTCGAAGCTCGCTCGCCAGGCATGAAGGAATCCTTCTACCTGAGCTTTTTGGAGCAGCGGGCGCGCTATGACCTTTTCCGCCAGGAGCGCCAGGAGCTGGCCATGCACCCCTGTGAGCGCTGTGGCCAACCGACGACGGCGCCTTCTATCTGCGCCTTTTGCCGGCTATGGCTGTCATCCGCTGAGCGCCGGCGACTGCGCGATATTGGGCAAGAGTTCCCATGAGCGCGATTCTTGCCCCTTGTGGGCTTTTGGAGGTAGACCCGTGAGCGACGAATTCCCAGAGCTGCCCCCTGACCTGGAAGCCCACTACCTGCCTGAAGAGCTGCCGCCCGATCACCGCTCGGGTTTTGTAGCCGTGATCGGCGAGCCGAATGTGGGCAAGTCGACTCTGCTGAACCATTACCTGGGTCAGAAAGTGGCCATCGTTTCGCCGAGACCCCAGACCACGCGCGACCAGCTGCTGGGCATCCTCACCCGGCCTGATGCGCAGGTGGTCTTTGTCGATACGCCGGGCATCCACCGGCCTCACACCAAGCTGGGCGAGTATATGGTGGCGACGGCCCGGCGGGCCATCCCCGATGCCGATGTGGTTCTGTGGCTGGTGGATTGCACCGAGCCGCCCTCGCCAGTGGCCGAGGAAATCGCGGCCTGGCTGGCGCATGCGCCGGCTGTGATCGTGGCCCTGAACAAGATTGATCTGATCTCACCCGATGATATCCCGGTGCGCGCCGAACCTTATCACGAGCTGGTGCAGGGGGCGGAATGGATCCCCATTTCTGCGGCCACAGGCGAGAACTGCGACCGGTTGCTGCAGGCCCTCATCGACCGGTTGCCCATGGGCCCGCGCTACTTTCCCGAGGAGCAGGTTACTGACCAGCAGGAGCGCTTTATCGCCGCCGAACTGGTCCGTGAGCAGGCGCTGCAATACCTGCAGCATGAGGTGCCGCATGCCCTGGCGGTGGTGGTTGAAGAGTTTAAGGAGCGCCGGGAGGGCATGCTCTACATTGCGGCCACCATCTATGTGGAGCGGGAAACGCAAAAGGGCATCCTCATCGGCAAGGGGGGGCAGATGTTGCGCACTATCGGCGCGGCGGCGCGGGAGGAGATCGAAAAGGCTTTCGAATCCAAGGTCTACCTGGAGCTATGGGTCAAGGTGCGCAAGAATTGGCGCAAGGACGAGCGCGAATTGCGCCGCCTTGGGTATACCCTGCCCAGGGAATAGAGGGAAAATAGACCTGACAGGTTTCGGAAAACCTGTCAGGTCTGGTTGTCGTTGCCAGGTCTGCCGGTCACTGGCCAGGGAATTGCCCATCCTCCAGGAAGCGGAGCAGGCTTGCGCCATAGCTGTTGTTGGCCATGCGGTTGGCGAGGATGCGCAGTTGCTCGGCGTTGATATAACCCATGCGGTAAGCGATCTCCTCTGGAGAGGAGATCATCATCCCCTGCCGGTCCTCCACCGCCTGCACGAAATTGGCTGCCTGCAGGAGTGATTCATGGGTTCCCGCATCCAGCCAGGCCACACCCCGGCCCAGGGGCTCCACACGCAACTCTCCCTGCCTCAAGTAAAGGCGGTTGAGGTCTGTGATTTCGATCTCGCCCCGCGGTGAGGGTGAGAGGCTCGCCGCATACTCGGCCACCCGCCCATCATAGAAGTAGAGCCCGGGCACGGCATAGTTGGAGCGCGGCCGGGATGGCTTTTCCTCGATGCTCAAGGCATGGCCCTGCTGGTCGAACTCGATCACGCCGTAGCGCTGCGGGTCGCGCACCGGGTAGGCAAAGACGAGCGCCCCACACGTCAGCTTGGCCGCCGCACGGAGCTTGTCAGGCAGCCCATGCCCGAAGAAGATATTGTCCCCCAGGATCAGGCAGACGGGCTCCTCACGCACGAAATCGCGCCCCACGATAAACGCATCGGCCAGGCCGCGCGGATGATCCTGCTCAGCATAGGCAAAGCTCAGGCCCCATTGGCTGCCATCGCCCAGGAGCCGCCGAAAGTTGGGCAGGTCTTCGGGCGTGCTGATCACCAGGATCTCGCGGATCCCCGCCAGCATCAGCATGGCGAGAGGATAGTAGATCATGGGCTTGTCGTAGACGGGCAACAACTGCTTGCTCACGGCGATGGTCAACGGATGGAGGCGGGTGCCCCGCCCTCCAGCCAGAATGATTCCCCTCACAATCGCGCTCCTCCAGGCGAATTGCTGCGCTTAATCTGCATTTTCCGTGCCAACGCGAATTTGACAGAATGAGACCTGACAGGTATCCCGAAACCGGCAGGTCTTGGAAAACCTGCCAGGCCTCACACCTAGCGCACCGTCACGGCAAAGGCTGCCGTCTGCGCGGGCGCGACGTCCTTTTCCCAGGGGCGCAGATAGTTGAGCGCGATCGTGGTCTTGCCCGGAGCGACGGCCTTGAACGTCCACACTTCCTGGCCGCCCGCGCCCACCGCGTCGGTCTTGGGCTCTACATACTGGGACCCGACCAGCACCAGCACCTTCCCATCGAGCGGTGCCCCGAGCTGCCAGCTGTAACCCGTCGTGATATTCGAGTCGAGCCGGATAGAGAATTCCTGACCCGTTTGGACCTCGATCGTAGTGGTTTTGATGTCATAGCTCGCGCGCGCCGTCGCGCATCCCGCCAGCAGAACAAGGCAGAGTAGGGCAAGCAGCGCCCCGTGCAGCACTCTCATTGCAGACCTCCTCAAAACGTGGTACTGTTCTGCCCTATGGACGTTGCCGGCCCTCCCCAAGTTCCATTCACGCGCCTTCGGCGATGATGCGATCAACGACGAGCTGCCTGAAATCGGGCGAGAGGCTGGCGAAATAGGCGCTGAACCCGGTGACGCGCACAATCAGGTCCGGGTACTTGCTGGGGTCCTGGTGGGCTTCCAGCACCTGGGCGCGGTCCATGATGTTCATGTTGATCTGGGTGCCGCCCAGGCGAAAGTGGGTGCGGATCAGGTCCTCGATCAGCTCTACGCCATGGGGGCCGCGCGGCAGGGCGGGGTCTAGCTCGATCTGCAGGGGGGCAGTGTTACCCCAACCGGGCTGGACGCTCGCAACTGCAGCGGCGAGGGCGGTGGGGGCGCCATCCTTGCGAAAGCCCGGGTCGGGATTGGAACCGTGGGAGATGGGCGCACCGGCATGCCGGCCGTTGGGCGTGGCGCCAAGCTCGCGGCCCATGGGAATGGTGTTGGCCCAGGAGAATATCCCCGGGATCATGTTGTAGCCGGCGGGGGTGGGCCGCTCCTTGACCAGGCGGGTGAAAGCATCGGCTATACGCACGGCCCACTCATCGGCGCGCGCACCGCCCGTGCCATAGCGGGGGATGCTGCGCATCATGAGCCGCGCGCGTTCACCCTCGGCGCCGGCCCAATCGCTATCCAGATAGCCTAACACCTGCTGCCACGAGAGCCGACCCTCCTGCTCCACGCGCTGCTCAAGCGCGGCAAAGCTATCAGCCACTGTGGCCAGGGCGGCCGCATCTACACAGAGGTTGGTGTATTCCACGCCGCCGTGGGAGGCATCCAGCCCGCGCTCTATGGTGCCGTGGCAGAGCAGGTCCATCACCAGCTCAGGGAAGACCTGATGCATGTGCTCCATGTGGAAATCGAGGCATGCGGCCGTAGTACGGATGGCTCGTTGCAGGTGCTCCTCAAAACGCCGCCAGAGCTCTGCCGTGCCCGGAATGGTGGAAGGATCGCCCAGCATTTCACGCAGAGCAACGTCAAAGACTGGCCCCAGGTTGATCTTGACGCAGTCGTTGAGTGTATACTCGCGCCCCGGGATGGCCGACCAGTGGCAGCCGGAATAGGCGCGCTGACGGGCAAGCGCCAGGGGGTAACCGTTGCGCGCGAACCCCGCTGCCGTGTTCTCTATCCCCAGAAACTTGGGGATGCCCGTGCGGTCGGTGCAGAGGATCTCCACGCCGCGGCGCAGCAACTGCGGATTGACCTGTTCGCCCACGCAGACGCCCACATTGGCCGGGATGCGCAAGCGATGCGCCGCCTCGAGCACCAGGAACGAGACAGGGTTCGTCACATCGCGGCCATCCTCATCTGGTCCACCCAACTGCAGATAGGCCGTATCGCGCAGCAAGAGGCAGGCGATGTGGAAGATGGCCTCTTCATCGCTCAGGGCACCCGCACCGTGCTCGCGCTCGTAATAGGGGAAGAGAAGCACATCCAGCCGGCCCAAGGACCCCGAGCCGTTGTACATGCGCGCCGCCATCTGGAACCAGAGTATCCACTGGCAGGCCTCGCGGAAAGTGCGCGGAGGCTCGTTGATCAGGCGGGCGTTGATCTGCGCCATCTCTTCCAGGTTGATGCGCAGCGCGGGGTCTGTTTCCTGCTCGCTCAGGCGGCGAGCCTCTGCGGCGTGGCGGCCGATCCAGTCTTGCAGGCCGAGCACAATATCCTCGAGGCCGTCATAGAAATCGGCAGCCTGCGCTTCCGGGTGTTGGGGGCGGTGCCGCCGGATCCTTTCCAAAATACCGCCCCAGCCCTGTTCCAGCCCGATCTGCAGGTCCTGGCAGAAGTGCTGCGTGGCGCCGATGCCCGGCAGCAGGTGGTAACGCGCGATCTCCTCCTGCAGAGGGGCTGGGGGCGGCAGGTCTGGCGGCCAATGCACCTTGCGGTAGGACATAAAGTTGACCATGTAGGCGCCGGCCAGCGAGCTGTTGGGATCGATGTAGGTCGGATGCTGCTCCAGCAGGCGGCGGTAATTGCGGCCGCAGGCGCGGGGACCGAAAAAGCCGCCGGATGGGTGATTGGCTTCGACCTCATAGCCCTCCAGCAGCACATCGGTGATAGGCATGCCGGAGGAGCTCATGGTCTGCACCAGGCACCGCCGGTCCGGTGGGGGCAAGACGAGGGCCCAATCGTCGTGATCCATGGAGCCGATCACGCTCTGCTTTTCCTGTGTCTGGGCAAGCTTGGCCGCGCGCAGAGCATCGAGGCGACGGTCGAGAGTAGTAGCAGTGACCATGGTTTCCTCCGGTGCACCAGGGCGTGCTTCAGAATGGTTGACTCTATTGTGCCGCAGACCGTGTTCCTCGTCAACTGCAGCATCCAGGCGCCAGAGCCCACATCTGATTTGCTGCAAGCGGCAGAGGGAGATAGAATAAGGCGCAATGGGAGGAATGCTCAACCTTGGCAACAAACAGAATCGTCCTACAGCGCCGGGCAGCCACCCTGTGGGCAGTGGCCTCCCGCATCGCTCCTCTGTTGATCGTGGCCGTGGGCGCCATCCTGCGCCTGAGCAACATCGGCCTGATTCGCCACACCTATGACTATGCCTACCCGATCTACGATGCCCTGCGCATCCTCGACGGCCGGCAGATCCTGACCCTGGGCCAGCCGGCCTCGGTGTTCCTCAACAACCCACCCCTGATGGACTATATACAGGCGATCCCCCTGCGCCTGTGGGATTCGCCCTATGCCGTCTATCTGTTCATCATCCTCCTGAATACAGCGGCCATCTGGTTCGTCTACCTTACGGCGCGGGCGCTCCTGGGCGAGTGGGCGGCGCTGGTGGCAGCCCTGCTCTATGCGGTGAACCCCTGGCTGGTGTTCGACTCTCGGGCCACGTGGTGCCCGGCGCTGATGCCGCTCTGGACAACGCTCATCGCCTGGGGGCTTTGGCCGGCGATGAGCACGGAGCGCGGCGATTGGCGGCGGGTGACGGTGGGGTTTGGCGCCCTGGTTGCCATGATGGGCGCTTATATCCAGTCCTGGGGGTTGCTGGCGCAGGTCGTGCCTCTGGCGGCGCTCTTCCGGCGGCGGCTTCCGCGGAAAGGTATTGTGATTGGGGCGGTGCTGTTGGCTCTGCTGGTGTTGCTCTACGGGCTGGCCCTGGCGCAAAACCTGGACGTGGATCGAAATAACCTGGCCCGGTTCTTCTCCGGCGGCCCCCTGAAGCTCAGCCGCACAGCGTTGGAGCATGCTCTGCGCCTGGTGACCGGGCGTGACTTTGACTATGTGTACACACGAGAGATGACGGCTGACTATACCTGGCGGCGCCTGGCATCTCTGGCGGCTGGTTACGCGCTCGCCCTGGCGCTGGCAGCCGGGGCCGTGCGCGCGGCGCTCTCCCTGCGTCGGCCGGGCGCGGGGCGCCGGGTGGCCGCCGTGCTGCTGATCTGGTTCCTGGTGCCGGTGCTGTTGATGAGCGTGACCAGTCACCCGGTGAACCCAAACTACCTCCTGCTCAGCTGCCCGGCAGGGACACTGCTCGCGGCCTGGGGCATCGACGCGCTGCCGCGCCAGCGGTGGGCGCGTTACGGCGCTGCGGTAGGGCTGGCGGCCATCGCCCTCCTCTTCTCGTTGAACCTGCAGCGAGCGGCGGACCAGGTGGCGGCGCAGCCGCTGGAGCCGGGCTTTGAGAACTGGTCGCTGAGCCTGGCGGCGCGCATGGGGCGCCTGGTGCGCGACCTGGCGGGCAATGGCCCGCGCCCTATCCGCATTGCTGCAGAGGGGAACGAGGCTATGCTCACCAGCGCTAGCGGGCGCTATGTGACCACGCTGCATGGGCTCGATTATCCGAACTATGTCGTGCTGCCAGGGCTGGAGCCGCTGCTCTATGTGTTATCCAACCGGCCTGTTGAGCGTGGAGCGTTGGGCCCGCTGGAGGAAACGTTCCCGCAGGAGACGATCGAGGGCCCCGGCGGGCAGAGTGTGTCTTTTGTGCGCGTGCAGCCCTACAGCCGCGAGGCGGCCCTGGCGCTCCCTGCCGTCAAGCTCGACTGGCCCAGTGAGGCAGGCCTGACGCTCCTGGGCTACACATTGAGCGGCGAACGCCGGGCCGGGGAGCCCCTTATCTGCACAACCTACTGGCGTGTGGACGAGCTCAAAGCGGACCGCTGGCAGTGGTTCGTGGGCGCTTTTTACCATCTGCGCGACCAGACAGGGCGCGAGGTGGCCAATGTCAGCGGGCATGGGCAGTGGGCCAGCCAATGGCGGCTGGGTGATGTGTATGTGGAGCGCATGTCAATCCCGGTGCCGGCGGATGCGCGCCGCGGCGTCTACCAATTCGAGTTTGGTCTGTTCGATACGATCCACAACCGCAACTATAGCCTGGAAGTGCTGAATGCGCACTGCTATGCGCAGGTGGTGCCCGTGCGTATCAGGACCGCCCCATCGTGATGGCATTGGGGGGGAGCCTCACCCTCCCAGTGCGACAGGGGCGCCCATGTCATGAGGGAGAGCAGATCTCCCCCAGTAGCGACCACGGCCCGGTCTTGGTGATGCGCACCGTGGCCAGGCGGCTGCGCCAATCGGCGGGATGGTCGAAAAAGACCAGCTTATTGGTGGGCGTGCGGCCCTTCCATCGCCCTTTGTGCGCTTCTTCCACAAGCACCTCTACCTCTTGCCCCAGCAGGGCGGCGTGCATCTCGGTGAGGATCGCCTCCTGCAGGTCTTCTACGGCGCGGCGGCGGCGCTCTTTCTCCTCAGGCGTCACATCATCGGGCAGGCGGGCAGCCGGCGTGCCGGGGCGCACCGAGTAGGCGGCCACGTGCACGGCGTCAAAACGCACCTGGCGCATCAGCTCCAGTGTGCGCTCGAACTGCTCGCTCGTCTCTCCTGGAAAGCCGACGATAATATCGGTGGCGAGGGAGCAGCCGGGCAGGCGGGCGCGGATTCTTCCGACCAGCGACACATATTCGCTGGCGGTATAGCCGCGCACCATACGGCGCAGCACCTCATCATCACCGGCCTGCACAGGAAGCTCCCAATGCGGGCAGGCCCGCGGCAGCTCCGCGACCGTCTCGATCACCTCATCTTCCAGATCGGCCGGGTGTGACGTGAGGAAGCGCAGGCGTAGCAGCCCGGGGATATCGTGCACCCGACGCAGCAGTTGGGCGAGCGATACGGGCTCGGCCAGGTCACGCCCATAGGCGTCGATGTTCTGGCCCAGGAGCACGATCTCTCGCACGCCCGACTGCACCAGTCCTTCCGCTTCGGTCACCACGTCTGCCAGGGGGCGGCTCTGGGCTGCGCCGCGGCGAATGCGCACCAGGCAGTAGGTGCAATGGCGGTCGCAGCCCATCATCGCCGGCACCTCGGCAGAGACAGGGACCCTCACCCCCTGCCCCTCTCCTACTGTGAGAGAGAGGGGAGATACCTGCTTTCCCTCTCTCTCCTTGGGAGAGAGCTGCCCCCGCACCCACTCGATCAACCCCTGCACATTCGATGGGCGCAGGAACAGATCCACATGGGGGAAGCGGGCGTGCAACTCTTCCACATTGCCCACCAGGCAGCCCATAAGCACCAGGCCCACCCCGGGCCGGGCCTTTTTCAGGCTGCGCAGCGACATCAGCCGCCCCACAACCTTGTCCTCGGCGCTCTGGCGCACCACGCACGAATTGACCAGCACGAGGTCTGCCGCCTCTGGGCGCGCCACGGGGTGGTAGCCGAGCTTTTCCAGCTCTGTCCCGGCGCGCCGGGCATCGGCTGAGTTCATCTGGCAGCCGATGTTCCAGATATAGTATGAGCGGCTGGTATCGCCGCCATAGATAGCGGGCCGCGCATCGGCAACCCGCACAGGTTGCATACGATCTTGCATATGATTCACGATCCAATACTCCCAGTGCACAGCGATGCTGCAGAGGGTCTATCGCTGTGTTCCCTGACACCAAGACAGGAACAAGCATGGAAGACAGGGATAATGGTCTTTGTTTCTTCGCATCTTGGTGGTCAGGTGCTCTCCGTCTCCGCGCGCACGCTGCTCAGCGCTGCTGCCCGCTCCAACACCGGCCTCAAGTAACGCCCGGTGTAGGATGCCGGGTTGGCTGCCACTTGCTCGGGCGTGCCCTCGGCGATCACACGGCCACCCGCATCGCCGCCCTCGGGGCCCAGGTCGACGAGCCAATCGGCCGTCTTGAGTACGTCGAGGTTGTGCTCGATGATCAAGACGGTGTTGCCGGCGTCGACCAGGCGGCTCAGCACCTGCAGCAGGCGTTCCACGTCGGCCATGTGCAGGCCCACCGTGGGCTCGTCCAGAATGTAGAGGGTGCGCCCCGTGGCGCGCCGCGCCAACTCCCGCGCCAGCTTGATGCGCTGCGCCTCGCCGCCCGAGAGCGTCGTGGCCGGCTGCCCCAAGCGGATGTAACCCAGGCCCACGTCGTGTAGCGTCACAAGCTTGGATTGCAGCGCCGGAATGTTGGCGAAGAATTCCATCGCCTCATCGACGGTCATATCCAGCACCTCGGCGATATTCTTGCCGCGGTAGCGGATCTCCAGCGCCTCACGGTTGTAGCGCTGGCCATGGCACACCTCGCAGGGCACATACACATCGGGCAGAAATTGCATCTCGATCCTGATGATGCCATCGCCCTGGCAGGCCTCGCAGCGGCCGCCTTTGACGTTGAACGAAAAGCGGCCCGATTTGTAGCCGCGCAGCCGCGCTTCGGGCACCGAAGCGAACAGATCACGGATCGGCGCAAACACGCCGGTATAGGTCGCCGGGTTCGAGCGCGGCGTGCGGCCAATGGGTGATTGGTCGATGTCGATCACCTTGTCCAGGTGTTCGGCGCCCTTGATCGCCCGGTGGGCTCCCGGGCGTTCCTTGCTGCGGTTGAGCAGCTGCGCCAGCCGGCGGTAAATGATCTCCATCAGCAAGGTAGACTTGCCCGAGCCGGAAACGCCGGTGATACAGGTGAACGTGCCCAGCGGGATGCGCACGTCGATATCCTTCAGATTGTTCTCGCTGGCGCCCAGCACCTGCAGATAGTGGCCGTTGCCCTTGCGTCGCACCTTAGGCACCGGCACGGCACGCTCCCCACGCAGGTACTGGCCAGTGATGGATGTCGGCGTGCTCTCGATAGTCGAGAGCGGCCCCATGGCCACCACATACCCACCTTTTTCGCCCGCCCCGGGGCCCAGATCCACGACATAATCAGCCTGGCGGATGGTATCCTCATCGTGCTCGACCACCAGCACAGTGTTGCCCAGGTCGCGCAGGCGCTGCAAGGTCTCGATCAGGCGCTGGTTGTCGCGCTGATGCAGGCCAATGGATGGCTCATCCAGGATGTAGAGCACCCCCATGAGCTGCGAGCCAATCTGCGTGGCCAGGCGGATGCGTTGGGCCTCACCACCGGAGAGTGTGGCCGCCGCCCGCGAGAGCGTCAGATAGTCGAGCCCTACGTCGACCAGAAAGCCCAGGCGAGCATTCAGCTCTTTCAGGATTTGGTGCGCCACCGTGCGATCTCGCTCCGAGAGATGCTCTGGCAGCGTGCGGAAGAACTCGCGCGCCTGTGCTACGGGCAGCGCCGATATCTCCACGATGGAACGACCGGCCACGGTCACGGCCTGGCTTTCGGGGCGCAGGCGTGTGCCGCCGCAGGCCTGGCAAACGCGCGGCGTCATGTAGCGCTCGATCTCTTCGCGCACATAGTCGGATGTCGTCTCTTTGTAGCGGCGCTCCAGGTTGGGGATCACCCCTTCAAAGGTCGTCTCATAGGTGTGGAGGCGCCCTTGTTGATTGGTGTAGCGCAGGGTCAGCACCTCCGCACCGGACCCATACAGCAGGATATGGATCTGCTCCGGCGTCAGCTGGCTCACCGGCACCGACGTCGAAAAGCCATAGTGGTCGGCCACCGAGCGCACCATCTGTGCGTAATAACCTTCGCTGGTAGCGGCGCGGCTCCAGGGCTCGATGGCTCCCTCATCCAGTGATAAATCCTTGCTGGCGATGATGAGGTCCGGATCCAGCACCAGCTGCACGCCCAATCCGGAACAGGTGGGGCAGGCGCCGTGCGGGCTGTTGAACGAGAACGTGCGCGGCTCGATCTCGGGCAGCGAGATGCCGCAATGCATGCAGGCAAAGCGCTCGGAGAAGAGCATATCTTCGCCCGGCGTCTTGCCGTTGCCGACAGCGATGATCACCACGCCGTCGCCCATCTTGAGCGCCGTCTCCAGCGAATCGGCAAGACGCGCCGGGTCGAGCCCATGCTGCTCGCCGTTATTCTCACCGCCATGGCGCACCACCAGGCGGTCGATGACGGCCTCGATAGTGTGCATCTTGTAGCGGTCGAGCAGGATCTCCTCGTTCACGTCGCGGATCTCGCCGTTCACGCGCGCACGCACAAAGCCGGCCCGCCGGATATCCTCAAAGATCTTGCGGTGCTCGCCCTTGCGGTCCTTGATCAGCGGCGCCAGGACCATGAAGCGTGTGCCTTCCGGCAACGCCATGATGGCGTCGACGATCTGCTGCACCGTCTGTTTGGCGATTGGCCGTCCGCATTCTGGGCAGTGCGGCACGCCAATACGCGCATAGAGCAGGCGCATATAATCATAGATCTCGGTCACCGTGCCCACCGTAGAGCGTGGGTTGCGGCTGCTCGAGCGCTGGTCGATGCTGATGGCCGGCGACAGGCCATCGATATGATCGACGTCGGGCTTGTCCATCTGCCCCAGGAACTGGCGGGCGTAAGCCGAGAGGGACTCGACATAGCGCCGCTGCCCTTCGGCATAGATCGTGTCGAAAGCCAGCGACGACTTGCCCGATCCCGAGAGGCCGGTGATCACAATCAGGCGATCGCGCGGCAGCTCGAGGTCGATGTTCTTCAAGTTGTGCTGTCTGGCACCACGGATAACAATCTTGTCTTGTGGCATTCCTATTCCCCCGCCCTGATCGGGGCAAAGCAAATAGCGCCCCACACAGCCAAGGGCGCCTGTGGGGCGACCGCTTATTTTACCATAGCCCTTGCTTTTCGGCAACATTTAGGGGTGGGATGTGGGTATATCCCCAAATCGTCGCAGTTGCTTTGCGCCCTGCTCTCGGCTATAATCGCCCAGGGAGGTAGCGATGCCAAACGCACAAGCTGGCGACCTGGCCCTGTTGCGCAGCGTGGATGGGAAGGAATTCCTGGTTCACCTGACGCCCGGCGAGGCGCTGCATACGCACAAGGGGGTAATCCCCCACGATCAGCTACTGGGCGCGCCCCTGGGACGGACGGTCTATACCCACCTGGGGCAGCCGTTCCTGGCGCTGGAGCCCTCGCTAAACGACCTGTTGGTCAAGCTGCGCCGTAGCTCGCAGATCATGTATCCCAAGGATATCGGGTACGTGCTGCTCAAGCTGAATGCGGGCAACGGCAAGCGCGTGGTGGAGGCCGGCACAGGAAGCGGCGCTATGACCATCGCCCTGGCCCACGCCGTGGCTCCCAGCGGGCGCGTGTATTCCTACGAAGTGCGCGAGGATATGCACAACCTGGCGCGCAAGAATGTTGAGAACCTGGGGCTTGACCCCTATGTGGAGCTCAAAGTGCGCGATATCGCCCTCGGCTTTGATGAGACGGACGTGGATGCCTGCTTCCTCGATGTGCGCGAGCCGTGGGAGTATCTGGAGCAGGTGGAGGCCGCCGTCAAGCCCGGTGGCTTTTTCGGCACGCTGGTGCCTACCGCCAATCAGGTGATCGAGTTGCTCTATCGCCTGCAGGATCTGCGTTTTGGAGCGGTGGAGGTGGAGGAACTGCTCCTGCGCCCCTACAAGCCGGTGCCCGGCCGTTTCCGGCCCGAGGACCGTATTGTGGGGCATACAGGATACCTGATCTTCGCCCGCACGCCCACCCTGGGAGAGGCGAGCCTGGCCCTGGAGGATCTGCGGAGCGAGGCCTGCGAGGCGCCCGAAGCGGCGGAACAGGCGGACCAGACTTCGAGTCTCGCCAACGGAGACTTTTGAAGTATCCGTGAAAGTCCGAAAGACGCAGGCCATTAAGGCGTCACCTGTGTTCATTTGTCCTCATCTGTGGTTACATAGTGTTCAGGGTTCAGGCCCAACTGGTTTCTTTTTCTCGCCTTCCCCGGAGGTGGGTCCATGCCTAAAGAAACGATGACATCTCGCGAGCGCTGGTTGGCGGTGCTGACCCGCCGCCAACCCGACCGTGTGCCAATGGATTATTGGGCCACGGAGGAGGCGACGGCCAAGCTGCTGCGCTACCTCGGCTGCAGCTCCCGTCGTGAGGCGCTGGATCGCCTGCACGTGGACTATGTGGTCCATGTCGGGCCTCGTTATGTGGGGCCGGCGTATCCGAAGAACGGTAGCCCCTTTGGCATGCGCTACCAGGATGTGGATTACGGCACAGGAGTCTATCCCGAGTGTGTGTATCACCCTCTGGCGCAGTACAACTCGGTGGCAGAGATCGAGCGCAACTATATCTGGCCCAGCCCCGACTGGTGGGATTATTCGGACGTGCCGGCGCAGGTCAAGGGGCATGAGGACCGGCCTATCCAGGGCGGCGGCTCGGAGCCCTTCCTGGTCTACAAGGAGCTGCGCGGCCAAGAGCAAGCCTTTGTCGACCTGGTGGAGAACCCCGAGTTGGTGCACTATTGCCTGGACAAGTTGTTCGACCTGGCCTATGAGAACACGCGCCGCATTTTCGAGGCTATTCCGGGGCAGGTTATGATCTCTTATGTGGCCGAGGATATGGGCGGCCAGAATGATCTCATGTTCTCGCCCTCTCAGGTGCGCACCTTCTTGCTGCCGCGCATGAAGCGCATCATGGACCTGGTGCACCAGGCAGGCGCCTTTTGCTTCCATCACAACGACGGCAACTGCCGACGTATCATCCCGGATATGATCGCGGCCGGCATTGACGTTCTGAACCCGATCCAGTGGCGGGCACGGGGCATGGAGCGCGAGGCCCTGAAACGGGATTTCGGCGACAGGCTCATCTTCCACGGCGCCATGGATAACCAGTACACGCTGCCTTTTGGCACGGTAGCCGAGGTGCGCCAGGAAGTGCTGGACAACCTGCGCATCCTGGGCGCCGGTGGCGGCTATATCCTGGCGCCCTGCCACAATATCCAGGCCGTTGGCCCGGCCGAGAACGTCGTGGCCATGTACGAGACGGCCTACGAGAACGGGTGGATGTGACAGGTAGAATAGAGCAGGAAAACCGGAGGCAGGCCCTGCCTCCGGTTTTCCTGCCCATCCTATCTTACAAACTGGGCATCCTCCACCAGAATGCGCCGCAGCCCCTCTTCCATCGGGATGCGTGGGCGAAAGCCGAGCTTTTCGCGGGCCAGGCGAATATCGGCTACCAGGCGCGATACGCCGCCCGACTCGGCGCTGGAGTGCAACACATGGATCTCGCGGCCTGTCGCCTCGCCGACTTGGCGCACCAGCTCGTTGATGCTTAGCTCGGACCCGCTGCCCACATTGAGCACACACCGGTTGACCCCGCTGGCCGTTGCTGCTGCGACCAGGGCGTCGACGGCATCGGAGAGGTAGATGAAATCACGGGTCTGCCGCCCATCGCCAAAGATGACGAGCGAGCCACCGCCCAGGGCCTGCTTGAGCAACTGGGGGATAACCGGGGCGTGGGCCGGGGGCAAAGGCTGCCCGGGGCCATAGGCGTTGAAGATGCGCAGAATGACTGTCTCGATCCCCCACAGGGCGCCGATAGCCTGCACGTAATGCTCGGCTGCCATTTTGCTCACGGCATAGGGGGTCTGGGGGTGCAAAATAGCGGATTCCGGCACGGGTTGGGTGGGTTGCTCGCCATATACAGCGCCAGAGGAGGCGAGGACGACGCGCCGAACCTGGGCGTCGCGCACAGCCGTCATGAGGGCCACAGTCCCACCGACGTTCACGGCGTTATATTCAACGGGGTACAGGACCGACTCGGGCACGGAAACGCGGGCCGCCAGGTGATAGACGCAATCGACACCGCGCAGCAGGGTCCAGAGTTTGGGAATATCCCGCGTATCGCCACGGGTAAAGGCAACCCGGCGGTCCAGGCGGTCACGGTCACCCGCGCTGAGATCGTCGAGGACGCGCACGTGGCAGCCCTGGCTCACCAGCCGATTGGCCAGCGCCGCGCCCAGGAATCCCGCCCCGCCAGTGATCAAAACGTGCATCGAACTCCTTCCCCTTCCCGACTGATAGAGACACGATCAGCAGGCGTTATCCATTATAGCGGGCGGGGCAAATGTGTCAATGACTAATGAGTAATGCGTAATCCGTAAAGTTGCCCTGGCGAAAGGTGTGTTGTTCTCCGGATGTGCGATAGGGCGAGTGCTCTGTTGAGCAACCCAGACTCCGGCCTGGCATCCTTACGCATCACGCATTACGTATTAGAAGCATCCCAACTGGCAGCAACTGACTTTGATCTTGAGCGCCTCCGCCGCACTGCTCACCTCCAGCTTGCTCAAGCCCAGGCGCCGGGCGATGCCCCAGGCGATGGCGCAGGGGAGGCGGCCTTCCTGCAGGCGGGCCAGTATCTCCTGTGAGACCTGGGGCGGCACCTCAGGCAGGGGCTGCACGATGCGGTGCTTCCCCTCCGCTTTGGGCCCATAGCCGAACAGGCCAAGCTGGCACCGCGAGATACGCACGCCCAGCTCGTCCGCGGCCTGCCCGACCGTAGCCGGCTTGATCTTGAGTTCCTCGGCGAGCCGAAAGGCTTCGGCGCAGGGGAGCTGGCCCTCTACCAGAGCCCCGCGGATGGCCTGCGCCAGGGATTCCTCTACCATGTTGCCTCCTCGTTTCAGAGTCCATTGCTCTTGATTGTACTCTGCTTTTACTCTCAGGGCAAGGGCTGCAAGGGGTGTAACCCTTGCCGGGTGACCTGCTACGCCGCCGCCCGGCATCAACCCAAGAAGGGGGATGGGGGACTGGGATATGCTGCAGGCCACCCTGTGGGGCGGCCTGCAGCATATCCCAGTCCCCCATCCCCCTTCAAACTTTAGCGCGCGAGTGAGGGCTCTATGCGCTCCCACGTCTGGCCGCCATCCTGCGTGCGCAGGAGGGCGCCTTCACCCACGATCCAGGCGTGCTGCGCGTCGAGGGCATCGAGCTGGATGTAAGCATCCTGCAGGGCGGGCTGGGGGGTGACCTTCTGCCAGGTGGCGCCGCCATCCTTGGTGGTCCCGATCTCCTTGCCGCTGCTGTAGATGACCCAGGCCAGGCCCGGCGCGCGCTCGGGGCAAGCCATCAGTCCCACCTCCGGCGCGCTGAAGGGCTCCCCGGCGGTCCACGTGGCGCCGCCATCCTGCGTGCGGTAGAGCACGATCGCAGTCTGCTCCTGCCAGAGCACGACCGGCAGCAGCCCGTCCTGCGGCGAGGAAAAGACGGGGGGTTGTGCCCCGGTTTGCGCCTTTTCGAACCCCTTAGGCATGTCGACCTTCTGCGGCTGCCAGGTGCGCCCGCCATCGTGGGTCACGTAGAGGTAGACCAAGCCATCTACGGGCTCCGCGCCCGTTACCCAGCCCGTCTGCAGATCACTGAAAGCGATGCCGCTCTTGTCACCGCCAAAGGGCAGGGCGCCCGCCTGTGTGTTCTGTGGGTTGGCGCTGTTGAGCGCCTGCCAGGTGGCGCCGCCATCCGCCGTGCCCAGCACAGTCACTGCCTCGCTGCCGGCGGCCACGCCCTGATGGAGCAGCAGCCAGCCGTGCTGATCATCAATGAAGGAGAACTGGGCGCCCATACCCTCCGGCTCGATATCAGCGCTCTGCCAGCTCTGCCCGCCATCGCTGGTGCGGTAGATGCGCAGGTGATTCCCGTCGCCATTGGGCACAGCCAGCCAGGCGTGGAGGGCATCGCGAAAGTAACTGTTGGTGTTGGCGACGGTGACGTCGCGGCTGCTGGCAGTGATCTCGACCGGAGTGACGTCCTGCCAGGTCTGGCCACCATCGGTGGTGCGCAGGACGCGTACGGGATTGGCCATCCCCCAGCCCATCTGCGCATCGAGCATATGGATCGCCGTCAGCGTGACCGTGACCGGCGCGGCAGGAGTGACCGTGGCCGTGACCTCGGGTGACGCGGCCTGCGCCGTAGGGGTCACGGCAGGGACCCCTGCCAGCGGCAGCAGCCGCAGTTGGGCCATCCCCTCGTTGTTCGCGGCCCGATAGATCAGGCCTTGCCCAGAAACCCAGAGTAAGGGGTCCGCCGCCGTCTCGGGCCGGGGCAGGAGCTTTTGTGCTGGGGCGCCCCCTCGTGCGCCGGCCAGGTAGAGGTCACTTCCCTGCCCATAGATGAACCAGCCGGAGCCGCCGGCCCAAAGGGCGGTGG
>DAOTVS010000139.1:0-43510 GCA_034436375.1 Anaerolineae bacterium | reverse complement strand
GCTGTGCCTCCATACCTGATGCGCTCCTGGCGGAACAGCACATCATCATGGTGCCGTATTATGTCCATATCGGCGCCAAGTCCTATCGTGACCTCATCGATATGCCGCGGGATGCGTTCTACGAGTACCTGGCCCGCGCCACTGAGCTGCCCAAAACGGGCACCCCCTCCCCCGGTGACTATCTCTCGGCCTACCGCCGGGCAGCGGCAGAGGGAGCGGAGGCCATCGTCTCGGTGCATATGACCTCCTTGGGCTCCGGAGGCTACCAGACAGCCTGCATCGCTCGCGATATGGCCAGGCAAGAGTTCCCCAGGCTGGCAGTCGAGGTGATCGACACACGCAATGTCGCCATGTGCCAGGGGTGGATCGCCCTCGAAGCGGCGCGTGCGGCGCGACAGAGCGCCGGCCTCAGCGAGGTGATGGCCCTGGTGCAGCAACTGATTCCCCGCGTGCGCATGATCCAGACGGCTGATACGTTGCGCTACCTCTACATGGGCGGGCGCATCGGCCGCGCACAGCACCTGTTCGGCTCGCTCCTCAACATCAAGCCCCTCATCAGCATGGAAGATGGCATCATTGTGGCCCTGGGCACCGCTCGCAGCCGCTCAGGCGCCTACCAGGCCATCGTGCACAAAATGGCCGACGCCATCGGTCAGAGCCGCTGCAAAGTGGCCTACCTGCACGCCGCCGCCCTGGATGAGGTACGCAAGCTGCGCACCCTGCTGGAGGCGCGGCTACAGCCCGTCGAGACCCTGGTCGCCGAGCTTTCGCCTGCCCTCGGGGTGCATACCGGCGTTGGCACCGTGGGCGTATGCTACCTCCAACTGCCATGATCAGCAGTATCATCCTGGCCGGCGGCCAGAGTCGCCGGCTGGGGGTGAACAAGGCGCTCGTGCCGGTCGGCGGCGTGCCCCTCATTGAGCGAGAGCTGGCCGTGCTGCGCCTGCTGAGCGCGGATTTGCACCTCATCGCGAACGACTCCGAGCCCTACCGCCATCTCGGCCTGCCCATCACCGCCGACGCCTGGCCGGATGCGGGCTCCCTCGGCGGGCTCTACACCGGCCTGCGGATTGCCCGCCACCCGCACGTCCTGGCCGTCGGCTGCGACATGCCCTTCCTCAGCCTCCCCCTGCTCCGCTACATGGCGGGGCTCGCCGCCGATTACGATGTCATCATCCCGCGCACGGGCAAGCTCATCGAGCCGCTCCACGCCATCTACAGCCGGGCATGCCTGGCGCCCATGGAGGACCTCCTGCGCAGAGGCGGCCGGCGCATCATCGCATTCTTCCCCCACGTGCGCGTGCGTTACGTAGAGCAAGCCGAGATCGAGATCTATGATCCCGAGCGCCGCTCCTTCTTCAATATCAACACACCGGAGGACCTGGCCACAGCTGAGAGGCTGCTCTCGCCATCGTAAGCCCCCTTACAGCGCATTCGCCGCCAGCGCCTGAATGCGTGGCAGCGTATCCCCCCACGCAATCTCCGATAGGCCCAGCTTTTTGCGCAGGTGCTCGGGCTCCATCCCCGCCCGGAAATCACGCACGGCGCACGTCCAACGCAGCATCTCGAAAGAGATGCCCCCGCTGAGGTCCGCCGCCTGGGCCACGCGGTGCAGCACATACTCCAGGTTGCGCCCGGTGCAGGGAAAGACGGTCAACTGTGGACGATAGGCCGCCAGGTAGCGGCGCAGCAGGGGCGGGAAGGAGGGCTCGAGGGCGATCTTGCGCTCCTTGTGGCGCCGGCGCGGGTCCTTGTAACGGATCCACACCGCCGGCGCGGCCGGGTCCGAAAAGTCGAAATGACCCTCGTGCAGAGACAGACACTCGCTCTTTTTCATCCCCGTCTGCAGGAGCAGGTTCAACAGCGCGGCGGGCCGCGGGTCGGGATTCCTGGCATTGCCAGCCATGGCTTCAGCGGCCGCCCGCGCGCGCTCGATCTGCTCGCCATAGAGCACTGCCGGCAGGGGCGAGTTGGCCGGCTCGTGCACCAGCGCCGCCGCCGGGTCTGAGGGCCGGATGTTCGCCTCTGCCAGCCAGGCGAAAAAGACCTTGAGCGCCGTCAGCCGCCGCCCATACGATTTGGGCGTGCAGGGCACCCCGCGCCCATGCCGCAAGTACTCCATAAAGTCGCGCAAGTCCTGCGTGCCGATGGCGCCGATGCTCGTCTCCGCGCCCACGTAGCGCTCGAGCAGGCTCAGATCACCCAGGAAAGACTTGATCGTATTCTCGCTGAAATCCACGCGCAACATGTGCGCGCGAAAGCCCTCCATGCAAGCGCGCAGAGTAGAGCGCTCGGTCAGGCCAGGCGTTGGCGCATCGCTCATGAAAACCTCCTGACTGGTCGTAGGAGCTCGCAGGAGCTGCGGGAACTCGTAGCAACTCAGGAACTCGTGGGGCCTCATACTGGCTGGGCCAGGCCTTGTTTGGGCAATCCCCATGAGTTCCCTCAGTTCCTTCAGCTCCCTCAGCTCCCTTGTGCGGCCAGTCTAGTGCACCTCTTCCCCCCTGTCAAGAATGTGGACAGTAAACGCTGACCGGCGTATAATGGAACTGTGCAGGCGCCAGACGTGGAATCTTTGGCTGTGTGTCGCCATATGGCGCCCGATTTCTTGGAGGATTGTACACATGGTAGCCTATTCCGAAAAGGTGATGGATCATTTCATGAATCCGCGCAACGTGGGTGAGATCGCCGATGCCGACGGAGTCGGCACGGTCGGCAATCCGGTCTGCGGGGACCTCATGACTTTTTATATCAAGGTGCAGGATGGCCGCCTGGCCGACGTCAAGTTCAAGACCTTTGGCTGTGGCGCGGCCATTGCCGTCTCCAGCATGGTCAGCGAGATGGCCGTGGGCAAGACGGTGGAGGAAGCCAAGGAGATCACCAACAAGATGGTGGCCGATGAACTTGACGGCCTGCCTGCACAGAAAATGCACTGCTCCAACCTGGGCGCCGACGCCTTACACAAGGCGATCGAGGATTATGAGCAAAAGCACGGCACCCAGCAGTGAGGGGCAATCACGCCGGCTGTTGTTCGTCATTCTGCTCTCTGGAGTCCAGTGACGAAAAGCAGCCGGTACGATTGTTGTACAGAGTAATAGAGTAATAGCAGTGTCATGGCAGCGGGCCAAGTTGGCTCCTAGAGTCACACGGCCTTGTTCTTTCCTGAGGTCAGGGTTAGCCAAAGGGGATGAGTGAGTGAGCGCCAGCCAGCCAGCGAGCTTTGTACGTCCCACTTTCAAAGCAGAGAGCGCAGAAGATCTGCGCGAGCTGATTACCCAGGCCGAGCTGATCGTCGCCAATCTGCGCGGCAGCGGCCCTCGCGGGCAGACGCTGCTCTTCTTGCTCGATACGATCGTCGACCTGCAAAAACGCCTGGACGCGCTGGGGGTCGACCTGCGCGCAGAGGAGACCCGCATTGAGACTGTGCAACGCCTGCTTCTGGCCAAAGACGGGACCCTCGTGCGCGAGATGCGCGCCGTAGGTGGCCTGGCCGCTGCTCGAGCAGCAATCAAGCCCCCTGCCGACAACTGGTGGTGGTTCCTCGATGCCCGCGTAGCCGATCGGCAGCGCAACCAGCTTCGGCGCGGGCTCACCATCCTGGCTGGGATCGTGGGCGTGTTCCTTATCGTCTCGCTCCTTTACCACTATGTCTTCCCGCCCGATCCCAAGCAGGTGGCCGTCATGGAACTCCAGAGCAAGGCCGATCAGGCCATACAGGCGGGTGATCTGGCCGCCGCCACCCAGGATTACCGGGATGCTGCCAGGGTGGCGCCGAACGACCCTGAGTTGCAAGCTACCATCGGGGCGCTGGAGGAAAAGCAGGGGCACCAGCAGGAGGCAGATGCCGCCTATGCCGAGGCGGAAAAGCTCTCGCCCGACCACGCTCACTTTTTGGTTACACGCGGCATGAGTCGCGTCAACCTGGGACTGCTGGATGGAGCCATCGCTGACGGCAAGGCTGCTGTACAGGAGAACCCGAATTTCGCTGAGGCGTACTTCCTGCTGGGCAATGCCTACGAGGCGCAAGGCGACCGCCTGACGGCTATCAATATGTTCAGCGAGGCCGCCGACAAAGCCGGCAACAGTAACCCCGCCCTCGTCGTCCTGGCCAAGACGCGCATGGGTATGCTGATGCAGCAAGCGCCCATGGCACAAGACACGCCGGCCCCCACTCCTACTGCACAGTAGAGGAGGCATCCATGCCTTATCCAGCACTAGACCTCTCTCGAGTGCGCACCACTCCCCTGCGAGAGCGGCACAACCTGGTACACCGGTCGGACCTGATTGAGCCCGGCGCCCCACCCCCAAGTTTCACTTCCCCCGAGCTGGAAGAGGTTGCGGAGCGCATCGTAGCTGCCCGCCGCGCCGGCCGTCCCGTCATCTGGATGATGGGCGCCCACGTGATCAAGTGCGGCCTCGGCCTGCTGGTTGGCGACCTGGTGCGCCGCGGCATCATCACTCATGTAGCCACCAACGGCGCCGGCTCGATCCACGATTTCGAGCTGGCCCTGATCGCCGAGACCAGCGAGGACGTCCCCACCGCCATCGAGGACGGCACCTTTGGCATGGCCGAGGAGACGGGCTCTCTGATGCATCAGGCCATCCGTGCGGGCGCGCGCGACGGCATCGGCTGGGGCGAGGCGCTGGGCCGCTTCCTGGCGCAGGACCCGCGCTGCCCGTATCGCGAGCTCTCGGTGCTCCATCGCGCCTATACCCTGGGTGTGCCCTGCACGGTGCACGCCACCATGGGCACCGATATCATCGACCAGCACCCCGCCTGCGATTTCGCCGCCCTCGGCTGGGCGTCGGGGCAGGATTTCAGGGTCTTTTGCGCCGCCGTTGCCGACCTGCAAAACGGGGTGTTCCTCAACGTCGGCTCGGCCGTCACCGGGCCGGAGGTCTTTCTCAAGGCCCTCTCCATCACCCGCAACCTGGGTTACCCGGTCGCGGGGTTCACCACCGCCAATTTCGACCTGGTGCCCCTGGGCGATTACCGCGCCCCCATCGGCAAGGACCAGGTGGCTTATTACTACCGTCCGCGCAAGAACGTGGTCAACCGCCCTGTATCCATGGGTGGGCGCGGCTTTCACATCGAGGGCGACCACGCCCTCACCGTGCCCACGCTCTACGCCCACCTGACCCAGGCGTTGGGCGAGTCGCTGGCTATCACAACCAGGGCAGGCTTGCAAAGCCCTGGAGACTCAAGTCTCGATGCTCTGCGCACAGCCGTCGGTAGGCGCTCGGCGGCGGCGCTGGCGGCTTTTGACGATCTGCTGGCGCGGCAGCCGCAACTGCGCGAAGCGGCATTGGACCTGGCGCGCGCCTACCTGGCCATCGCGCAGAGCCTGCAAACCGGTGGCACCCTCTTCCTTTGCGGCAATGGCGGCAGCTACGCCGACGCCCTGCACATCTCGGGCGAAATGCTGAAATCCTATGCCCGCAAGCGCCCACTGCCCGCCGGGCATCGTGAGCGGCTGGCGGCAGAGCGCAACGGCGAGGCGCTGGCGGCCAACCTGGAGGGAGGCCTGCGCGCCATCGTCCTCGGCGCCAATGGCGCCCTCAGCAGCGCCGTGAACAATGATTTCGCGGCACGCGACCTGAGCTATGCGCAGGAACTTTACGCCCTGGCCCGCCCCGGAGACGTCTTCCTGGGCATCTCCACCAGCGGCAAGGCGGCCAATGTAGGCAACGCGGCCAGCGTGGCTCACATGCTGGGCCTCACGACCATCAGCCTCACCGGCCCCGATGGCGGCCCGCTCGCCGCCCAGGCCGATGTGCCCATCCGCGCCCCCGGTGCGCGTACCGACCGCGTGCAGGAGTCGCATCTACTGCTCTACCATACCCTCTGCGAAATGCTGGAAGCCGAAGTCTGGGGCTAGCCATAAGGCAGGCGCTCTATGGCGAACGCAGTGTCGGAAAAACTCTCGCGCGGCCGCAAGCTTCTCTATGGCATGGGAGACTGGGGGTTCTCGCTTTCCTCCACCATCCTCTCGGTCTATTTCCTCATGTTCCTGACCGATGTGGTGCACCTGGACCTCGCGCTGGCCGCGGCTGCGATCTTTGTCGGCCGCAGTTGGGATTGGATCAATGACCCCCTGGTCGGCTATCTGACAGACCGCACGCGCTCGCGCTGGGGCCGCCGCCGGCCGTACCTGCTCTTCGGCTTTATCCCCTTTGGGCTGGGCTTTACCCTGCTCTGGTGGATCCCGCCGCTGCACTCACCTGGGGCGCTGGCCTTTTACTATGGCCTGGCCTACCTGCTCTTCGACACCGCAGCCACCTTTGTCTACATGCCCTATTTTGCCCTCACCCCTGAGCTGACCCTGGATTACGATGAGCGGACCTCGCTGACTACCTACCGCATGTTCTTCTCCATCGTTGCCGGGCTGGTCGCTTTCACCCTGCCGGGCACGATCATCGGCCCCTTCCGGCCCGAAAACGCCAGCCGGGTGGCGCTGGTGGGCATCATTTTTGGCGCCCTCAGCGCCCTGCCCCTCCTGGCCACCTTTTTCGGCACCCGCGAGCGGCCCGAGTTCCAGGGTCAGCCCCTGCCCTCGGTACGCGAGTCGCTGCGGGCCATCCTGCACAACCGCCCCTTTCTCTTTGCCGTGGGCATTTACCTGCTCACCTGGATGACCGTCGATCTCTTGCAGCCGATGCTGCCCTATTTCCTCAAGTATTGGCTCAACCTGGAGCCCCTGCGCGACGTGATCCTGGGCACCGTGTTCGTCGTCGCCGCCCTGGCCCTGCCCCTGTGGGAGTGGGCCTCTCGCCGGTGGGACAAGCGCCTGGCTTATATAGGGGGCACTGGGTTCCTGGGGATAGTGATGCTCGTGCTCTCATTCATGCACGCGGGAGTGGCCGTGGCCGTGATTCTGGGGCTGGCGGCGCTGGCCGGGGTCGGCATTGCGGCAGCACACGTGCTGCCCTGGTCCATCATCCCCGATGCCATCGAATGGGATGAGCTGGAGACCGGCCAGCGCCATGAGGGCACTTTTTACAGCCTCATCACCTTGATGAACAAGATTGGCGCCAGCCTGGTCGTGCCGGCGGCCGCTCTGCTCCTCGATTGGAGCGGCTATGTGCCCAATGCCGCCACGCAGGGCCCCCGCGTGCAGTTGGCGCTGCGGACCCTGGTCGGCGTGATCCCGGCCCTTTTGCTGATCGGCGGCATCCTCTTCGCAGCCGTCTACCCCCTGGGCCGCGAGCGGCACCTGGCCGTGCGCAAGGAACTGGAGCGACGTAGAGCACAGACAGGGTAGGCCGGGAGACGCGGAGAGTTTGATCCGTGTCTCTCTTCGTCCTCAAGGAAAAAAAAGAGCCCGAGCGCAGATACTCGGGCTCAACTGGTAGCGCATGAGGGATTCGAACCCTCGGTCTCCTCCTTGAGAGGGAGGTGTCCTAGGCCGCTAGACGAATGCGCCACAACTCAACTGCGCGCTAATTATAGCAGCGTTGTTAACGAGTGTCAAATTGACCGCTGGCACGGCAGATGCTAGAATTCCCTATCTGAACCACTTTCCCGGCCGGCCGAATTGCGCTGCGACAGGGAGGAATCGGTGCGGGATTACCTGCATCTGCCCGAGGGATGGACCTCGTTCATACTCCTGCTGCTGCTCCTACTCACCATGGCCGTCATGTTTGCCGTGGGCGGCCTGGCGGAGGGGCTCTATATTTTGCCCCCGGTCGTGCTGGCAGCAATACTGCTGGGCATGATCATCACCTGCTCGCGCCTCCCCGGCCCGGTTGCGCACCCCCTGGGCCTGGCGCTGGGCGCAGTCTGTTGCTTCCTGGCCGTGAGCCTTACGGTGCCCATCCCACCCTGGCGGCAATTTGCAGGCTCGGGCTGGCAGCAGGATATCCTTTACAAAGGGCAGATGATCGCCGAGCGCCTGGCAGCCTGGCTGGCCACCGCACAGCAGGGCGAGACTTCGGTCGATCCACTGCCCTTTGTGGCGCAGATGGCCGCCCTGAGCTGGCTGATGTCGTTTTACGCCGTCTGGTCCCTCTTCCGCAGCCATTGGGTCTGGGGCGCCATCCTGCCGGCGGGTGTGACGATCTTTATCGGCGTCTACTATGGCCCGCCGCGCTTGATGACCTTCTTCGTCGCCTACCTGCTGCTGGCGCTGATGCTCATCGTGCGCGCCCACATCTACCAGCGTGAGCACGACTGGCGCCAGCGCCATGTCCGTTATGATCCCGGGGTCACCCTCGAGTTCCTGCGCGATGGTCTGCTCATCTCTTGTCTGGTCCTTGGCCTGGTGTGGATTATCCCTCACCCCCAGATGGACCTGCGCGCCGGGCGTTTCTGGTCGGCGCTGGAGGGCCCCTGGAGCCGGGTGCAGCGCGAGTTCAACCGGCTCTTTGCTGCCCTCTCCTATCGCGAGCCATCGGGCCTGCTCACCTTTGGGCCTACCCTGGCCCTGGGCGGGCCGATATCGCTGAGCACGGACCCGGTGCTGCAGGTGCGCGCGCCCGAGGGCCACTACTGGCGGGCGCTGGTGCTCGACCGCTACACCGGCAATGCCTGGGCCGACACCACCCCCTCGACCCTGCTCTCAATGGACTCGGGGGCTGACCTGAGCAGCGCTTCAGCCTATGCCTCGCGCAAGGCCATCACCGAAACCGTAACCCTGCTACGTAATGACCAGAGGCTTCTCTTCGTCGCTGCCGATCCATTGCGCATCGACTTTCCCACCCGCGTGCAGGCCTTGCCCATTCCGGGCGGGCAGGAGGTTTCCTCCATCTATGCGCGCTTTGCCTTGGACCGGGGTGAGGGCTATGTTGCGGTATCGTCCGTCTCTACGGCCGATGTGGAGAGCCTGCGCCAGGCCGGCCGCAGCTACCCCGCCTGGGTCACTGACCGCTATCTGCAATTGCCCCCTGGCCTGCCCGCGCGCGTCCGCCACCTGGCGCGCCAGGTCACAGCCGGCGAGGCCACCCCCTATGACCAGGCGGTAGCGATCCAATACTACTTGCGACAGTTCAAGTACAACCCGGCCGTCCAGGCCCCGCCGGCGGGGCAGGATGCAGTGGATTATTTCCTATTCGACAGCCAGCAAGGCTACTGCACGTACTATGCCTCCGCCATGGTGCTCATGTGCCGCGTACTGGGCATCCCGGCGCGTTTGGCCCAGGGGTATGCCGCAGGCGAGTACATCCCAGAGCAAAAGGCTTTCCTGGTGCGCGAGCGCGATGCCCACGCCTGGCCAGAGGTCTATTTTCCCGGCTATGGCTGGATCGAGTTCGAGCCTACCCCATCACAGAGCCTCTTCGTCCGCCCTGCCGGTACGGAAGCGTTCTTGCCCGGCACAGGCCCCCTCGACATTCCCGGCGCCGAGCCCGGCCCAGGCGCCATGCTCACGCCGACCGCCCCGGGTGCGGGGCCGGCAAACCCGGAAGCGGCCCGGCAGGGAAGAAGGAGGCAATGGGGGTTGGGGCTGGCTGTAGGCGGTATCTTGCTGGCGGGGGCAGGGGCCTTCGGCTGGGGCTTGCGCCGGCGCTGGCTGGCCACGCCGCCGGCCCAACGGCTCTACCTGCGCCTCACCTGGCTGGCAGCGCCGCTGGGCATCGAGCTGCCCTCCGAGCAGACCCCCCTGGAGTTGGGCCGCACCCTGGGGAACGCGTTGGGGCCGCAAGGACAAGAGACGGCGGCCGAGATCACGCGCCTCTACACACGTGAGCGCTTTGGCGCCCGCACTGTAGCAAGCGAGGAACTGAGCGCTGCCGCGGCCGCCTGGCGCCGGCTGGTGCCCCTCGCCCTGCTGCAGGGCATCCGGCGCCGCATGCATCTGAACCGAGAATAGCCTCATGCGCCGCTCGGAATCCCCAGCGTGCTGGGGCGTCCCACCCGGCATCTGGGATATTCTGCCATAGTGAAGGACTGGCTCCCTGGCGCCGCCACGACGCCCCAGCACGCTGGGGATTCCGAGCGGCGGGGCGGTCATGCCTCCGTGCGGGACCATTCTCTTCGTGTGTTGTGCCTGACTGGGCATGGGGACTGATCTGAGAAGTGTTATGGAGGTAACCTTGTCTCAAGCCTATGATATCCGGCCCCTGGCTCCCGCGGATGAGCCCGCCGTCGTGGAGCTCTGGAATCGGGCCCTGGGTGATACCTTTCCACTGCGCCCGCGCCTGCTGCACCAGGTGACCTTGGGTGACCCGGACCTGCAGCCCAGCGATGCCCTCGTCGCCTGGCGCCAGGGCCAGGTGATCGGCTTTATCCTTGCGCGCACCCGCCCCGGCTACCCGCTGACAGCCGACCAGGGCTGGGTCGAGGCCATCATCGTGGATCCCGCTCATCAGCGGCAGGGCCTGGGCACAGCGCTCCTGGCCGAGGCCGAAGCCCGCTTCCGCAAGCAGGAGCTCTTGGGGGTGTGGGCGGGCGGCGGGCCGGCCGACCTTTTCGCGGGCGTGCCGCTGCTACTGCCAGGCGCTCTATCGTTCTTCGAACGCCGCGGCTATCCCCTCACTCACGACACCTACGACCTGCTTGGCGACCTGCAGACCATGCCACACGCACCCCGGGTCGACCACGCGCTGGCCGCCGAGCACGCCGCCGTGCGCCCCTGCGCCGAGGCCGAACGTGACGCCGCCCAGCGCTTCCTGGAAGAGAACTTTCCGGGCGCCTGGGCCGATGACCGTCGCCGGCACCGCCTGCAGGGGGCGCCCGCGGGTGAGATCTACCTGCTCTGGGCGCAGGAGCGGGTCATCGGCCTGGCGCAAACCTACACGGGCGATTCCCCCGCCCTCGGTGCCAATGTCTACTGGGCGCCGGCGCTGGGCGTGGCCGAGGGCGGCCTCGGGCCTATCGGTATAGCCCCCGAATGGCAAGGGCGCGGCCTGGGCCTGGCCCTGCTGACCCTCGCCCTCGAGGGTCTCCGTGCCCGCGGCGCCCGGCGTGCCGTGATCGACTGGACCAACCTGCTCGATTTCTACGGCAAGCTCGGCTTTCATGTGTGGCGCGCCTATCGTCAAGGGGCAAAGGAACTCTGAGGGGGCCAATCTGAGGCTAGAACCCAAAGTAAGCATTGATAGCGTCGAAATAGCCCTGGGCTTCCGCCTGGCGGATCTCGGGACGGGCCAGCGCGGCGGCATCGGCGTCATTGCTCATAAAGAGCGCCTCACCCAAAATCCCCGGCATCTGGGTCGCACGGGCCATGTTGTGGGGCGCCAGCACCGCCAGGTGGCCTTCGCTGGCATCATCCTGGATGCCGAGGTCCGTGGCGTTATAGCCCGCCGCGCTCAGATCGCGCAGGAGTGAATCGTGGACCAACTGCGCCAGGCGCAGGTTGCTGTCGCTAAAGGTACGGTCTGCGCAGTAAAAGACCTCCAGGCCATTCGCGGCGCTATTCACCGAGCTATTGTGATGCACGCAGATATAGAGATCGGCATGGGCAGCGTTCGCCATGTCGATCCGCTGCTGCAGCTCAACGGGCGTCGAGGCGCCCGGGATGGCAAACGTATCCGTGGTGCGCGACATCTGGACATCGTAGCCTGCCTGGCGCAGCAAGTCAGCCAGCCGCAGCGACACATCGAGGTTGACGTCCTTCTCTGTGAGGTCTACTACCCCTCCGGGCCCCGTATGCACAGCGCCCGAGTCTGAGCCGCCATGACCGGGATCGATAAAGATGACCTTGCCATTGGGCGTCGGCGCAGGCGGCTGGGTGGGCGCGTCGGTGGGTTGGGGCGCCGCCGTCGGTTGGTCGGTAGGAGTTGAGGTAGCCACAGGCGTGGGGCTAGCCGTTGGCGCCAGCGTGGGCGCTGTGATCGCCCCGCTCGAGGCCAATAGCCCCAGGGCAAGACCATCTTGCGCTACCTGCGAGACGGGCGCCGGCGCCGTGTTTCCACCGGCCAAAACGGCCTGTGCCAGGAAAGCCCCGATGAGCACCACGACGAGCGCCAGCATCAGCCAACGCGGAAACCTGACCATGGGGTATGCAGCAAACCTTTCTCGGAAACCAAACCGGGAACACACGCGGCTGCTGCCTGCCGGGGTAGGGATACGCAATCAAGGGAGCAGGGAGCCTTCAAATAACTACCATTACTATCCTAGCGCAAACCTGCGGATATGTCAAAATCTCGATTCTGCCGGTTGCCCTATCGGCACAGGCTCGTGTATAATCAGCCCCTATGAGGCCATCACTGCAGCATTGCCCCCGGGCCCGGCGCTGGCTGTGCCTGCTGGCGCTGCTCATCCCGCTCGCCCTGTTCGCCACGCTGGCCTATACGGCCTGGAGCATCTGGTCCTATGCTCAGCGTGATGAGGCTACCCCAGCCGATGCCGCCATCGTGTTGGGTGCGGCCTGCTGGGGCGATCAGCCGTCGCCCGTCTTCCGGGAGCGCCTCAACCATGCCCTGGACCTCTACCGCCAGGGGACTGTCCGCAAGCTCATCTTCACCGGCGCTCCCGATAGCCTCAACGAGCCTGCAGAATCCGAGGTTGCTCGCACCTATGCGCTCCAGCAGGGCATCCCGGCAGCCGATATCCTGGTGGAGACCCACTCGCGGATCACGGAGGAGAACCTCGACAATGCCCGCCAAGTCGCCGGCGGGCAGGGCTTGCGGAGCTTTATCATTGTGAGCGACCCGCTGCACATGAAGCGCGCCATGCTGGTGGCGCATGATCTGGGCATGGAGGCATACTCGTCGCCCACCCACACCAGCCGCTATCAGAGCCTGCATATGCGCCTGCTCTTCCTGGCCCGGGAGACGCTCTACTACATTCTGTACCGGATCTACCGGCCCTTTGCCCAGCTTGAGATTGGGAAACGCCTCTGGAGGCCCAATGCCCAGCATTACCCTGTATGAGGTCACCCGCAACAACTTTCAGGAGTGCATCCGCCTGCGGCCGGCGCCGGGGCAGGAGCACTTTGTCGCTTCGACGGTCTACTCTCTGGCTGAAGCGCGAGTGGAACCCTCGCTGACCCCCATGGCAATCTATGACGGCGCGCGTATGGTCGGCTTTACCATGTGGGGCCGCGACCCCGAAGATGGCCGCTACTGGATCGTCCGGCTCCTGATCGACCAGGCCGAGCAGGGCAAAGGCTACGGCCGTGCGGCATTAATGGCAGTGATCGAGCGCTTGCGCCGGCTCCCCGACTGCACCGGCATCTCCATCTCGTATCACCCGGAGAATCGCATAGCCGAGCGCCTGTACGAGAGCCTGGGTTTCAAGCGCACCGGTGAAACGGTCGGCCACGAGGTCGTCGCCAAGCTGGACCTGGAGCAATCGGCAACATCGTAGCGACGGCTTGGCCGTTTGCGCCGGTTGCCTTGGGATGGCGAGGCTCCTGCCAAGCCGCTATCACGACATGGCAACGACTCGCTCCAGAACCCAAATGCGCCATATCGCAGCGGCGGCTCGGCAGGAGCCTTGCCCTCCCAGTGCTGCCGCATGTCCGTATCGGAGGTCGCATGCCCGATTATGCCCAACTGGAATCCCTCGCCCTGCAGCGGGCGCAGGATTACGCCAGCCGCCCCGACACCGTCGCCGTGGCCGTCACCGGCTCCATCGCCCGCGGTACGGTATGGCCGGGCTCCGATATCGACCTGTGGGTCTTTCACGAGGGGCCGGAGGCCTTTGAGGATGGCCTGATCAAGGGCATCTACTGGGAGGCCGACATCCGCCCCGCCGCCTGGCTGGAAGGGCCGGACCCGAAGCGCTGGCTGGAGCCGCCGCCCCTCAATGGGCGAGCGGATGGCGTTTTCGAGGCTATCTGGGGCTGCCGCGTGGTGCATGACCCGGCGGGCCGACTCGGTGCGCTCAAGCAAGCCATCGACCGTTGCGTGGCCGACCGGGCATGGCTGCACCGCCGCGCCGAGCGCTTTCTCGGCTATGGCCGCGGCTGCCTCGCCGCCCTCGCTTACGCCGACCCCCTGCACGCCATCGTATTGGCGCGCTGCGTGGCCACGGAATACGGCATCACCGCCTACTGGATGGGCCAGGGGCGGCTCCTCACCAGCGGCAGCCGTATCCCCGAGCAACTGGAGGGTGCGCCCCGTCTGCAGGCGCTCTACCGGGCGGTGTTCAGCCTCACCGGCCAAGCCGGCGCTGAGGAGATGCTCGCCGCCCTGCGCACCCTGCCGGCGGCCATCCAGGAGCATGTGCGCTCAGATGTGGAGTGGGAAGTGCTGCCCGTCTGGCGGCATGGGTGCTACGACGGCGGCGTGCGCTATCTACGGCAGGGGATGCCGCATTGGTTCCCGCCAGAGCAGGTGCGCCCTGTGCTCGCCCTGGAGCCGGACCTCGAGGCGCAAAAGGAGCGCGTGCTCGCACAGGCGAGGGAGATATTGGACCTCGCCCTACCGTGAGCGGGGCCAGCAAGCTGCCGGCCGAGGGATCATCAGCGGCGCAGGGGTGGAGTGCCAAAGTAGGGGTCCGGGTTGTTGATCATAATATAGCCCGAGAGCGCCGTCGCCAGCGTCAGCCAGGCGAGCAGCGGGGCAAAGGCGAGGGTGGCCTTCTTGTCCACCTTGCGGCTGAGGAGCACGCTGGCGACGGTCAGCAGCCAGTAACTGCTGGACCAGACGAACGAGAGGATGTTGCTCCGCGTGCCGAACGCGGCGCGCGAATAGGTCGCGTACAATAGCCAGCCGGCCCCTTGCAGCCCCAGAAGCGTCCGCTTGTAGCGAGTGCCCCGGGGCAGGTTGAGGAGCCTCAGATCACCCCAGAGCGAAGTGATGTTGTTGAGCGTCCATGCCGGGGCAAACGCCCAGGCCGGTGGAGCGAAAAAGGGGCGCTTCAGGCTCTCATAGTACCTGCTCTGATCCATGGGCCGCGGCCCTGTCGCCGATAACAGATTGGCCGCCAGCCCCCAGGCAGCCGCGTGCCACCAGCGGTAGCGCTCGGGCCGAATTGTCTCCTGCACTGCCCTGTTGATCAGGTCCATGCTCCATCCCCTTTCGTTTCGCAAAGCTGATGGAGCCCTCCGCCGGCCTATGTCCCGCCGTCTTCGCCAGCGGAGGCGCCCCAAGTGCAGATGAGCATGCCCTGTGCCAAAGTGCAGTTAGCCCAAGGTGTGAGCCAGCAGCCGCAGCAACTGCCCCCCGGCAATGATCACGCCCAGGGTGCCGGCGTACACCCATGCCCAGCCATAGAGGCGGACGGCGCGGGGCGACAGAGCCTCCGCCTTTTGGCGCTGCGCCGCCTGCTCATTGAGAAACGTCGCCGTGATCACCGCGTTGAGATGAAGCAAAGGGCGAAGCAGCGGCGGAATCGCCTGCTTGTGCACAGTGCGCCAGCCGAGCCAGAGGCCGCAGAGTGCGAGCACAAAACCGACCAACGGCGGCAGGGCCGCCGGAATAGACGTCCAGGGGGACAAGGGTTGCCTCCTCAAGGGTTAATCGAGCCGCCCGGGGGCGGGGCTTGATTATAGTCAAGTTTTGGTGAAGAGGCAAACTCTTTGGCGCAAGCCTACCGGCTGGCCGGGTTAAGGGCTACGCAACCGCCCGGCTTGTGGCCTTTAGGGTGTGGAGAGGGTGTTGGGCCTGCTTTGCCCCCGCAGAGGGGGCAAAGCAGGCCCAACCCCCTCTCCACACCCCTACTAGGGGCATTTAGCCGACGATGCTCCGCACCACAGCGGCGATGAAGGTGGGCTCAGTGACACTACCCTCCGGGCCGGCGCCGATGCGGAGGGCGACCAGATCGAGCGAGGGGATGATATAGCATACATTGTGATGAGCGCCCATGGCGGCAAAGGCATCGCGCGGCACGCCCTCCCAGTCCCCCTCCCGGTTGACCCACCAGGTGAGGCCGTAGCACCGGTTGTGCGCCTGCGAGGGCCGGGTCGCGAGATCGAGCCACCACGAGGGCACGAGGGGTGTGCCATTCCAGACCCCGCCGTGCAGCATCAGGTAGCCGAAACGCGCTATCTCGCGCGCCGAGATGTTGACGCGCGTGTGCGCGCTGGTGTGCGGCGCCACGCGGCCGTCATCGATGCCCATCAGCTCCCAGTACAGGCCCTCGATGCCGATGGGCTCGAACCCCCGCCGCTGCATAAAATCGCGCAACTCTTCGCCCGTGATATGGTAGAACGCGAGGGCGAGATGGATAAAGGGCGGGTCAGCGCCGGCTGGCCGGCCAGGGCGGCGGTATGGGTCAGTGTGGAGGTCGTCATGATCGTGTTCTCCTTGTTTGTGATGCCCGCAGTATATCAACCCCCTGTCGCCCCCGTATCCCGGCCCTGTCGCAGGCCTGCTGCGGCATTATCGCAATTCGGTCGCGAATAGGGTTTCTTGTCTACATGGACCGGCCGCAGTACAATGCAGATTATCCGATGGAAGGAGAGCTCATGACTGAGCGCCCTGCCGCGCCGCTGCTCAAAACCAAGTTGTTCATGCCCCCGCTGCGCCATGAGGCCGTGCAGCGCCCTCGACTGACGGCGCGCCTGGACGCCGGCCTGCGCTGCGCGCTGACCCTCATCTCGGCCCCCGCCGGTTTCGGCAAGACAACCGCCCTGCTGGAGTGGGCCGGCCGGCTCGCGGCGCGCGTCGCCTGGCTCTCGCTGGACGAAGGGGATAACGATGCGGCCCGCTTCTGTGCCTATCTTGTAGCGGCTCTGCAGACGGTGCTGCCCGGCATCGGCGACCCGGCCCTGGCGGCGCTGCGCTCTCCCCAGCCGCCGCTCGAGACCGTCCTGACTGGGCTGATCAACGAGATCGCTGCCGAGACCGGCCCGCTCGTGCTGATCCTCGATGATTACCACACGATCAGAACACCGGCCATCCACGATGCCGTCGCCTTTCTGATCGATCACCTCCCCGCGCCTCTGCGCCTGGTGATCGCCACGCGCGCAGACCCACCCCTGCCCCTGGCCCGCCTGCGCAGCCGTGGGCAGCTGGCCGAGCTGCGCGCTGCCGACCTCCGCTTCACCCCGGATGAGGCCGCGTCCTTCCTCAACCAGGCCATGGGGCTGGGCCTCTCCGCCGCTGACGCCGCAGCGCTGGAGGTCCGCACCGAGGGCTGGATCGCCGGCCTGCAACTGGCAGCGCTTTCGCTGCAGGGCCGGCAGGACGCCTCCGCCTTTATCGCCGCTTTCTCGGGCAGCCATCATTTCATCCTCGATTATCTCACGGAAGAGGTCCTGCGCCGCCAGCCCCCGGATGTGCAGACATTCCTGCTGTGCACCTCCATCCTCGACCGGCTGTGCGGCCCGCTGTGCGACGCCCTGCTGGAAGACCGCGCTGCGCCGGCGCAGGGCACGCTCGAGCAGTTGGAGCGCCAGAACATGTTCATCGTGCCCCTCGACGATGAGCGGCGTTGGTACCGCTACCATCACCTGTTCGCCGATCTGCTGCACAGCCAACTGCTGAGGCTGCACGCTAGCCGGGTCCCAGAGTTGCACCGCCGCGCGAGCCTGTGGCACGAGCAGCACGGGCTGACTGCCGAGGCGGTGCGGCATGCCCTGCAGGCAGGGGATGGGCCGCGGGCCGCCGGCCTGGTCGAGGCGAATGGCTGGCCCCTGCTGATCCGTGGCGAGATGATGACGGTCCTCGGCTGGCTGGAGGCCCTGCCGGAAGAGCAGGTGCGCGCCCGGCCCTGGCTATGCATCTACCACGCGTGGGTCCTGGTCATGACCGGCCGGCTGGACGCCGTCGAGCCGCGCCTGCAGGATGCCGCCAGGAACCTGCTGCCATCCACTGGCGCAGGCCGGGAAATGCTCGGCCACCTGGCCGCCATACGGGCCTATGCCGCTTCGCAGAAGAGCGACGCGGCCGGCGCCATCACGTTCGCCCACGAGGCGCTGGAGTGCCTGCCGGAGCATGACCTGCCCGTGCGCAGTGTGGTCAGCTACACCCTGGGTGTGGCCTGCCTGTTGGCCGATGACGTAGCCGGAGCATGCCAGGCCCTGGCGGAGGCCGGTCGCCTGGGGCGAGCCTCCGGCAACATACACATGGCCGTGCCTGCCCTCTGCGGTCTGGCCGGGGAGCAGATGGTCCTGGGCAGATTGCGCCAGGCGCAGGAGACTCTCCAGGCCTTGCTTCCGCTTACGGCCGGCCGCGAGGGGAGACCGTTGCCGCTCGCGGCGCGGGTCTATTCCGAGCTGAGTGAGCTGCACTATGAGTGGAATGACCTTGAGGCGGCCACCCGCTATGCCGAGGAGAGCATCAAACTGGGTAGCCTCTGGGGCAACACGGAGGCCTGGACGAGGGCGCCCCTGGCCTTGGCGCAGGCGCTGCTGGCGCAGGGTGATACAGACGGCGCATACGCGGCGCTGCGCAAGGTTGACGCGTTCGTGCGCGTGCACGACACGACTGCCTCGACAATCGCTCGCGTGGAAGCATGCCGGGCACAACTGTGGCTGGCGAATATAGAGGAGAACATGGCTGCGGCGGCGGATTGGGCTGAAGCGCGGGCAAGCCTGCTGCAGCCTGATATGGGGCTGCCCCTGATCCGCCAGAGAGAGCACCTGGCTCTGGCCCGTGTGCTGATCGCCCTGGGCAGGCACGGCGATGCCCTCGGCCTGCTTGCCCGGCTGCGCACGGCCGCTGAGGCCGGCGGCCACGCAGGGCATCTGATCAAGATCCGGGTCCTGGAGGCCTTGGCGCATCGGGCGCAGGGCGAGCTGAAGCAGGCGCTGGCCGCCATCGAGCAGGCGTTGGCGCTCGCCGAGCCGGAAGGGTATGTGCGCACCTTCCTGGACGAGAGCGCACCCATGGCGGAGCTGTTGGCCGGGCTGAGCCGCGACTGGCGCTCACCGCACGCTGGCTATGTGCGGCGCCTGTTGGCCGCCTTTGGGATCGAGGTAGATAGCCAGCAGCGGGCTGTGAGACTGGCCAAACTGGATGCCTCCACCTGGGCCGAGCCCCTCAGCACACGTGAGCTGGAAGTGCTGCGCCTCATGGCCGCGGGCCTTTCGAACGGTGAGATTGCCGGGCGTCTCGTTGTCGCCGTGAGCACCGTCAAGCGGCACATCAACCACATCTTCAGCAAACTGGGCGCCACCAGCCGCACCCAGGCCATCGTGCGTGCGCGGGAGCGAGGGCTGCTGTAGCATCTAATGGGAATAGCGGCCGGGCAATCTGCTTCGCATGCAACCAGCAACATCCACCCACACCCTAAAGGCCTATAGCCGGGCGGTAGCGGAAGCCTTTGACCCGGCAGGTCCCCACCAATCCCCAGGATACACCCACAGATACACCCCCGGGTGGACGACTCTGCACCCGCTTCCCGTGTATACTGCGCTCAGAACACTGAAAAAAACACGGGAGGTTTCACCATGGAGCACAGAGTGCTGGTGGCGTACGCCACCAAATCCGGATCGACCGCCGAGGTCGCGCAGGCCATCGGCGAGGAGCTGGCCGCAGGCGGGGCGCAGGTGGATGTGCTGCCCATCACCGGCGTCAATGACCCCGGCGCCTACGATGCGGTCATCGTGGGCGGCCCCATGATCATGGGCTGGCACCCCGAGGCGGTGCAATTCCTGGCGCGGCACCAGCAGGCCCTCAGCCGGGTACCTGTCGCCTGCTTTCTGACGGCCCTCAGCCTGACGCAGCCCGACAACAGCCAGGCCGCCGGAGAGCCGATCTACCTGGATCCAGCGCTGGCCAAGCCGCCTCGGAAGCCGGGCAGGCTGAGCCTCAAGGAGCAGTACGCTACGGTGCCCAACTATCTGCGCCCCGCCTTGCAGAAAGCGCCGCAGGTAAAGCCGGTCAGCATCGCCTTTTTCAACGGCAAGCTGGACCTGGCCCGGCTTGATCTCTTCAGCCGGCTCTTTGTGCAGCTCGTCATCGGCGCGCGCAGCGGCGATTTCCGCAACTGGGAGGCGATCCGCGCCTGGGCCCGGGGCCTGCGCCCGGCGCTGTTGAAAGAAGGGCAGGAGGATGAGCAGCGTGCAGCCATCCATCTATGAGATCCGGCTGCAGGGGCGCCTGCCTGCCTACCGCTCGCAGTGGTTCAACGGTATGGCCGTCACGCACGATGAGGAGGGCAACACCCTCCTCATCGGCCCGGTCGCGGATCAAGCCGCGCTCTACGGCCTGCTGGATAAAGCCCGCGACCTGGGGCTGACCCTGCTGGCCGTGCGCCGGCTCGCTGCCGGGAGCGGGCAGCGTTGAGCGATGGAGCAGTTGACCCCCTGCCCCTCCGACTGTACAATGGATACACGATATCGGCAACTGCTATGACACCGCAAGCTCGCACGAGCTCAGAGTTCCTACGAGTTCCAATGAGCTGACAGCCGAGGCTGAGTGCATACCATGCCCCAGATTCACGCTTCCGAGTTGCCCACCCTGCGCGGCCGGCGCGTGCTCCTGCGCCAACCCGTCCCTGCCGACGTCGTGGCGCGGGTGGCCATCCCCCGCGACCCGGAGGAGAACCGCCTGTACGGCGGCGATGGGGCGCCGAAGGTCTTTACCCCGGCCGAGGTCGAGGCGCACCTGGCCACCTTTGCGGACCAGGACCTGGCCGTCACGCGCCGGTTCATCATCGCGGCGCTTGTCTGGCCCGACGGGCGGGCGGCCGAGGAGCCGGAGGGGCGCTGCATCGGCGGGGCCCGGCTGGACCATATCTCCTGGAATGACCGCAAGGCCCGCTTCGCCATCGGCATCTTTGACCGGCGTTTTTGGTCCTGCGGCTATGGCACGGAGGCGACGCGCCTGCTCCTGCGCTACGGGTTCGAGGACCTGCGGCTGCATCGCATCGACCTGCGCGTGCTGGCCTTCAACACGCGGGCCATCCGCTGTTATGAAAAGTGTGGCTTTAGGCAGGAGGGCGTGGAGCGCGAGTCGGCGCTGGTCGGCGGCGCCTGGCACGACGATATTATGATGAGCATCCTGGAAGGCGAGTACCGCGCGCAGCCGTGGGCAGGGGATGATGAGGCAAGCTGTGCAGCAAGATAAGGACTTGTTTGCGGAAAAGGTGAGCCGGACGATTGCCCAGTTGCAGCACGAGAGCTACCAGGCCATGGCCGCCGAGATCACGGTCAAACGCCTGGCCTGGCTCGACCGTGTGCTGCCCGGCCTGCCCGCCCAAACCATCTGGACGCCACAGCAGGCTTTTGAGCTGCTGTTCTTCGCACAGATGGGCCTGGAACCCGGCGACCTGCCCGTCGTTTCCGAGTCGCCCACGGAGATCGTCTGGCTCTCCACCAACCGCTGCCCGCTCCTCGATGCCTGCCTGGCGCTCGGGCTGGATACCCGCCGGGTGTGCCGGCCGGTGAACGAAAAGGCGACGCAAGCCTTCTTGTCGCGCCTCGACCCGCAGCTGCGCTTTCACCGGTCCTACCGGGAGATCCGCCCCCACGCCCCCTTTTGCCGGGAGCGGATCATGCGCCTCGATTTCGCCGCCTATCTGCGCCTGGCCGAGCGAGAAGCGCATGGAGGGCAGGGCGCCATCGTGGTCCTGGAGGGCCGGGTGATCGGCCGCGCTTGCGACGAAGACTCGGGGCACGCCGGGGCCCTCGCGCTCCGCCGGGCCATGCAGGCCACGGGTGACGCCGACCTGTGCGGAGCAATCCTGTTCACAACCAACGAGCCCTGCCCGGCGTGCGCCTCGCTGGCCGCGGAGGCCAACCTGACGACCATCGTCTATGGCGCCGCCCGCGCGCAGGCAGACGCATCTCCCCAACCCGGCGTACGGGAGACCATCAGCCGCTCCGCCTGCGCCATCGAGATCATCGGCCCACTGCCATTGGAGGAATAGGGAAACGGCAAATCCGGCTCCAAAGGGTAAACGCCGGACAACCTGCTTCGCCGCTAACCGGCAGCCTCCCTTGGGGGTGTTGGGTGGGTGTTGCTGCCTGTTCTGCCGCTCCGGAGCGGCAGAACAGGCAGCAACACCCACCCAACACCCCCAAGGGAGGCTGCCGGTTAGCGGCGAAGCAGGTTGTCCGGCGTTTACCCTTTGGAGCCGGATTTGCCGTTTCCCTATTCCTCCAATGGCAGTGGGCCGATGATCTCGATGGCGCAGGCGGAGCGGCTGATGGTCTCCCGTACGCCGGGTTGGGGAGATGCGTCTGCCTGCGCGCGGGCGGCGCCATAGACGATGGTCGTCAGGTTGGCCTCCGCGGCCAGCGAGGCGCACGCCGGGCAGGGCTCGTTGGTTGTGAACAGGATTGCTCCGCACAGGTCGGCGTCACCCGTGGCCTGCATGGCCCGGCGGAGCGCGAGGGCCCCGGCGTGCCCCGAGTCTTCGTCGCAAGCGCGGCCGATCACCCGGCCCTCCAGGACCACGATGGCGCCCTGCCCTCCATGCGCTTCTCGCTCGGCCAGGCGCAGATAGGCGGCGAAATCGAGGCGCATGATCCGCTCCCGGCAAAAGGGGGCGTGGGGGCGGATCTCCCGGTAGGACCGGTGAAAGCGCAGCTGCGGGTCGAGGCGCGACAAGAAGGCTTGCGTCGCCTTTTCGTTCACCGGCCGGCACACCCGGCGGGTATCCAGCCCGAGCGCCAGGCAGGCATCGAGGAGCGGGCAGCGGTTGGTGGAGAGCCAGACGATCTCCGTGGGCGACTCGGAAACGACGGGCAGGTCGCCGGGTTCCAGGCCCATCTGTGCGAAGAACAGCAGCTCAAAAGCCTGCTGTGGCGTCCAGATGGTTTGGGCGGGCAGGCCGGGCAGCACACGGTCGAGCCAGGCCAGGCGTTTGACCGTGATCTCGGCGGCCATGGCCTGGTAGCTCTCGTGCTGCAACTGGGCAATCGTCCGGCTCACCTTTTCCGCAAACAAGTCCTTATCTTGCTGCACAGCTTGCCTCATCATCCCCTGCCCACGGCTGCGCGCGGTACTCGCCTTCCAGGATGCTCATCATAATATCGTCGTGCCAGGCGCCGCCGACCAGCGCCGACTCGCGCTCCACGCCCTCCTGCCTAAAGCCACACTTTTCATAACAGCGGATGGCCCGCGTGTTGAAGGCCAGCACGCGCAGGTCGATGCGATGCAGCCGCAGGTCCTCGAACCCGTAGCGCAGGAGCAGGCGCGTCGCCTCCGTGCCATAGCCGCAGGACCAAAAACGCCGGTCAAAGATGCCGATGGCGAAGCGGGCCTTGCGGTCATTCCAGGAGATATGGTCCAGCCGGGCCCCGCCGATGCAGCGCCCCTCCGGCTCCTCGGCCGCCCGCCCGTCGGGCCAGACAAGCGCCGCGATGATGAACCGGCGCGTGACGGCCAGGTCCTGGTCCGCAAAGGTGGCCAGGTGCGCCTCGACCTCGGCCGGGGTAAAGACCTTCGGCGCCCCATCGCCGCCGTACAGGCGGTTCTCCTCCGGGTCGCGGGGGATGGCCACCCGCGCCACGACGTCGGCAGGGACGGGTTGGCGCAGGAGCACGCGCCGGCCGCGCAGGGTGGGCAACTCGGAAGCGTGAATCTGGGGCATGGTATGCACTCAGCCTCGGCTGTCAGCTCATTGGAACTCGTAGGAACTCTGAGCTCGTGCGAGCTTGCGGTGTCATAGCAGTTGCCGATATCGTGTATCCATTGTACAGTCGGAGGGGCAGGGGGTCAACTGCTCCATCGCTCAACGCTGCCCGCTCCCGGCAGCGAGCCGGCGCACGGCCAGCAGGGTCAGCCCCAGGTCGCGGGCTTTATCCAGCAGGCCGTAGAGCGCGGCTTGATCCGCGACCGGGCCGATGAGGAGGGTGTTGCCCTCCTCATCGTGCGTGACGGCCATACCGTTGAACCACTGCGAGCGGTAGGCAGGCAGGCGCCCCTGCAGCCGGATCTCATAGATGGATGGCTGCACGCTGCTCATCCTCCTGCCCTTCTTTCAACAGCGCCGGGCGCAGGCCCCGGGCCCAGGCGCGGATCGCCTCCCAGTTGCGGAAATCGCCGCTGCGCGCGCCGATGACGAGCTGCACAAAGAGCCGGCTGAAGAGATCAAGCCGGGCCAGGTCCAGCTTGCCGTTGAAAAAGGCGATGCTGACCGGCTTTACCTGCGGCGCTTTCTGCAAGGCGGGGCGCAGATAGTTGGGCACCGTAGCGTACTGCTCCTTGAGGCTCAGCCTGCCCGGCTTCCGAGGCGGCTTGGCCAGCGCTGGATCCAGGTAGATCGGCTCTCCGGCGGCCTGGCTGTTGTCGGGCTGCGTCAGGCTGAGGGCCGTCAGAAAGCAGGCGACAGGTACCCGGCTGAGGGCCTGCTGGTGCCGCGCCAGGAATTGCACCGCCTCGGGGTGCCAGCCCATGATCATGGGGCCGCCCACGATGACCGCATCGTAGGCGCCGGGGTCATTGACGCCGGTGATGGGCAGCACATCCACCTGCGCCCCGCCTGCGGCCAGCTCCTCGCCGATGGCCTGCGCGACCTCGGCGGTCGATCCGGATTTGGTGGCGTACGCCACCAGCACTCTGTGCTCCATGGTGAAACCTCCCGTGTTTTTTTCAGTGTTCTGAGCGCAGTATACACGGGAAGCGGGTGCAGAGTCGTCCACCCGGGGGTGTATCTGTGGGTGTATCCTGGGGATTGGTGGGGACCTGCCGGGTCAAAGGCTTCCGCTACCGCCCGGCTATAGGCCTTTAGGGTGTGGGTGGATGTTGCTGGTTGCATGCGAAGCAGATTGCCCGGCCGCTATTCCCATTAGATGCTACAGCAGCCCTCGCTCCCGCGCACGCACGATGGCCTGGGTGCGGCTGGTGGCGCCCAGTTTGCTGAAGATGTGGTTGATGTGCCGCTTGACGGTGCTCACGGCGACAACGAGACGCCCGGCAATCTCACCGTTCGAAAGGCCCGCGGCCATGAGGCGCAGCACTTCCAGCTCACGTGTGCTGAGGGGCTCGGCCCAGGTGGAGGCATCCAGTTTGGCCAGTCTCACAGCCCGCTGCTGGCTATCTACCTCGATCCCAAAGGCGGCCAACAGGCGCCGCACATAGCCAGCGTGCGGTGAGCGCCAGTCGCGGCTCAGCCCGGCCAACAGCTCCGCCATGGGTGCGCTCTCGTCCAGGAAGGTGCGCACATACCCTTCCGGCTCGGCGAGCGCCAACGCCTGCTCGATGGCGGCCAGCGCCTGCTTCAGCTCGCCCTGCGCCCGATGCGCCAAGGCCTCCAGGACCCGGATCTTGATCAGATGCCCTGCGTGGCCGCCGGCCTCAGCGGCCGTGCGCAGCCGGGCAAGCAGGCCGAGGGCATCGCCGTGCCTGCCCAGGGCGATCAGCACACGGGCCAGAGCCAGGTGCTCTCTCTGGCGGATCAGGGGCAGCCCCATATCAGGCTGCAGCAGGCTTGCCCGCGCTTCAGCCCAATCCGCCGCCGCAGCCATGTTCTCCTCTATATTCGCCAGCCACAGTTGTGCCCGGCATGCTTCCACGCGAGCGATTGTCGAGGCAGTCGTGTCGTGCACGCGCACGAACGCGTCAACCTTGCGCAGCGCCGCGTATGCGCCGTCTGTATCACCCTGCGCCAGCAGCGCCTGCGCCAAGGCCAGGGGCGCCCTCGTCCAGGCCTCCGTGTTGCCCCAGAGGCTACCCAGTTTGATGCTCTCCTCGGCATAGCGGGTGGCCGCCTCAAGGTCATTCCACTCATAGTGCAGCTCACTCAGCTCGGAATAGACCCGCGCCGCGAGCGGCAACGGTCTCCCCTCGCGGCCGGCCGTAAGCGGAAGCAAGGCCTGGAGAGTCTCCTGCGCCTGGCGCAATCTGCCCAGGACCATCTGCTCCCCGGCCAGACCGCAGAGGGCAGGCACGGCCATGTGTATGTTGCCGGAGGCTCGCCCCAGGCGACCGGCCTCCGCCAGGGCCTGGCATGCTCCGGCTACGTCATCGGCCAACAGGCAGGCCACACCCAGGGTGTAGCTGACCACACTGCGCACGGGCAGGTCATGCTCCGGCAGGCACTCCAGCGCCTCGTGGGCGAACGTGATGGCGCCGGCCGCGTCGCTCTTCTGCGAAGCGGCATAGGCCCGTATGGCGGCCAGGTGGCCGAGCATTTCCCGGCCTGCGCCAGTGGATGGCAGCAGGTTCCTGGCGGCATCCTGCAGGCGCGGCTCGACGGCGTCCAGCCGGCCGGTCATGACCAGGACCCACGCGTGGTAGATGCATAGCCAGGGCCGGGCGCGCACCTGCTCTTCCGGCAGGGCCTCCAGCCAGCCGAGGACCGTCATCATCTCGCCACGGATCAGCAGGGGCCAGCCATTCGCCTCGACCAGGCCGGCGGCCCGCGGCCCATCCCCTGCCTGCAGGGCATGCCGCACCGCCTCGGCAGTCAGCCCGTGCTGCTCGTGCCACAGGCTCGCGCGGCGGTGCAACTCTGGGACCCGGCTAGCGTGCAGCCTCAGCAGTTGGCTGTGCAGCAGATCGGCGAACAGGTGATGGTAGCGGTACCAACGCCGCTCATCGTCGAGGGGCACGATGAACATGTTCTGGCGCTCCAACTGCTCGAGCGTGCCCTGCGCCGGCGCAGCGCGGTCTTCCAGCAGGGCGTCGCACAGCGGGCCGCACAGCCGGTCGAGGATGGAGGTGCACAGCAGGAATGTCTGCACATCCGGGGGCTGGCGGCGCAGGACCTCTTCCGTGAGATAATCGAGGATGAAATGATGGCTGCCCGAGAAAGCGGCGATAAAGGCGGAGGCGTCCTGCCGGCCCTGCAGCGAAAGCGCTGCCAGTTGCAGGCCGGCGATCCAGCCCTCGGTGCGGACCTCCAGCGCTGCGGCGTCAGCGGCGGAGAGGCCCAGCCCCATGGCCTGGTTGAGGAAGGACGCGGCCTCATCCGGGGTGAAGCGGAGGTCGGCAGCGCGCAGCTCGGCCAGCTGCCCACGGCTGCGCAGGCGGGCCAGGGGCAGGGGTGGGTCTGCGCGCGTGGCGATCACCAGGCGCAGAGGCGCGGGGAGGTGATCGATCAGAAAGGCGACGGCATCGTGGATGGCCGGTGTTCTGATCGTGTGGTAATCATCGAGGATCAGCACGAGCGGGCCGGTCTCGGCAGCGATCTCGTTGATCAGCCCAGTCAGGACGGTCTCGAGCGGCGGCTGGGGAGAGCGCAGCGCCGCCAGGGCCGGGTCGCCGATGCCGGGCAGCACCGTCTGCAGAGCCGCTACAAGATAGGCACAGAAGCGGGCCGCATCGTTATCCCCTTCGTCCAGCGAGAGCCAGGCGACGCGCGCCGCGAGCCGGCCGGCCCACTCCAGCAGGGCGGTTGTCTTGCCGAAACCGGCGGGGGCCGAGATGAGGGTCAGCGCGCAGCGCAGGCCGGCGTCCAGGCGCGCCGTCAGTCGAGGGCGCTGCACGGCCTCATGGCGCAGCGGGGGCATGAACAACTTGGTTTTGAGCAGCGGCGCGGCAGGGCGCTCAGTCATGAGCTCTCCTTCCATCGGATAATCTGCATTGTACTGCGGCCGGTCCATGTAGACAAGAAACCCTATTCGCGACCGAATTGCGATAATGCCGCAGCAGGCCTGCGACAGGGCCGGGATACGGGGGCGACAGGGGGTTGATATACTGCGGGCATCACAAACAAGGAGAACACGATCATGACGACCTCCACACTGACCCATACCGCCGCCCTGGCCGGCCAGCCGGCGCTGACCCGCCCTTTATCCATCTCGCCCTCGCGTTCTACCATATCACGGGCGAAGAGTTGCGCGATTTTATGCAGCGGCGGGGGTTCGAGCCCATCGGCATCGAGGGCCTGTACTGGGAGCTGATGGGCATCGATGACGGCCGCGTGGCGCCGCACACCAGCGCGCACACGCGCGTCAACATCTCGGCGCGCGAGATAGCGCGTTTCGGCTACCTGATGCTGCACGGCGGGGTCTGGAATGGCACACCCCTCGTGCCCTCGTGGTGGCTCGATCTCGCGACCCGGCCCTCGCAGGCGCACAACCGGTGCTACGGCCTCACCTGGTGGGTCAACCGGGAGGGGGACTGGGAGGGCGTGCCGCGCGATGCCTTTGCCGCCATGGGCGCTCATCACAATGTATGCTATATCATCCCCTCGCTCGATCTGGTCGCCCTCCGCATCGGCGCCGGCCCGGAGGGTAGTGTCACTGAGCCCACCTTCATCGCCGCTGTGGTGCGGAGCATCGTCGGCTAAATGCCCCTAGTAGGGGTGTGGAGAGGGGGTTGGGCCTGCTTTGCCCCCTCTGCGGGGGCAAAGCAGGCCCAACACCCTCTCCACACCCTAAAGGCCACAAGCCGGGCGGTTGCGTAGCCCTTAACCCGGCCAGCCGGTAGGCTTGCGCCAAAGAGTTTGCCTCTTCACCAAAACTTGACTATAATCAAGCCCCGCCCCCGGGCGGCTCGATTAACCCTTGAGGAGGCAACCCTTGTCCCCCTGGACGTCTATTCCGGCGGCCCTGCCGCCGTTGGTCGGTTTTGTGCTCGCACTCTGCGGCCTCTGGCTCGGCTGGCGCACTGTGCACAAGCAGGCGATTCCGCCGCTGCTTCGCCCTTTGCTTCATCTCAACGCGGTGATCACGGCGACGTTTCTCAATGAGCAGGCGGCGCAGCGCCAAAAGGCGGAGGCTCTGTCGCCCCGCGCCGTCCGCCTCTATGGCTGGGCATGGGTGTACGCCGGCACCCTGGGCGTGATCATTGCCGGGGGGCAGTTGCTGCGGCTGCTGGCTCACACCTTGGGCTAACTGCACTTTGGCACAGGGCATGCTCATCTGCACTTGGGGCGCCTCCGCTGGCGAAGACGGCGGGACATAGGCCGGCGGAGGGCTCCATCAGCTTTGCGAAACGAAAGGGGATGGAGCATGGACCTGATCAACAGGGCAGTGCAGGAGACAATTCGGCCCGAGCGCTACCGCTGGTGGCACGCGGCTGCCTGGGGGCTGGCGGCCAATCTGTTATCGGCGACAGGGCCGCGGCCCATGGATCAGAGCAGGTACTATGAGAGCCTGAAGCGCCCCTTTTTCGCTCCACCGGCCTGGGCGTTTGCCCCGGCATGGACGCTCAACAACATCACTTCGCTCTGGGGTGATCTGAGGCTCCTCAACCTGCCCCGGGGCACTCGCTACAAGCGGACGCTTCTGGGGCTGCAAGGGGCCGGCTGGCTATTGTACGCGACCTATTCGCGCGCCGCGTTCGGCACGCGGAGCAACATCCTCTCGTTCGTCTGGTCCAGCAGTTACTGGCTGCTGACCGTCGCCAGCGTGCTCCTCAGCCGCAAGGTGGACAAGAAGGCCACCCTCGCCTTTGCCCCGCTGCTCGCCTGGCTGACGCTGGCGACGGCGCTCTCGGGCTATATTATGATCAACAACCCGGACCCCTACTTTGGCACTCCACCCCTGCGCCGCTGATGATCCCTCGGCCGGCAGCTTGCTGGCCCCGCTCACGGTAGGGCGAGGTCCAATATCTCCCTCGCCTGTGCGAGCACGCGCTCCTTTTGCGCCTCGAGGTCCGGCTCCAGGGCGAGCACAGGGCGCACCTGCTCTGGCGGGAACCAATGCGGCATCCCCTGCCGTAGATAGCGCACGCCGCCGTCGTAGCACCCATGCCGCCAGACGGGCAGCACTTCCCACTCCACATCTGAGCGCACATGCTCCTGGATGGCCGCCGGCAGGGTGCGCAGGGCGGCGAGCATCTCCTCAGCGCCGGCTTGGCCGGTGAGGCTGAACACCGCCCGGTAGAGCGCCTGCAGACGGGGCGCACCCTCCAGTTGCTCGGGGATACGGCTGCCGCTGGTGAGGAGCCGCCCCTGGCCCATCCAGTAGGCGGTGATGCCGTATTCCGTGGCCACGCAGCGCGCCAATACGATGGCGTGCAGGGGGTCGGCGTAAGCGAGGGCGGCGAGGCAGCCGCGGCCATAGCCGAGAAAGCGCTCGGCGCGGCGGTGCAGCCATGCCCGGTCGGCCACGCAACGGTCGATGGCTTGCTTGAGCGCACCGAGTCGGCCCGCCGGGTCATGCACCACGCGGCAGCCCCAGATAGCCTCGAAAACGCCATCCGCTCGCCCATTGAGGGGCGGCGGCTCCAGCCAGCGCTTCGGGTCCGGCCCTTCCAGCCAGGCGGCGGGGCGGATGTCGGCCTCCCAGTAGATGCCCTTGATCAGGCCATCCTCAAAGGCCTCCGGCCCCTCGTGAAAGACCCACAGGTCGATATCGGAGCCCGGCCATACCGTACCGCGGGCGATGGAGCCGGTGACGGCCACGGCGACGGTGTCGGGGCGGCTGGCGTAATCCTGCGCCCGCTGCAGGGCGAGGGATTCCAGTTGGGCATAATCGGGCATGCGACCTCCGATACGGACATGCGGCAGCACTGGGAGGGCAAGGCTCCTGCCGAGCCGCCGCTGCGATATGGCGCATTTGGGTTCTGGAGCGAGTCGTTGCCATGTCGTGATAGCGGCTTGGCAGGAGCCTCGCCATCCCAAGGCAACCGGCGCAAACGGCCAAGCCGTCGCTACGATGTTGCCGATTGCTCCAGGTCCAGCTTGGCGACGACCTCGTGGCCGACCGTTTCACCGGTGCGCTTGAAACCCAGGCTCTCGTACAGGCGCTCGGCTATGCGATTCTCCGGGTGATACGAGATGGAGATGCCGGTGCAGTCGGGGAGCCGGCGCAAGCGCTCGATCACTGCCATTAATGCCGCACGGCCGTAGCCTTTGCCCTGCTCGGCCTGGTCGATCAGGAGCCGGACGATCCAGTAGCGGCCATCTTCGGGGTCGCGGCCCCACATGGTAAAGCCGACCATACGCGCGCCGTCATAGATTGCCATGGGGGTCAGCGAGGGTTCCACTCGCGCTTCAGCCAGAGAGTAGACCGTCGAAGCGACAAAGTGCTCCTGCCCCGGCGCCGGCCGCAGGCGGATGCACTCCTGAAAGTTGTTGCGGGTGACCTCATACAGGGTAATGCTGGGCATTGGGCCTCCAGAGGCGTTTCCCAATCTCAAGCTGGGCAAAGGGCCGGTAGATCCGGTACAGAATGTAGTAGAGCGTCTCCCGGGCCAGGAAGAGCAGGCGCATATGCAGGCTCTGATAGCGGCTGGTGTGGGTGGGCGACGAGTATGCCTCCATGCCCAGATCATGCGCCACCAGCATGGCGCGCTTCATGTGCAGCGGGTCGCTCACAATGATAAAGCTCCGCAAGCCCTGCCCGCCGGCGACTTGGCGGGCATTGTCGAGGTTCTCCTCCGTGATCCGCGAGTGGGTCTCCACCAGGATATCGGCTGCCGGGATGCCCTGCTGGAGCGCATAGGTGCGAGCAACCTCGGATTCTGCAGGCTCGTTGAGGCTATCGGGAGCGCCGGTGAAGATGAGCTTGCGGACAGTCCCCTGGCGGTAGAGGTCCAGGGCATGGTTGAGGCGCTCCCGGAAGACGGGCGACGGCTGATCGCCCCAGCAGGCCGCACCCAACACGATGGCGGCATCGGCTGGGGTAGCCTCATCACGCTGAGCATAGGACCAGATGCTCCAGGCCGTATAGGCCAGCGTGGCGAACAGGGCGAGCGGGATGAGCAGCGCCAGCAGGCACAGCCAGCGCCGGGCCCGGGGGCAATGCTGCAGTGATGGCCTCATAGGGGCTGATTATACACGAGCCTGTGCCGATAGGGCAACCGGCAGAATCGAGATTTTGACATATCCGCAGGTTTGCGCTAGGATAGTAATGGTAGTTATTTGAAGGCTCCCTGCTCCCTTGATTGCGTATCCCTACCCCGGCAGGCAGCAGCCGCGTGTGTTCCCGGTTTGGTTTCCGAGAAAGGTTTGCTGCATACCCCATGGTCAGGTTTCCGCGTTGGCTGATGCTGGCGCTCGTCGTGGTGCTCATCGGGGCTTTCCTGGCACAGGCCGTTTTGGCCGGTGGAAACACGGCGCCGGCGCCCGTCTCGCAGGTAGCGCAAGATGGTCTTGCCCTGGGGCTATTGGCCTCGAGCGGGGCGATCACAGCGCCCACGCTGGCGCCAACGGCTAGCCCCACGCCTGTGGCTACCTCAACTCCTACCGACCAACCGACGGCGGCGCCCCAACCCACCGACGCGCCCACCCAGCCGCCTGCGCCGACGCCCAATGGCAAGGTCATCTTTATCGATCCCGGTCATGGCGGCTCAGACTCGGGCGCTGTGCATACGGGGCCCGGAGGGGTAGTAGACCTCACAGAGAAGGACGTCAACCTCGATGTGTCGCTGCGGCTGGCTGACTTGCTGCGCCAGGCAGGCTACGATGTCCAGATGTCGCGCACCACGGATACGTTTGCCATCCCGGGCGCCTCGACGCCCGTTGAGCTGCAGCAGCGGATCGACATGGCGAACGCTGCCCATGCCGATCTCTATATCTGCGTGCATCACAATAGCTCGGTGAATAGCGCCGCGAATGGCCTGGAGGTCTTTTACTGCGCAGACCGTACCTTTAGCGACAGCAACCTGCGCCTGGCGCAGTTGGTCCACGATTCACTCCTGCGCGATCTGAGCGCGGCGGGCTATAACGCCACGGACCTCGGCATCCAGGATGATGCCAGCGAAGGCCACCTGGCGGTGCTGGCGCCCCACAACATGGCCCGTGCGACCCAGATGCCGGGGATTTTGGGTGAGGCGCTCTTTATGAGCAATGACGCCGATGCCGCCGCGCTGGCCCGTCCCGAGATCCGCCAGGCGGAAGCCCAGGGCTATTTCGACGCTATCAATGCTTACTTTGGGTTCTAGCCTCAGATTGGCCCCCTCAGAGTTCCTTTGCCCCTTGACGATAGGCGCGCCACACATGAAAGCCGAGCTTGCCGTAGAAATCGAGCAGGTTGGTCCAGTCGATCACGGCACGCCGGGCGCCGCGGGCACGGAGACCCTCGAGGGCGAGGGTCAGCAGGGCCAGGCCCAGGCCGCGCCCTTGCCATTCGGGGGCTATACCGATAGGCCCGAGGCCGCCCTCGGCCACGCCCAGCGCCGGCGCCCAGTAGACATTGGCACCGAGGGCGGGGGAATCGCCCGTGTAGGTTTGCGCCAGGCCGATGACCCGCTCCTGCGCCCAGAGCAGGTAGATCTCACCCGCGGGCGCCCCCTGCAGGCGGTGCCGGCGACGGTCATCGGCCCAGGCGCCCGGAAAGTTCTCTTCCAGGAAGCGCTGGGCGGCGTCACGTTCGGCCTCGGCGCAGGGGCGCACGGCGGCGTGCTCGGCGGCCAGCGCGTGGTCGACCCGGGGTGCGTGTGGCATGGTCTGCAGGTCGCCAAGCAGGTCGTAGGTGTCGTGAGTGAGGGGATAGCCGCGGCGTTCGAAGAACGATAGAGCGCCTGGCAGTAGCAGCGGCACGCCCGCGAAAAGGTCGGCCGGCCCGCCGCCCGCCCACACCCCCAAGAGCTCCTGCTTGCGGAAGCGGGCTTCGGCCTCGGCCAGGAGCGCTGTGCCCAGGCCCTGCCGCTGATGAGCGGGATCCACGATGATGGCCTCGACCCAGCCCTGGTCGGCTGTCAGCGGGTAGCCGGGGCGGGTGCGCGCAAGGATAAAGCCGATCACCTGGCCCTGGCGCCAGGCGACGAGGGCATCGCTGGGCTGCAGGTCCGGGTCACCCAAGGTCACCTGGTGCAGCAGGCGCGGGCGCAGTGGAAAGGTATCACCCAGGGCCCGATTCCAGAGCTCCACGACGGCGGGCTCATCCGCGGGAGCCAGGGGCCGGATATCATAGGCTTGAGACAAGGTTACCTCCATAACACTTCTCAGATCAGTCCCCATGCCCAGTCAGGCACAACACACGAAGAGAATGGTCCCGCACGGAGGCATGACCGCCCCGCCGCTCGGAATCCCCAGCGTGCTGGGGCGTCGTGGCGGCGCCAGGGAGCCAGTCCTTCACTATGGCAGAATATCCCAGATGCCGGGTGGGACGCCCCAGCACGCTGGGGATTCCGAGCGGCGCATGAGGCTATTCTCGGTTCAGATGCATGCGGCGCCGGATGCCCTGCAGCAGGGCGAGGGGCACCAGCCGGCGCCAGGCGGCCGCGGCAGCGCTCAGTTCCTCGCTTGCTACAGTGCGGGCGCCAAAGCGCTCACGTGTGTAGAGGCGCGTGATCTCGGCCGCCGTCTCTTGTCCTTGCGGCCCCAACGCGTTCCCCAGGGTGCGGCCCAACTCCAGGGGGGTCTGCTCGGAGGGCAGCTCGATGCCCAGCGGCGCTGCCAGCCAGGTGAGGCGCAGGTAGAGCCGTTGGGCCGGCGGCGTGGCCAGCCAGCGCCGGCGCAAGCCCCAGCCGAAGGCCCCTGCCCCCGCCAGCAAGATACCGCCTACAGCCAGCCCCAACCCCCATTGCCTCCTTCTTCCCTGCCGGGCCGCTTCCGGGTTTGCCGGCCCCGCACCCGGGGCGGTCGGCGTGAGCATGGCGCCTGGGCCGGGCTCGGCGCCGGGAATGTCGAGGGGGCCTGTGCCGGGCAAGAACGCTTCCGTACCGGCAGGGCGGACGAAGAGGCTCTGTGATGGGGTAGGCTCGAACTCGATCCAGCCATAGCCGGGAAAATAGACCTCTGGCCAGGCGTGGGCATCGCGCTCGCGCACCAGGAAAGCCTTTTGCTCTGGGATGTACTCGCCTGCGGCATACCCCTGGGCCAAACGCGCCGGGATGCCCAGTACGCGGCACATGAGCACCATGGCGGAGGCATAGTACGTGCAGTAGCCTTGCTGGCTGTCGAATAGGAAATAATCCACTGCATCCTGCCCCGCCGGCGGGGCCTGGACGGCCGGGTTGTACTTGAACTGTCGCAAGTAGTATTGGATCGCTACCGCCTGGTCATAGGGGGTGGCCTCGCCGGCTGTGACCTGGCGCGCCAGGTGGCGGACGCGCGCGGGCAGGCCAGGGGGCAATTGCAGATAGCGGTCAGTGACCCAGGCGGGGTAGCTGCGGCCGGCCTGGCGCAGGCTCTCCACATCGGCCGTAGAGACGGACGATACCGCAACATAGCCCTCACCCCGGTCCAAGGCAAAGCGCGCATAGATGGAGGAAACCTCCTGCCCGCCCGGAATGGGCAAGGCCTGCACGCGGGTGGGAAAGTCGATGCGCAATGGATCGGCAGCGACGAAGAGAAGCCTCTGGTCATTACGTAGCAGGGTTACGGTTTCGGTGATGGCCTTGCGCGAGGCATAGGCTGAAGCGCTGCTCAGGTCAGCCCCCGAGTCCATTGAGAGCAGGGTCGAGGGGGTGGTGTCGGCCCAGGCATTGCCGGTGTAGCGGTCGAGCACCAGCGCCCGCCAGTAGTGGCCCTCGGGCGCGCGCACCTGCAGCACCGGGTCCGTGCTCAGCGATATCGGCCCGCCCAGGGCCAGGGTAGGCCCAAAGGTGAGCAGGCCCGATGGCTCGCGATAGGAGAGGGCAGCAAAGAGCCGGTTGAACTCGCGCTGCACCCGGCTCCAGGGGCCCTCCAGCGCCGACCAGAAACGCCCGGCGCGCAGGTCCATCTGGGGGTGAGGGATAATCCACACCAGGCCAAGGACCAGACAAGAGATGAGCAGACCATCGCGCAGGAACTCGAGGGTGACCCCGGGATCATAACGGACATGGCGCTGGCGCCAGTCGTGCTCACGCTGGTAGATGTGGGCGCGCACGATGAGCATCAGCGCCAGCAGCAGGTAGGCGACGAAGAAGGTCATCAAGCGCGGCGGGCCATAGTAGACGCCGATAAAGATCGTCACACCCGCCGGCAGGATGGCGCCCCAGACCCAATGGCTGCGGAAGAGGGACCAGACGGCGTAAAACGACATCAGCCAGCTCAGGGCGGCCATCTGCGCCACAAAGGGCAGTGGATCGACCGAAGTCTCGCCCTGCTGTGCGGTGGCCAGCCAGGCTGCCAGGCGCTCGGCGATCATCTGCCCTTTGTAAAGGATATCCTGCTGCCAGCCCGAGCCTGCAAATTGCCGCCAGGGTGGGATGGGCACCGTAAGGCTCACGGCCAGGAAGCAACAGACTGCGCCCAGCGCCAGGCCCAGGGGGTGCGCAACCGGGCCGGGGAGGCGCGAGCAGGTGATGATCATGCCCAGCAGTATTGCTGCCAGCACGACCGGGGGCAAAATATAGAGCCCCTCCGCCAGGCCGCCCACGGCAAACATGACGGCCATGGTGAGTAGGAGCAGCAGCAGGAGTATGAACGAGGTCCATCCCTCGGGCAGATGCAGGTAATCCCGCACCGATTCCTCCCTGTCGCAGCGCAATTCGGCCGGCCGGGAAAGTGGTTCAGATAGGGAATTCTAGCATCTGCCGTGCCAGCGGTCAATTTGACACTCGTTAACAACGCTGCTATAATTAGCGCGCAGTTGAGTTGTGGCGCATTCGTCTAGCGGCCTAGGACACCTCCCTCTCAAGGAGGAGACCGAGGGTTCGAATCCCTCATGCGCTACCAGTTGAGCCCGAGTATCTGCGCTCGGGCTCTTTTTTTTCCTTGAGGACGAAGAGAGACACGGATCAAACTCTCCGCGTCTCCCGGCCTACCCTGTCTGTGCTCTACGTCGCTCCAGTTCCTTGCGCACGGCCAGGTGCCGCTCGCGGCCCAGGGGGTAGACGGCTGCGAAGAGGATGCCGCCGATCAGCAAAAGGGCCGGGATCACGCCGACCAGGGTCCGCAGCGCCAACTGCACGCGGGGGCCCTGCGTGGCGGCATTGGGCACATAGCCGCTCCAATCGAGGAGCAGAGCGGCCGCCGGCACGACCAGGCTGGCGCCAATCTTGTTCATCAAGGTGATGAGGCTGTAAAAAGTGCCCTCATGGCGCTGGCCGGTCTCCAGCTCATCCCATTCGATGGCATCGGGGATGATGGACCAGGGCAGCACGTGTGCTGCCGCAATGCCGACCCCGGCCAGCGCCGCCAGCCCCAGAATCACGGCCACGGCCACTCCCGCGTGCATGAATGAGAGCACGAGCATCACTATCCCCAGGAACCCAGTGCCCCCTATATAAGCCAGGCGCTTGTCCCACCGGCGAGAGGCCCACTCCCACAGGGGCAGGGCCAGGGCGGCGACGACGAACACGGTGCCCAGGATCACGTCGCGCAGGGGCTCCAGGTTGAGCCAATACTTGAGGAAATAGGGCAGCATCGGCTGCAAGAGATCGACGGTCATCCAGGTGAGCAGGTAAATGCCCACGGCAAAGAGAAAGGGGCGGTTGTGCAGGATGGCCCGCAGCGACTCGCGTACCGAGGGCAGGGGCTGACCCTGGAACTCGGGCCGCTCGCGGGTGCCGAAAAAGGTGGCCAGGAGGGGCAGGGCGCTGAGGGCGCCAAAAATGATGCCCACCAGCGCCACCCGGCTGGCGTTTTCGGGCCGGAAGGGGCCGATGATCGTGCCCGGCAGGGTGAAAGCGACCAGCCCGGCAACGATGGAGAAGAACATGCGGTAGGTAGTCAGCGAGGTCCGCTCATCGTAATCCAGGGTCAGCTCAGGGGTGAGGGCAAAATAGGGCATGTAGACAAAGGTGGCTGCGGTGTCGAAGAGCAGGTAGGCCAGGCCATAGTAAAAGGCCAGCGCCCCAGGTGAGTGCAGCGGCGGGATCCACCAGAGCAGGGTAAAGCCCAGCCCAAAGGGGATAAAGCCGAAGAGCAGGTACGGCCGGCGGCGGCCCCAGCGCGAGCGCGTGCGGTCTGTCAGATAGCCGACCAGGGGGTCATTGATCCAATCCCAACTGCGGCCGACAAAGATCGCAGCCGCGGCCAGCGCGAGGTCCAGGTGCACCACATCGGTCAGGAACATGAGGAAATAGACCGAGAGGATGGTGGAGGAAAGCGAGAACCCCCAGTCTCCCATGCCATAGAGAAGCTTGCGGCCGCGCGAGAGTTTTTCCGACACTGCGTTCGCCATAGAGCGCCTGCCTTATGGCTAGCCCCAGACTTCGGCTTCCAGCATTTCGCAGAGGGTATGGTAGAGCAGTAGATGCGACTCCTGCACGCGGTCGGTACGCGCACCGGGGGCGCGGATGGGCACATCGGCCTGGGCGGCGAGCGGGCCGCCATCGGGGCCGGTGAGGCTGATGGTCGTGAGGCCCAGCATGTGAGCCACGCTGGCCGCGTTGCCTACATTGGCCGCCTTGCCGCTGGTGGAGATGCCCAGGAAGACGTCTCCGGGGCGGGCCAGGGCGTAAAGTTCCTGCGCATAGCTCAGGTCGCGTGCCGCGAAATCATTGTTCACGGCGCTGCTGAGGGCGCCATTGGCGCCGAGGACGATGGCGCGCAGGCCTCCCTCCAGGTTGGCCGCCAGCGCCTCGCCGTTGCGCTCTGCCGCCAGCCGCTCACGATGCCCGGCGGGCAGTGGGCGCTTGCGGGCATAGGATTTCAGCATTTCGCCCGAGATGTGCAGGGCGTCGGCGTAGCTGCCGCCATTGCCGCAAAGGAAGAGGGTGCCACCGGTTTGCAGGCTCTGCGCGATGGCCAGGTAGGCGCGCGCCAGGTCCAATGCCGCTTCGCGCAGTTGCGGCTGCCGCGCCAGCAGATCGTCAAAAGCCGCCAGCGCCGCCGCCGAGCGCCTACCGACGGCTGTGCGCAGAGCATCGAGACTTGAGTCTCCAGGGCTTTGCAAGCCTGCCCTGGTTGTGATAGCCAGCGACTCGCCCAACGCCTGGGTCAGGTGGGCGTAGAGCGTGGGCACGGTGAGGGCGTGGTCGCCCTCGATGTGAAAGCCGCGCCCACCCATGGATACAGGGCGGTTGACCACGTTCTTGCGCGGACGGTAGTAATAAGCCACCTGGTCCTTGCCGATGGGGGCGCGGTAATCGCCCAGGGGCACCAGGTCGAAATTGGCGGTGGTGAACCCCGCGACCGGGTAACCCAGGTTGCGGGTGATGGAGAGGGCCTTGAGAAAGACCTCCGGCCCGGTGACGGCCGAGCCGACGTTGAGGAACACCCCGTTTTGCAGGTCGGCAACGGCGGCGCAAAAGACCCTGAAATCCTGCCCCGACGCCCAGCCGAGGGCGGCGAAATCGCAGGCGGGGTGCTGGTCGATGATATCGGTGCCCATGGTGGCGTGCACCGTGCAGGGCACACCCAGGGTATAGGCGCGATGGAGCACCGAGAGCTCGCGATACGGGCAGCGCGGGTCCTGCGCCAGGAAGCGGCCCAGCGCCTCGCCCCAGCCGATGCCGTCGCGCGCGCCCGCACGGATGGCCTGATGCATCAGAGAGCCCGTCTCCTCGGCCATGCCAAAGGTGCCGTCCTCGATGGCGGTGGGGACGTCCTCGCTGGTCTCGGCGATCAGGGCCAGCTCGAAATCGTGGATCGAGCCGGCGCCGTTGGTGGCTACATGAGTGATGATGCCGCGGCGCACCAGGTCGCCAACCAGCAGGCCGAGGCCGCACTTGATCACGTGGGCGCCCATCATCCAGATGACGGGACGGCCGGCGCGGCGGGCAGCTACGATGCGCTCCGCAACCTCTTCCAGCTCGGGGGAAGTGAAACTTGGGGGTGGGGCGCCGGGCTCAATCAGGTCCGACCGGTGTACCAGGTTGTGCCGCTCTCGCAGGGGAGTGGTGCGCACTCGAGAGAGGTCTAGTGCTGGATAAGGCATGGATGCCTCCTCTACTGTGCAGTAGGAGTGGGGGCCGGCGTGTCTTGTGCCATGGGCGCTTGCTGCATCAGCATACCCATGCGCGTCTTGGCCAGGACGACGAGGGCGGGGTTACTGTTGCCGGCTTTGTCGGCGGCCTCGCTGAACATATTGATAGCCGTCAGGCGGTCGCCTTGCGCCTCGTAGGCATTGCCCAGCAGGAAGTACGCCTCAGCGAAATTCGGGTTCTCCTGTACAGCAGCCTTGCCGTCAGCGATGGCTCCATCCAGCAGTCCCAGGTTGACGCGACTCATGCCGCGTGTAACCAAAAAGTGAGCGTGGTCGGGCGAGAGCTTTTCCGCCTCGGCATAGGCGGCATCTGCCTCCTGCTGGTGCCCCTGCTTTTCCTCCAGCGCCCCGATGGTAGCTTGCAACTCAGGGTCGTTCGGCGCCACCCTGGCAGCATCCCGGTAATCCTGGGTGGCGGCGGCCAGATCACCCGCCTGTATGGCCTGATCGGCCTTGCTCTGGAGTTCCATGACGGCCACCTGCTTGGGATCGGGCGGGAAGACATAGTGGTAAAGGAGCGAGACGATAAGGAACACGCCCACGATCCCAGCCAGGATGGTGAGCCCGCGCCGAAGCTGGTTGCGCTGCCGATCGGCTACGCGGGCATCGAGGAACCACCACCAGTTGTCGGCAGGGGGCTTGATTGCTGCTCGAGCAGCGGCCAGGCCACCTACGGCGCGCATCTCGCGCACGAGGGTCCCGTCTTTGGCCAGAAGCAGGCGTTGCACAGTCTCAATGCGGGTCTCCTCTGCGCGCAGGTCGACCCCCAGCGCGTCCAGGCGTTTTTGCAGGTCGACGATCGTATCGAGCAAGAAGAGCAGCGTCTGCCCGCGAGGGCCGCTGCCGCGCAGATTGGCGACGATCAGCTCGGCCTGGGTAATCAGCTCGCGCAGATCTTCTGCGCTCTCTGCTTTGAAAGTGGGACGTACAAAGCTCGCTGGCTGGCTGGCGCTCACTCACTCATCCCCTTTGGCTAACCCTGACCTCAGGAAAGAACAAGGCCGTGTGACTCTAGGAGCCAACTTGGCCCGCTGCCATGACACTGCTATTACTCTATTACTCTGTACAACAATCGTACCGGCTGCTTTTCGTCACTGGACTCCAGAGAGCAGAATGACGAACAACAGCCGGCGTGATTGCCCCTCACTGCTGGGTGCCGTGCTTTTGCTCATAATCCTCGATCGCCTTGTGTAAGGCGTCGGCGCCCAGGTTGGAGCAGTGCATTTTCTGTGCAGGCAGGCCGTCAAGTTCATCGGCCACCATCTTGTTGGTGATCTCCTTGGCTTCCTCCACCGTCTTGCCCACGGCCATCTCGCTGACCATGCTGGAGACGGCAATGGCCGCGCCACAGCCAAAGGTCTTGAACTTGACGTCGGCCAGGCGGCCATCCTGCACCTTGATATAAAAAGTCATGAGGTCCCCGCAGACCGGATTGCCGACCGTGCCGACTCCGTCGGCATCGGCGATCTCACCCACGTTGCGCGGATTCATGAAATGATCCATCACCTTTTCGGAATAGGCTACCATGTGTACAATCCTCCAAGAAATCGGGCGCCATATGGCGACACACAGCCAAAGATTCCACGTCTGGCGCCTGCACAGTTCCATTATACGCCGGTCAGCGTTTACTGTCCACATTCTTGACAGGGGGGAAGAGGTGCACTAGACTGGCCGCACAAGGGAGCTGAGGGAGCTGAAGGAACTGAGGGAACTCATGGGGATTGCCCAAACAAGGCCTGGCCCAGCCAGTATGAGGCCCCACGAGTTCCTGAGTTGCTACGAGTTCCCGCAGCTCCTGCGAGCTCCTACGACCAGTCAGGAGGTTTTCATGAGCGATGCGCCAACGCCTGGCCTGACCGAGCGCTCTACTCTGCGCGCTTGCATGGAGGGCTTTCGCGCGCACATGTTGCGCGTGGATTTCAGCGAGAATACGATCAAGTCTTTCCTGGGTGATCTGAGCCTGCTCGAGCGCTACGTGGGCGCGGAGACGAGCATCGGCGCCATCGGCACGCAGGACTTGCGCGACTTTATGGAGTACTTGCGGCATGGGCGCGGGGTGCCCTGCACGCCCAAATCGTATGGGCGGCGGCTGACGGCGCTCAAGGTCTTTTTCGCCTGGCTGGCAGAGGCGAACATCCGGCCCTCAGACCCGGCGGCGGCGCTGGTGCACGAGCCGGCCAACTCGCCCCTGCCGGCAGTGCTCTATGGCGAGCAGATCGAGCGCGCGCGGGCGGCCGCTGAAGCCATGGCTGGCAATGCCAGGAATCCCGACCCGCGGCCCGCCGCGCTGTTGAACCTGCTCCTGCAGACGGGGATGAAAAAGAGCGAGTGTCTGTCTCTGCACGAGGGTCATTTCGACTTTTCGGACCCGGCCGCGCCGGCGGTGTGGATCCGTTACAAGGACCCGCGCCGGCGCCACAAGGAGCGCAAGATCGCCCTCGAGCCCTCCTTCCCGCCCCTGCTGCGCCGCTACCTGGCGGCCTATCGTCCACAGTTGACCGTCTTTCCCTGCACCGGGCGCAACCTGGAGTATGTGCTGCACCGCGTGGCCCAGGCGGCGGACCTCAGCGGGGGCATCTCTTTCGAGATGCTGCGTTGGACGTGCGCCGTGCGTGATTTCCGGGCGGGGATGGAGCCCGAGCACCTGCGCAAAAAGCTGGGCCTATCGGAGATTGCGTGGGGGGATACGCTGCCACGCATTCAGGCGCTGGCGGCGAATGCGCTGTAAGGGGGCTTACGATGGCGAGAGCAGCCTCTCAGCTGTGGCCAGGTCCTCCGGTGTGTTGATATTGAAGAAGGAGCGGCGCTCGGGATCATAGATCTCGATCTCGGCTTGCTCTACGTAACGCACGCGCACGTGGGGGAAGAATGCGATGATGCGCCGGCCGCCTCTGCGCAGGAGGTCCTCCATGGGCGCCAGGCATGCCCGGCTGTAGATGGCGTGGAGCGGCTCGATGAGCTTGCCCGTGCGCGGGATGATGACATCGTAATCGGCGGCGAGCCCCGCCATGTAGCGGAGCAGGGGGAGGCTGAGGAAGGGCATGTCGCAGCCGACGGCCAGGACGTGCGGGTGGCGGGCAATCCGCAGGCCGGTGTAGAGCCCGCCGAGGGAGCCCGCATCCGGCCAGGCGTCGGCGGTGATGGGCAGGCCGAGATGGCGGTAGGGCTCGGAGTCGTTCGCGATGAGGTGCAAATCCGCGCTCAGCAGGCGCAGCACGGCCAGCTCTCGCTCAATGAGGGGCACGCCGCCGACCGGCACGAGCGCCTTGTTCACCCCCAGCCGGCGACTCTGGCCGCCGGCCAGGATGATACTGCTGATCATGGCAGTTGGAGGTAGCATACGCCCACGGTGCCAACGCCGGTATGCACCCCGAGGGCAGGCGAAAGCTCGGCGACCAGGGTCTCGACGGGCTGTAGCCGCGCCTCCAGCAGGGTGCGCAGCTTGCGTACCTCATCCAGGGCGGCGGCGTGCAGGTAGGCCACTTTGCAGCGGCTCTGACCGATGGCGTCGGCCATTTTGTGCACGATGGCCTGGTAGGCGCCTGAGCGGCTGCGAGCGGTGCCCAGGGCCACAATGATGCCATCTTCCATGCTGATGAGGGGCTTGATGTTGAGGAGCGAGCCGAACAGGTGCTGTGCGCGGCCGATGCGCCCGCCCATGTAGAGGTAGCGCAACGTATCAGCCGTCTGGATCATGCGCACGCGGGGAATCAGTTGCTGCACCAGGGCCATCACCTCGCTGAGGCCGGCGCTCTGTCGCGCCGCACGCGCCGCTTCGAGGGCGATCCACCCCTGGCACATGGCGACATTGCGTGTGTCGATCACCTCGACTGCCAGCCTGGGGAACTCTTGCCTGGCCATATCGCGAGCGATGCAGGCTGTCTGGTAGCCTCCGGAGCCCAAGGAGGTCATATGCACCGAGACGATGGCCTCCGCTCCCTCTGCCGCTGCCCGGCGGTAGGCCGAGAGATAGTCACCGGGGGAGGGGGTGCCCGTTTTGGGCAGCTCAGTGGCGCGGGCCAGGTACTCGTAGAACGCATCCCGCGGCATATCGATGAGGTCACGATAGGACTTGGCGCCGATATGGACATAATACGGCACCATGATGATGTGCTGTTCCGCCAGGAGCGCATCAGGTATGGAGGCACAGC
>DAOTVS010000138.1:0-24189 GCA_034436375.1 Anaerolineae bacterium | reverse complement strand
CCGCAGGCGGCCCGGCTGCAGGCAACCCGCCAAATCCCCCCTCACGGGTCGGAGCCGGGCAGGCCGCACAGCACCTTTGCCGGCTGTTACCGGGAGCCGGCTGGATCAAGTGCGGTTGCAGTACTACGGCGTATGGGGCAGCTCGGCGAACGGTGCCTTTGCCGTGGGCCAAGGCAGCACTATCCTGCATTATGGCGTGACCCGAACCTACCTGCCGCTCGAGATCAAGCCCTGATAGGCGGCAACTGCACGATCTGCCGGTGAAACTGGCGGTCAATAGCCCGCCGGCGCGGGCCGCCGGCGCTCCATGTACAGGCCAAATTCGTGCTAGGCTTCAGTCATCTAGCCGGCCAACTCGCCGGCGATGCCGTCCTTCTGTGCAGCGGGCAACGTGCGCCACACCCGGTGTAATGGCTCACCCGTGGGTACAGCGACTCGGGATCCACCCCCCTGGCCTGCAGGATCTCCCGCAGCCGCTCCCGCGCCGCGATGTGCTGCTCCTTCAAATTCCAATCCGGGTTGAGCAGCCGCGGCCGGCTCTTGATCATATATTCGAACTCGGGCTCCACCACATGCACCGGCACGCCGTCCAAATCTACCGGCTGTGGGCGCAGCCAGGCGGCCGGAAAGCGCACATAGCCCAGGTCGCCGTTATCCCACCAGGTCGCCTCGTCACCGAGATCGAGGGCGCCCAGCGCAATGTGGATGCCCTCCGTGCGGGCCGTCACCATGGCATTGGGAGTCCACGTCGCCTCCCAACCCGCCTCTCTGAACAGGGCAGCGAACTGCGGCCCCAAGCCGGCGAGCCCCACGGTCATATAGTCGATATCACGGTGCGCGCGCAGGATGCGCCCCTCGTACGCGTCCAGGGCGCAGCCACCCCACAGGTACGATAAGGTGCCCAGCCGCGCGGATAGCGCCTCCACCAGCGCCATGGTCGCCAGGCACAGCCCGGTCTGTTCCTGCATCATCTCCACTCCTGCTGATCTGAAGACAGCCAAGCGCGCACGGCGGTGAGATCCGTTTTCATCGTGGTTGTGCCCTTGGGCAGGGGCAACTGACGGACACAACGACCGGCCCATCCTCAGCGGACGAGGATCATGGCGATGACCTTGTGCCCTGCACCGGCCAAAGCGGCCGCGACTCGCGAGTACTCATCTCGCATGGCGGCCGGCAGCTCATCAGGGCTGATGACACTGAACCCGTGCCGGGCATAGAACGCTTCCCGCTCAGCGAAACAGAGCAGATAGAGGGGGCGGCTTGGCTCCATACTCAGCAGCGATGACACCAATCTCGAGCCGATCCCACGGTTCCGCCAATCCCCGGCGACGGCCAGGCTGGAGAGCTCTTTCCCGCCCGTTGCCAGCTCCTTGATGCGCACACAGCCGATGACCTCGCCGTGCGCGCAGGCCACCAGGCATCGCCTGTGACTGAGCCGCTCCGGGTCCCCACGGACCGTCGCCAGCAGCGCGCGCACCTGGTCCATATCACCTTCGGTCGCGCCCCGATACTCGATATCCACGGCCTTTACCTCGCCTGCAACGAGTATAGAGCTTGCGGCACGAGCCCGGAGGGCTTTGCCCTTTCAAGCCCGGCGGCTTTCAGCCCCGGGCGGCCTCGCTCGAGCGTGCAAGATGGGCTGCCAACCGTATCGCTCAAGCGAAGCATCCCGGCTCCGGCATGGCGGGCCTCTATCGCGCAGTGATGCCATCGGCAGGCGGCCAACATCATCCCCAGACCACCCTGGGCTCATTTCGGGTCCAACAGGCCACATGGTCTGCCGTCAGCGGGCTCAACGGGCCTGCTGCTTCATCCGGCGGAGATGCTTCGCTTGGGGAACTCTCGCCATGACATGAGGCCGCTATGCCCGCTCAGCATGACTACGCCACCCGAATGCGAGCCCCGGTCTTCGCCTCGCGTGGGTTTACCGCGAGCCGCCTCCCTGCACACGCCTGGCGCACGTCACCAGGTGTTGCCCCCCCTGTACAATCCGCCGGCGGATGCGCGCCGCGATAGATGCTCGCTCACCCTCGGATAGCCTTAACACATCCTGCCGGATGAAGCAGGGGCCGGCCTGAACCTGGCGATGATAGGAGTCCCAGTCACCCGTTTCGGGCACTCTGTGGGGCAAACACAGGGAGGCCAGGTATGGAAACGCCGGCCTACGCGCTGCTAGATGATGTGGGCCATCCCCTCGCTGAAGAACGAGGGCTCGATCCAGGTGACGGCGTCGAATTCCTCCTGGTAGCCCAGGCCCCGGATATCGGCCACCCGGAACTCGGGCCCCACGCCCGCGCTCGACCTCCTGGAACAACTGAAAGCCATAGTTCCTCGAGACCAGGCACTCCAGCGCCGCGATGGCCACGGGAGCGCTGCTTTCCCGACGCATGCTCCTGATGGTCTGGATGAAGGGAGGGCGAGAGAGAATGGGGATCGTCTGCCAGTGGGCCATATAGTCCAGCATGTGGTCCGGAAAGGGGAGCCGCTCAGGGCCATAGGTGGTGCCGGCGCCGAAATGCCTCGCCAGCCTGAGCACCAACCGGCTGTCCAGATCGTCGCCCCCCAGCAAGAGGCCGCTGGTGGCGAGGGTTTCCGCCCGCCCTTCCGGGTGCAGGCGTATCACAGCGAGATCGAGCGTGCCGCCGCCGAAATCGAACACGAACACCATCGCTTCCCGGCCGGCCCTCTCGGCCCAGGAATGGGCAGCAGCCACCGGCTCGAAAGCAAACTCGATGTCGCGAAACCCTGCCAGGTGCGCGGCGCGGGCCATACGCGAGGCCGCCGCCCGTTCGACCGTGGCAGAGGTCTCCGGAGGCAGGCCACGATCAGCATAGGTCACCGGCCGGCCAAAGAGCACCGAGTCGACCCTGCCGCCCAGGTGCGCCTCAGCCCGGCGCCGAACATGGCCCAACACGATGGCAATGAGCTCCTCCAGGCTGTAGTAGCGGTCGAACACGCGCGTGCCGGTGAAATCCGGATCGCGCAAGGCACTCTTTACCGATTGGAAGAGCTGCCCCGGCGCCGAGGTGTCGACCAGGCTGTAGACGCGCCGGATGACGACCAGCTCCGAGTGGACCTCTGCCAGGGCGCCCATAGCGAAGGGCCTGAACGTGGCCGGCCTCCCCGTATCCTGCTGGAGATAGAGGCGGATGGCCTCATGGCCAAGGAGTTGCTCGCCCTCCCGGGTGATGTAGATCATGGAAGGCATGACCGTGGCTTCGCCTTCCAGGGGGATCAGATGGACTGCTGTGCCATCGCAATAACCGGCACTGGAGTTGGTGGTGCCAAAGTCGATGCCGATTCTCACGCCGTCCTCCACGATCATACACTAGTAGAACAAGTGGAAATCAGGTCAGACATAGGAAGCGCAAGCACGGGGAACTTGGGCACGGATAGTGGCATGCAGCCGGATGCCAGATCATGGCATCTAGCAAGATACGCGGCCGATTATTATATAACACTCTCCCCGCATTGTCAATGTTATTATGTCTATTCTCGGGACGAATCTGCAATTGACAACCCCCTGCAGGCATGGCATAATGTATCGATTGCCGCCCGCTGCATTGGTTTCCGGGCGGACGTGCGCCGCGTTTCTTGTCCGGTAGAGGTGAGGCTGCGGATGGACGGCCGCATTGACTTTCATATTCACACCACACTGAGCGACGGCGAGCTCCTCCCTACGGAGGTGTTGCGCCGGGCGGAGGTGTTGGGCTGCGCGGGCCTGAGCTTTGCTGATCACGTGGACTCCAGCAACCTGGAGTTTGTGATCGACTCGCTGCGCCGGCTGGTGGCGGACCAGGGCGCCGACTATGCCTTTCCCATTCTCGTCGGCGTGGAGCTGACCCACGTGGCCCCGCGCTCCATCGCTCGCCTGGCCCGGCGCGCGAAGGAGGCCGGCGCTCAGATCGTGGTGGTCCACGGCGAGACGCTGGTGGAGCCAGTCGCCCCCGGCACCAACCACGCTGCCCTCGAGTGCCCGGATGTGGACATTTTGGCCCATCCGGGGCTCTTGACGGAGGAAGAGGCGGCGCTGGCGGCCAAGCACGGCATCTACCTGGAGATCAGCGCCCGCAAGGGCCACAGCCTGGGCAATGGCCGTGTGGCTGCCCTGGCGCGCCAGGCGGGCGCACCACTGCTGGTCAATACCGACACGCATTCTCCCTCGGACCTGATCGACCTGGCCACCGCCCGCCGTGTGGCCCTGGCGGCCGGCCTGAGTGAGGCCGAGGCCGAAGCGGCCATCCGCACTCACCCAGCTAACCTGTTATCGCGAGCAAGTGAACGGAGATAGATATGAGTGGTATCCTGTTGACCCCTAATTCCAGCCCCAAAGCGCCCAACCCGAGCGGAGGCGCCGGCCAAGGTGGGGCCTCGGGCGTGCAGGTGCAGTGCCCGCAGTGCCGGACGCCCTTCACCGCGCCGATCATCAACGTGCTCGATGTGGGGCGATTCCCTCAACTCAAGGCCGCCCTCTTGAGCGGCCAGTTGAACCGGGCCGAGTGCCCGGCCTGCGGCGCCGTGGCCCTGCTGGATGTACCCCTGATCTACCATGACCCAAACAAAGAACTGCTGCTGGTGCTCGTGCCCTCGCAGCTCAACCTGCCGGCCGACCAGCAGCAGCGCATCATCGGCAGCCTGGTGCAGGCCGTCATGCGCTCTGTCCCTCAGGAACAGCGCAAGGGCTACTTCCTGAACCCGCAGACGATCCTCAGCCGCCAGCGCCTGGCCGAGGTCATCCTCGAAGCCGACGGCATTACCCGCGAGATGATGGATGAGGAAAACCGCCGGCTCCAGTTGCTGGAGGATATGGTGCGCGCGGTGAACGACCCCGTCGCCCTGCAGCGGCTGATCGAAGAGAACTGGGAGCGTCTCGACTATACCTTCCTGGCCACGCTCGTCTCGGCTGCGCAAGAGTCAGAGATGGCCGGCGATACCCAGGGCAGCCAGTTGCTGCTCCAACTGCGCGATGCGCTACTGCGAGAGCCAGACCTGGCAGCCCGCATCCCGCAGCCCCTGCCGCCCGAGACAACCGTAGTCGAGGCGATCGACAAATTGCTGCCCATGCTGAGCGACGAAGAGGCCTTTGCGGCCATGGTCGTCCTCAACCGCCAATTCTTCCAGTACAGCTTTTTCCAAGAGCTGACTGATCAGCTCGACCAGGCGCGGGCCCGTGGCGACTCGGAGCGGGCCGGCCAACTAGAGACGCTGCGCAGCCGGCTCCTGGCTGTCATCGAGCAGCAGGACAAGGCCATTCAGGCCGCCCAACAGGAGGACCTGCGCCTGATCGAGGAGCTTTTGGGTGCCCCCGACCAGGCCCTGGCCATCCGCCAGCGGCTGAACCGCATCGACAACATGTTCCTGAACACCCTGCAGGCCGCCCTCCAGGCTGCAAGGCGTGAGGGCAACATCGAGCGCTCCGGCAAGCTGGATCAACTGCGCAGCAATATCCTGGCCGGGCTGGCTGCTGCCATGCCGCCCGAACTGCGCCTGGTCAACAATCTGCTTGGCACGGAAAAGCCGGCGGATCGCCAGGCCATCCTCGCCGCCAACGCCCCCCTGCTCAACGATCAGCTCGTCGCCCTCATCAGCGACCTGCGTGAAGAACTGCAGGAGCAGGGGCAGGGCGAGGCCTACAAGCGCCTCGAAACCATTCTGGCAGAGGTGCAGGCTGCGCAGGCTCATGCGAGCGGTCAGAGCCTGGAGCCGGGGTTCACCGAGGTCTAGCGCCCAATGCCGGGGTGCATCCAAGATCCGTATCCGCCGCCCGGGTTGCAGCCGGCTATTCCACCACGCTGCCGCCCGGCCTCAACCCGGGAAAAGGGGGCAGGCATGTCGGGCCGCCCCCAAAAGGCCCTGTACCGGGCTGCGCGAAGCGTAGAGCCCGGTTGCCAGGGCAAAGCGCCTCTGACGGCAGCCTGTTAGCTGTGAACTCGCTGATATATCTTGGATGCCCCCCAATGCCGCGTCTGTTTGCGCGCCAGCCTCGATTCGAGTATACTTGTCCTTCGGGTTCAGGTTCTGAACACACACGCCCCCTGACTGTACGAGTCGTGCCTGGGGCATTCGGGCATACCGGGTCCTCGTGCAGGATGATGGGGGCGGCGGAAACAACGAATAACAGGAGGATCAACCAACCATGCCCGTCGTCAGTATGAAGCAACTGCTCGAAGCCGGTGTGCATTTCGGCCATCGCTCGAAGCGCTGGAACCCCAAGATGCGCTCCTATATCTTCACAGAGCGCAACGGGATCCACATTATCGACCTGCAGCAAACCATCACGCACATCGACAAGGCCTATGAGTTCTTGCGTGATGTGTCGGCCGAGGGCGGCACAGTGCTCTTTGTGGGCACCAAGAAACAGGCCCAGGAGACCATTACCCAGGAAGCCCAGCGCTGCGGCATGCCCTTTGTGAACGAGCGCTGGCTGGGCGGCACCATGACCAATTTCCGCACCATTCGCTCGCGTATCGATACCCTGCTCAGCCTCGAGCAGGCCAAGGAGCGCGGCGACTTTCAGCAAATGACCAAGAAGGAAGGGCTCACGCGAGAGCGTGAGCTGGAAAAGCTGCAGCATCGCCTGGGCGGTCTGAGGAACCTGCGCCGTTTGCCCGACGCCCTGTTCATTGCCGACGTGCGGCGTGAAGTGAACGCTGTCGCTGAGGCCAAGTCGTTGGGTATCCCCATCGTGGCCATGGTCGACACCAACTGCGACCCTGACCCGATTGATTATGTCATTCCGGCCAACGATGACGCCATCCGCGCTATTCGTCTGATCACCGGCAAGATGGCTGACGCCGTGATCGAGGGCCAACAGATGCGCGGCGTGATCATGGCCGAGGCCGAAGAGGAAGCGCCCGAAGCTGAGTACACCGCCAAGTTCGGCAGCCCGGAGGAGGCAGCGGAGGCGACTGGCGAGGAATCGTCTGCCGGAAGTCCCGGTTCCTATGGCCCCTTTGAGCCAGACAACGAGTAATCAACCGTGATCCAAACCGCAGGTGAGCCCCAGGCTCACCTGCGCTGTGCTATACCCCAACGATGAACGTAGTACGCATCTGAAAGAGGAAGATTCATGGCAATCACATCCGAAATGGTCAAGAGCCTGCGCGAAAAGACTGGCGCCGGCGTCCTCGATTGCAAAAGGGCCTTGGACAAGTGCCTGGGCGATATGGACAAGGCTATCGCCCTGTTGCGCGAGCAGGGGCTGGCGGTCGCCGCTAAAAAGGCGACCCGTGTCGCCAAAGATGGCCTCATTGAGGCCTATGTGCACCCGGGCGCCAAAGTGGCCTCGCTGGTCGAGCTCGATTGCGAGACGGATTTCGTGGCGCGCACGCCCGATTTCAAGAACCTGGCGCACGACCTGGCCATGCAGGTGGCTGCTACCAACCCGCTTTACGTCAGCGCCGAGGACGTGCCGGCTGCTGTGATCGAGGCGAAGAAGGATGTCTGGCGCACTGAGCTGGCCGACCAGAACAAGCCACCCCAGGTCGTCGAGAGCATCATCCAGGGCAAACTGAGCAAGTTCTACGAGCAGGCCTGCCTGATGCAACAGCCGTTCATCAAGGACGAGTCCGTCAAGGTCGGCGACCTGGTCACCCAGCTCATCGCCAAGATCGGCGAGAACATTGTGGTGCGCCGCTTTGCCCGGTTTGCCATCGGCGAAGAAACGCCTGAAGAATAGAAACCTGGCTACTCAGCCAGAGAGATGGGACGCGGATGCATGAGTCGCGGGGCCCTCGGGATGGTCGCGACAGCAACGTCTTGGAGCGGGGTTCGCAAGAATGAGCGTTCTCTGCGCTTATCCGCGTCCTACTCTTGTACCCGGCCTGAGCAATCGCTACGAAACGAACCCATTTTGCGGGAGGTCCCATGGGAGAGGCGAAGTACCGGCGCGTACTTCTCAAGCTGAGCGGAGAGTTTCTGTCAGGAGAGACGGGCTATGGCATCGACCCCGGCCTGGCCGAAGCCATCGCTGAGCAGATCAAGCCGCTGCACAGGATGGGTGTGCAGCTCGCTATCGTCATCGGCGCCGGCAACATCTGGCGCGGCAAGGACGGGCTTGAGCATGGCATGGAGCGCGCCACCGCCGACTATATGGGCATGCTGGCGACCGTGATGAACTCGCTGGCCCTGCAGGATGCGCTCGAGCGCGCCGGCGTTGTGACGCGGGTGCAGACGGCGATCGAGATGCGCGCAGTCGCCGAACCCTATATCCGCCGGCGTGCCATCCGTCACCTGGAAAAAGGGCGGGTCGTGATCTTCGGCGCAGGCACCGGCAATGCCTACTTTACCACTGATACTGCTGCTGCCCTGCGCGCCATGGAGATCGACGCCGAGGTGTTGCTCAAAGCCACCAAAGTCGATGGCGTCTATGATGAAGATCCGATGGTCAACCCCCATGCCCATCGCTTCGATCATCTCAGCTATATCGAGGCGCTGAATATGGGGGTCAAGGTCATGGATAGCACGGCCCTGTCACTGTGCATGGACAACAACCTGCCCATCGTCGTCTTTAAGCTGCAACCTCCCGACAGTCTGGAACGGGTGATCGCCGGCGACAAGATCGGCACACTCGTCAGCCGTCAGTGCTAAGCTGCGCGGCGGGCAGGCATCAGGTGCTCCCGGTGCCTACTCGCTGCACCATGGCACCCTTTGTAGGAGGGACCGATGATAAACGATGCTCTGCAAGAAGCCGAAGGAAAAATGAAGCACGCCGTACAGGTGCTGCACGAGGATCTGAACACGATCCGTACCGGGCGCGCCTCTCCGGCCCTGCTCGATCGCGTGCGTGTGGAATACTATGGTACGCCTACGCCGCTCAACCAACTTGCCAGCACCTCGGCCCCGGAGCCACGATTACTCGTCATTCGGCCCTATGACCCCAGCGCCATCGGGGCCATCGAGAAGGCAATCCTAAAGTCAGACCTGGGCCTCACGCCGAGCAACGACGGCAAGGTCATCCGTCTGCCTGTTCCCCAGTTGACTGAGGAGCGCCGCAGAGAGCTCGTGCGCGTCGTGAATCACCGGGTAGAAGAAGGTCGCGTCGCCATCCGCAATGTCCGCCGTGATAGCCTCAAAGACATGCAGGACCTGGAAAAGGAAAAGCTCATCTCTGAGGATGATTTTCACCGCGGCAAAGACCGCCTGCAGGAGCTGACCGACAAATACATCGCAGAGATGGACGAGCTCGGCCGTATCAAGCAGGAAGAGATCATGGAAGTCTAAAGCATCAACCCTGCGCAGGGTTGATGCGGCTAAGGTAGTAATCAGGTGTCAATGGTATCAGGTGAAACCAAGCTAAGAATCCCGCAGCATCTGGGCATCATCATGGACGGGAACGGCCGTTGGGCCCAAAAGCGGGGATGGCCACGTGTTGCCGGGCACAAGGCAGGCACAGAGAATCTGCGCCCTGTTCTGCGCGCCTGTGTCGATTTCGGCATCGAGATTCTGACTGTCTATGCTTTCTCCACAGAGAATTGGGGCCGCCCAGCAGAGGAAGTGCGGGGGCTGCTCTCCCTCCTCGAACGCGGCCTCAATCGTGAAGTACCCGAGCTACACCGCGAGGGCGTCCGCATCCGCCATGTGGGCCGCGCCGATAATATGCCGCCCAACCTGCAGAAAATGATCGCCCAGGCGGTAGAACTCACGCGCAATAACGAGCGCATCGTTCTCAATGTGGCCTTTAACTATGGCGGCCGTGCCGAGATTGTGCAGGCCGTGCAGCGCATCATGGCCGCCGGCATTGCGCCTGCTGATGTCAGCGAGGAGCTGTTGAGCCAATATCTGTACACCGCCGGTCAGCCCGACCCTGACCTCATTATCCGCACGGGCGGCGAAATGCGCCTTTCCAATTTCCTCGTCTGGCAGGCCGCCTATGCCGAGTATTATTCTACACCGACCTACTGGCCGGATTTCGACAAGGCTGAGCTCGAGCGTGCCCTCGTCGCCTATACGGCGCGTGACCGTCGCTTCGGCCTCGTCAAGACATCCTGACCATGGGGAACGGGGATGTGATGTGTGACACATGATGCGCAAGATTATCCTGCTACAAGATTTGTGGCTTCCCTCCGGGTTCTTTCCAGCAAGCGCCGGCCAGGGCAGAGCACTTTGCGCCAGAAAGGCCACGCATACTACACACGCATTACGTTCCTATTCCTCCATGCTCTCCTTTGAGGAGTGCAATCTGTGCTGATCACCCGTATCCTCAGCGCCCTGGTGCTCATTCCCGTCGTGGGCGTCGCTGCCTATCTGGGCGGCGTCTGGCTTGCCGGGTTGGTCGCCCTTTTTGCGGTCCTGGCGGTGCTCGAGTTCTACCGGATCTGCGGCCGCCTGGGTGCGCACTCGTACAATGTGATCGGCGCGTTGCTCACCGTGGCCCTCGTTTTTGCGGCGCTCTTCCCCGCCTATGAGCTCGGTCCGCACCTCTTCATTGCAGTGCTCGTGCTCCTGATGATCATCCGTGTGGTCAAGCAGGACATTGGCGGTTTCCTGGGCGATTGGTCATCGACGCTGATCGGCAGCGCTTATGTGGGCGGCCTGCTCTCTTACTATGTGCTCCTGCGTAACCTGGAGCAGGGCCTGATCTGGGTCTTGCTGGCAGTTGTCACCACCTGGGTGGCCGACACCGGCGCCTATTTCGTCGGCTCGGCCATTGGCCGGCATCCCTTCTTTCCCCGCATCAGCCCACGCAAGACCATCGAAGGCGCAGTCGCAGCGCTCGCGGCAGGCACCCTTACCGGGGTAGTCATCGGTGTGCCCTTCCTGCACCTGACCGGGTGGCTGGCAGCCCTGCTGGGCCTCTTGACCGCCGTAGTGGCTACCCTGGGCGACCTGGCCGAATCGCTCCTCAAGCGTCAGGCCGGCCTCAAAGACTCTGGCACGCTCATCCCCGGTCACGGCGGTGTCCTCGACCGCATCGACAGTTTGCTTTTTGCCGGTGTTGTGGTGTACTATTTCGCTATCTGGATCGTCGGGGTGCACTGACTGTAAGCGCACAGGCAGCACCCCGAGCACCGATTCGGGTCTATGCGGAAGCAACTGTCTTTATGAAGAGTCGACGAGAATGTCGCAAGAACTTTTCAGCGCGACCCTGCGCATTGGAAGCCTTTTCCTGGCCTCGGCCAACGTCATCGTTGCCTTTTCTCTACTCGCCTACATCGCCAGCCACAATCTGCGCAGCCGGGTTGCCCAGGCTTTCTGCGCCCTGATCACCTTTGTGCTCATCGTCTTTGCCGGCGATGTGATCCTGGCCAATGTCGATACGCTGCAGTCGGCCTCCTTCTGGCTGCACATGCAATGGCTGGGGATCGCCTTTGTGCCGGCAGCCTACCTGCACCTTTCCGATGCCCTGCTCCGCACCACGGGGGTCACCTCGCCCTGGCGGCGGGTCACGGTCGTGGCAGGCTATGCCCTGGGCGCAGTTTTTTTCCTCCTGGCCATCCTCACCGAATGGGTCGTCCGTGATGGCGTCCAGTCGTCAGTGATCTTTCATTTCCGCGCCGGACCTCTCTTCTGGGCTTTTGCCCTCTATTACTTTGCCGCTACAGTTTCCGGTGTACTGAACATCCAGTGGGCGCGCAGTCGCTGCCTCACCTCCGCATCGCGTCGCCGCATGGCCTACCTGGCGCTGGCCTTCGCTGCCCCAGGGCTGGGCGTATTTCCCTATCTCCTGCTGACGACCATGTCGCAGCAGTTCTCCCCCAATCTGGTGCTGTCTGTCGCGCTGGTCGGCAATATGGCCGTGGCCATCATGACTGTCGTCATGGGTTACATCGTCGCCTACCAGGGCGCTCTGCTGCCCGATCGCGTGATCAAGCACAGCATGGTACACTACCTCCTGCGGGGGCCGGTCGTAGCCGCCGCCATGATCGTGCTCATCCTGGTCATCCCCAGTGTGGAGCGCATCTTTGGCATCAAGCGCGACACTGTGCTCATCTTTGCCGTCGTCATCGCCAGTGTCCTCTTCCAGGTGTTCATCAGCCTGGCCAAACCCTATATCGACCGGCTGATCTATCGTGAAGACCGTGAGGAGATGGCCTGGATCCAGGAACTCGACAAGCGCCTGCTCACCTCGAGCGACATAAGGCAGATCCTGGAGAATGTGCTGGTGGCCCTCTGTGACCTGTTGCGCGTGCGCTCCGGCTTTGTCGTCGTCATGAGCGGCGAGGACCTGCACCTGCAAGTCTTCTGTGGGCCCCGTGAGCCAGCGATAGCCTTTCTCAAGCACACGCAGGCCGCGGACCTTGTATCTTGCCTGCAAACCAGCCGTCGTGACCACGGGCCGGGGCTGCAAATGGGCGATTTCATGGTCCAGAACGGCCACACCCTGCTTCCTTTGCGCAGTCGCGATGGAGAGACAACCCTGGGCGTCCTGGGCATCGAGCGCTGGTCGCCTTCCACGGACCTGACCCCCTTTGAGCTGGAGACCGTCTCCGCCCTGGTGCACCGCGCCGAGCTCGCCCTCGATGATATGCGCTTGCAGCACGAAGTCTTTGCGGTGTTGCGGCGTATGGAGCCCGAAATCGCCCAATTGCAGCGCTGGGGCTCGACACCCCGCTATGCTCAGGATGCGCTGCTTGAGGCACTGGAATCGAGCCCTATTCGCTCACCCGCCCTGAGCGCGATGGTGCGCGATGCCCTGAGCCACTATTGGGGCGGCCCCAAGCTCAGCAGCAGCCCCCTCCTGCGCCTGTCCGTCGTTCGCCAGGCCCTTGCCGCCAACGATGGCGTACCCGCCAAAGCCCTGCGCGCCGTCCTGCACGATGCCATCGAGCGCCTGCGCCCCTCCTCTGAGCGCAGCCTCACAGCGGGCGAGTGGACCGTCTACAACATCCTTGACCTGCGTTACCTCCGCGGCGAACGCATCCGCGACGTCGCAGCTCGCCTGGCGATGAGCGAATCCGACTTTTACCGCAAACAGCGCATCGCCATCGATCAGGTCGCCAGTGCCCTCTCCGCAATGGAGGAAGAGATCATTTCCTCCCACGGCCAGGCAACAAAGCGCGCGGATGCCTCCGACTTGACACAGCTGTAACCGACAGAGTATACTTTGCCCGTTACTGATTGTGCGCCCTGCGCGCCAAGAGCCATCAAGGAGGGTTCTACCGTGGCCTTCAAGATCACTGAAGAATGCATTGCCTGCGGGGCCTGCGAGCCCGAGTGCCCGAATGCCGCGATCAGCGAGGGGGATGAGTTCTACGTCATCGACCCCGACAAATGCACCGAGTGCGTTGGCTTTTTCAGCACGCAACAGTGCGTTGAGGTGTGCCCTGTTGACGCCCCCGTACCAGACCCGGACCACAAGGAAAGCCGGGATGAGCTCCTGGCCAAGTTCCGCCGTCTGCATCCGGGGAAGGAACCTGCAGCTTGATCTCAGTTGTTCCAGAGAACCCCTCGCCGCCCGGTCGAGGGGTTCTCTTGTTTCCGCGCCTTCATCTTCATCTCAACAAGGCCACACGGAGGCCGCCCTATGATCAAGAAAGAACCTGGCCCCCAAGAGAACCTGGTCGCCGTGACCTTCGAATTGCCTGATACGATCTGGGCTGAGTCGGTCGAGTTGATGGGTGACTTTAACGATTGGGGCCGCAAACCGCTCCCGATGCAGCGAGGGCGCAGTGACGAGCAATGGCGTATTACCATCAACTTGCGCCGTGGAAAGGAATATCAGTTTCGTTACCTCGTCAATGGCAGCGAATGGTATAATGATTGGGACGCTGATCGTTATGTACCCAACCCATACGGCGGTGACAATTCGGTGCTTGTGCTCTGAACCCCGGCAGCAGAGGCGCAGCACGACCCCGCATGGACAATGCGCCGGGAAGCAAGGCCCCAGGTTGCCGCATGCCCCATACCTCTGCCCCAGCCTGGCCTTGATGCACAGGTAAGAGAGGAGCGCCATGGATCGGCAAGTGCCTGCTCGCCTGCGCAGTCTGATCCTGTGGCTTGTCCGCCAGGTGGTGGATATTTTCGCTGCGCTCTCCGGGTTCTACTATTCCAAAAAGTTCGCCATGCTCACCGGGCGCCTCGGCCTGGCCAAGGCGCAGGGGAACGCGCGCACCCGCGGCTTTGTCGCCATCGAGATCGACGGCCTTTCCCATGATCACCTGCAGCGGGCGTTGGAGGAGGGCTATATGCCCTATCTGGCCAGCCAGGTGCGTCAGGGCCGCTTGCAGATCTCCCGTTGGCGCTGCGGCCTGCCCTCGACAACGCCTGCCGCACAAGCGGGCATTCTCTTCGGCAACAACTATGATATCCCGGCTTTCCGCTGGTACGAAAAGGACAAAGGCATCTCGGTCGTCTGCAAGTTGCCGACAATGACCAAGATGCTGCAAGATCGTGTGACCGGCCACAATCCGGGCATCTTGCGCGGCGGCTCGAGCTATTTCAACATGTTCGATGGCGATGCCTCCCTCTCGCTCCTCACCCTGAGCGCGCTCAACCGCGAGCGCCTCTTCGCGAGCACGCGGGGCCTGGGTTTCCTCCTCCTCTTTATGCTCAACCCGATCCGCGCCGCCAAAGTGATTCTGCTTTCCATCTGGGAGTATGGCAGCGATGCCGTGCAGCGCGTCAGTGGCCATCTGCGCGGCGAGAAGCGCCTGCCCTTCCAGGGTATCTTCCCACTGCTGCGCGTGGTGACCAACGTCATATTCCGTGATGTACAGACCTTCGCCGTGCTGATGGACATCTACCGCGGAGCCCCGGCGATCTACACCACCTACTACAGCTATGACGAGATCGCCCACCACTATGGCTTTGATTCGCGCCCTACCCACCTGGCCCTGCGCGCCCTCGATCGTCGCCTGCAGCAGATCGACCGCCTGCGCCGCGCCCGCCTGACGCGCGAGTATGATCTCTTCGTCCTCGCTGACCACGGCCAGACCGATTCCGAGCCCTTTAGCGAGCGCTATGGGCAGACGCTCGGCCAGTACATCAATGGCTGCCTGGGCAATGGGCTGGTTCTGCACGAGCAATCCGGTGATGAGCAGCAGTCGGTCTTTCAGGCCCATTACCTGTTGCAAGAGATGGAAGGCGTCGAGTCGCGCCTGGCCGAGCCGCTGGGCATCATCGCTCGCCGCGTGCGTGAGGTGGTTTCAGAACGCATTCGCATCACCGAAGATGAGCCCCCATGGAACCTACAGCGGCGCGGTTCCATCGTGGTCAAGAACTCGGGCTCATTGGCCCATGTGTATTTTGGCGTTTCCAACGCCCGCCTCAAGATCAGCGAAATCAGCGCCTTTTTCCCCGACCTGGTCGTGACCCTGGCTGGCCACCCGGGCATCTGGCTGGTCATCGGCGTTGAGGGGCCCGATGTGCTCGTCTTCTCGCGCGAAGGGGTGCTCGCGCTGCGCGACGGCCGGGTGCACTCGGCCGAAGGGGCCGACCCCTTGCAGTGCCTGCCCGAACCCGAGCCGGCACGGCGCGAGCTGGAGACGCTGGCCCGTTACCCGCACGCGGGTGATCTCATCCTGCTGGGCCGCTACGACCCGGCCACAAATACTGTCATCTGCTTCGAAGACCAGTGGGCCTCCCACGGCGGGCTGGGGGGGCCGCAGGATTACCCCTTTATGGCCTTTTCGCCCCATCTGGGCTGGGACCTCTCGACAGTGTGCAATGCACGCGAAATCTACCCCTTCTTCGCGCGCACCTACCTCAAGCTGCCCGCCATAGCGCCCGAGCCTGCCCCAGCAGCCATCGAGCCTACATAAGGAGGGGAAGTGGATGGTCTGCATGGCGCTGCAGGAAGGCCGGTCACCGACGTTTTTGGGATATACCCGACCGGACCGTCTGACTTGCGCGCACAGACAAAACAGGGCATACTAAGCGCTCATATATACTGGCAAGAATTCGTTCCCCTATTGAGGTTCAGCGGCCTTTGACAGCAATCGTGCTCTTCCAATCTTCACAGGCTGCAGCGCGGGCTGAAGCCGTCCTGCAGCGAGCCGGCGTAGTTGTGCACCTGGTGCCCGTACCGCGCTATCTGAGCTCAGAGTGCAGCACCGGTCTCAGCTTCGAGGCCCACAACGGCCAGATCGGCCGGGTGGAAGCAACTTTGCGTGCAGCAACAGTGCCTTTCGTCGCCATCCATTTGCTCGAGGAACAGCCGGCCCCGGCCGGGAAAGGAGGGAACCATGGACCGCGATGATATGATCCGCCTCACGGCCCTGGCGTCCTGCGCTGGCTGAGCGGCCAAGATGGGTCCTGAGGACCTGGCGCAGGTTCTGCGCCCTCTGCGTGAGCTTTTTCCGACAACCGAACATCCTGAAGTGTTGGCGGGCCTGGGGGCCGTCGACGATGCCACAGTCTACCGCCTCGACGAACAGACGGCCATCATCGCCACCACCGACTTTTTCCCGCCGGTGGTCGATGACCCCTACGCCTTTGGCGCCATCGCGGCGGCCAACGCCATGAGCGATGTCTACGCCATGGGCGGCGAGGTGCTGTTCGCCCTCAACCTGGTTGCCTTTCCGGAAAATGTGGACCTTGCGGTGCTGCGCGAAATCCTGCGCGGCGGCGCGGAAAAGGTGCGCGAGGCGGGCGGCGTGATCGCGGGCGGGCATACCATTTCCGACCGCGAGCCCAAATACGGCCTGGCCGTCACGGGCCGCGTTCACCCCGACCGCATTGCCGTCAAAGGGGGCATGCGTCCGGGCGACCGCCTGTACCTCAGCAAGCCCCTGGGAGGAGGGCTCATCACCACCGCCGGCAAGGCCGATGCGGCCGAGCCAGCCGACCTGAGCGCAGCAATCGCATCCATGATGGAATTGAACCGGGCCGCCGCCCACGCCCTGCGAGCGGCAGGCAGCCGCGCCGCAACCGATATCACGGGCTTTTCTTTCATCGGCCATGCCTGGGAAATGGCTGCCCAGAGCCGCGTGGACCTGGCCTTCACTGTGGATCAACTGCCCTTCCTTCCCGGCGCCCAGCGTTACGCCGACGAATGGCTCTTCCCTGCCGGCACCGAGCGCAACTTTCGCTACTACCAACCTTACCTGCGGCCGCAGCGCCCCTTCCGCGAGGAACTGGTCCGCCTCTTGCTGAGCCCCGAAACATCGGGAGGATTGCTCGTCGCCCTCCAGCCGGGCCAAGAGTCCGCCTTCCTGGCCACTCTCGAGGCTGAGGGCGGTCGCGCCTGGCTCGTTGGCGCAGTGCAGGGCCCCGGAGAGGGGCTCATCTACCTGCAGTAGCACCCTCTGCAGCCGGGCTGAGTAGATCACTTTGAGGAGGTCCATCATGGCCCACAACTCACGGGAGCGACTCCAGGCCGGCGTATCGGCGGATCGCGTGCCCCCCGGGCAGGTCGTCACGCAGAAATTCCCCGTCCTGCACTATGGCTCAGTGCCGACGATTGACCTCGCCCGCTGGGACCTGCGCATCTTTGGCCTGGTGGAAGAGCCCTTACGCTTTACCCTGGAAGAGATTCTGGCCATGCCCGGTACGCGCGAGGTGGTCGACATCCATTGCGTCACCGGCTGGAGCAAGCTAGACACGGTGTGGGAAGGAGTGCGCTTCAATGAGCTCATGAAGCGCATCCGCCCTCAACCCGCTGCCCGTTTTGTGGAAATCCACGCAGAGGCCGGCTGGACGACCAGCCTCCCCCTTGCGGACCTGATGCGAGATGACGTCCTGCTCGCCCACCACTATGCAGATGCCCCCCTCACCCCCGAGCATGGCGCTCCGTTGCGGCTCGTCGTGCCGCACAAGTACTTTTGGAAGAGCGCCAAATGGATGCGCGGGCTCGAGTTCCTGGCGGAGGACCGCCTCGGCTTCTGGGAGCGCAACGGCTATAACAACCACGCCGACCCGTGGAAAGAGGAGCGCTACGCCTGAACGCCGCGCAGTCGTTTGACGAAACCCGCAACCTGAGCTAAAATAGTCCGTCAAGTGACGGCCCGGAGTCACGATATGCGGAAGTGTTATGTTTGAGAACCTGAGCGATAAACTACAAGCGACATTCGAAAAGCTGGCCCGCAAGGGCCGCCTTTCCGATAGTGACGTTGACGCAGGCCTGCGCGACGTCCGTTTGGCTTTGCTGGAAGCCGATGTCAACTACAAGGTCGTCAAGGAGCTGATCGCCGCCATCCGGGAGCGCGCGATCGGCGCCGAGGTGACCAAGAGCCTGAGCCCGGCCCAGCAAGTCATCAAAATTGTGAACGAAGAGCTGGTGCACGTGCTGGGCGAGCCGGCCAAGCTCGATCTTTCGGGCCAATCGCCGCACATTATCATGCTGGTCGGCCTGCAGGGCTCAGGCAAGACGACCATGGCGGCCAAGTTGGCGCTCTTTCTGCGCAAAGACGGGCAAAAGCCCCTTCTGGTCGCAGCGGACCCCTACCGACCGGCAGCCATTGCGCAGTTGGAAGTATTGGGCCGCCAGCTCGATATCCCGGTACATGCAGAGGACCCGCGTGTGCGCCCCCCCGAGGTCGCTGCACATGCCCTCAAACGCGCCGCCAACGGCGCCTTTAGCGTCATCATTCTCGATACGGCCGGCCGTTTGCAGATTGATGAGCAGATGATGGCCGAGCTGGAGCAGATCAAGCGCCAGGTGCGCCCGGCTGAGATCCTGCTCGTGGCCGATGCGATGACCGGCCAGGAAGCCGTGCAGGTGGCCGAGGGCTTTAACCAGCGTCTCGGCCTGACAGGGCTTATCCTGACCAAGGTCGATGGCGATGCGCGCGGCGGCGCGGCGATCTCGATCCGCAAGGTCACCGGGGTGCCGATCAAGTTCCTGGGCACCGGCGAAAAAACGGATGCCCTCGAGCCCTATTATCCGGACCGGCTGGCCTCGCGCATTCTCGGCATGGGCGACATGCTGAGCCTGATCGAAAAGGCCGAAAGCGCCTTTGATCAGCAGCAGGCTCAAAAGATGGAAGAGAAGCTGCGTACCGCTTCCTTCAATCTGGAGGATTTCCTCGAGCAGCTGCACGAGATCAAAAAGATGGGGCCGATCAGCCAGCTCCTGGAGATGATCCCTGGCATGAGCCAGGTCAGCCGCCAGATGCCGGCCGATATGACCGAGAAACAGATGAAGCGGGTGGAAGCGATCATCAACTCGATGACCGCTCAGGAGCGGCGTGACCCGCGGGTGCTGAACGGCAGCCGCAAGCGTCGCATTGCCCTAGGTAGCGGCACCTCCGTCCAGGATGTGAACCAGTTGCTCAGCCAATTCCGTGACATGCAACGGATGATGAAACAGATGTCGAGCAATAAGGGGCGGGGGCTATTCTCGCTGTTCCAGTGAGCGTTGATGCAAAGAGCTACAGCGTAAGGTCGTGGGGCTCTGAGCGCATTACCCCACGGCCAGCTGTGGCAGGCGCTTTTCGGACGGCATCATACATTCAGGAGGATACTCAAGAGGATGGTAAAGATTCGCCTGCGTCGCGTGGGCGCAAAGAAGCAGCCGTCATATCGCGTTGTTGTGGCCGATGCGGATTCCCCGCGCGATGGCCGGTTCATCGAGATCATCGGGAACTATAATCCGCGCACTGACCCGTCGACCATTCGTATCGACGAGGCGCGTGCGTTGCACTGGCTGCATCAGGGTGCCCAACCCACCCCGGCAGTCGCCAAGATGCTGAAGGACCTGGGCATCCTCGACAAGCTCGCCCCGGCCGCTCCCGAAGCTGCAGCCGGCGGCGCTACCGCCTGAGAGGGGTCACAGCAGTGCAAGACCTGATCGAGTACATGGCCCGTTCCCTTGTCGATCATCCGGAAGATGTGCGAGTCACCGAGACCAGTGGCGCCCATGCAGTCATCTATGAGCTGCGAGTGCGCTCGACCGATAAGGGCTGGGTCATCGGGCGGCAAGGACGTGTGGCCAACGCCATGCGTACTCTGCTCAGGGTCGCCGCGGCGCGCAAGCGCCGCCGCGCAGTGTTGGAGATTGTGTGAGGCGGCCGCACGATGCGGGGGCGCGTCCGCCTCGCGTCCCTCACCCGCCTCCGGCGCCTGAGGCCTCATCCTCAGGCGCCGGAGAAAGAGTCGCGCCCTCCGATCTCGTCGTGGGCCGCATTCTTGCGCCCTGGGGCTATCGGGGGGAGGTGAAGGTCGAGATCTTGACCGATTTCCCTGAGCGATTCTCGCGGCTCCGCGAGATCTTGGTCGGTGATGAGCGGCGCCCCTATCGCGTGCAGGCGGCGCGCCTGCACAAGGGAGCGATCCTCCTCAAGTTGGGGGGCATAGATACCCCAGAACAGGCCGATGCCCTGCGGGGCGAGATCCTCTACGTCCCGCTCTCCGAGGCCATGCCCCTGGGCAAAGGCGAGTATTACCATCATCAAATCCTTGGCCTGACGGTGTGGACGGTCGAGGGCGAAAACTTGGGCCGCATCAGCGAGATCCTGGAAACCGGCAGCAACGACGTCTATGTCGTTACCGGGGAGGGCCGCGAGGTCCTCGTCCCTGCCCTCAAGAGCGTGATCCGCGAGGTCGATCTTGAGCACGGTCGCATGACCGTGGCCCTGCCCCCGGGTCTTTTGGACTAGGGAAAGCCGGTGCTGGAAATGATGATCGTACCATCCCCCAACTCCTCGCTCACCCTCACCTGCTCTGCCGTTCGCGACCAATATGCATGGAGAGGCCAGCCGTGACGGGCACACAACTGCGTTATTGGGTCGCCTTCAATATCGTGCCCCAGATCGGCTCTGTGCGGTTGCGCGCCCTGCTGAACCACTTTGGCTCATTGGAAGCTGCGTGGATGGCGCAACCAGCCGAGCTGCAGGCAGCCGGGCTCGACCGGCGAGCATTGGCCAATCTGCTCACGATCCGGAAATCGTTGGATCTTGACCGTGAGATGGAGCGCCTGGAGCGCGCCGGCGTCTCGGTCCTGACCTGGGAGGATGAAGCCTACCCGGCCCGCCTGCGAGAGATCAGCTCGCCGCCGCCCGTCCTCTATCTGCGCGGTTCGCTGCTGGCCGATGATGAATGGGCCATCGCCGTCGTCGGCACCCGCCGCCCCAGCGCCTATGGCCTGGAAATGGCGCGCCAATTGGCCGGCGACCTGGCCCGCAACCACATCACCGTGATCAGCGGCCTGGCTCGCGGTATTGATGCGGAAGCACACCATGCCGCATTAGCTGCCGGGGGGCGCACCATTGCCGTCCTGGGTTCGGGCCTGGCCCAGGTTTATCCGCCAGAGAATACGGACCTGGCGCGCCGCATTGTGGCCAGTGGCGCGGTGATCAGCGAATACCCACTCGATGCCCGGCCCGAAGCCGGCAACTTTCCGGCTCGCAACAGGGTCATCAGCGGATTGAGCCTGGGCACCCTGGTGGTGGAAGCCGGCGAGACAAGTGGCGCTCTCATCACCGCACACGATGCGCTCGAGCAAGGCCGCGAAACCTTTGCCGTGCCCGGCAGCGCCCTTTCGCGCCGTTCCGCCGGCACCAATCGGCTCTTACAGCGCGGCGAGGCCAAACTCGTCACAAACGTGCAAGATATCCTGGAAGAGCTCAACCTGACCATGCTCGCGCAGCAAGCGCAAGTGCGGCAATTGGCGCCCGAGAACGACACCGAGGCCCGCTTGCTCGCTCACCTGGGCAGCGAGCCAGCCCATATTGACGATCTGGGGCGCAGGTGTGGCCTGCCTATTGCTCAGGTTTCATCGGCGCTCTCTCTGATGGAACTCAAAGGTATGGTACACCGGGTAGGAGCCATGAGCTACATTCTGACCCGCGAAACCCGAGCATCCTATCATATCGAGTAGCACAGCACTGATAAAGCACAGTGCGCCTGATGCTATCCTATGACCGGATCAAGTCGGCTTTTGCCCAGAGCGAAGGAGCTCGCTATGTCGCCAACAGTGGGACGCACGATGCCCCGTCCCCTATTTGCTGTGATCCTGGCGGGTGGCGTGGGCACGCGCCTTTGGCCGCGTAGCCGCCGCCGTTGCCCTAAACAACTGCTGGATATCGTCAACCGGCGCACCATGCTGCAGAACACGGTCGACCGGGTGCTGCCGCTTATCCCGGCCGAGCGCATCTTTGTCGTCACCGGCGCCGAATATGCCGCCCAGGCGCACGAACAATTGCCCAACCTCCCAGAGGGCAATATCCTCGTCGAGCCCTCCGGCCGTGGCACAGCGCCCTGCATCGGCCTGGCCGCCATGGCGCTCGCCAAGATCGAGCCGGAAGGTATCATGATCTCCCTGCACGCCGATCACGTCATCGCCAACCCCGACCGCTTCCGCGAGTTGCTTCAGATTGCCGCCCAAACGGCCAGCAGCGGGCGCTTGGTCACCCTGGGCATCGAGCCCACCTACCCCGAAACCGGCTACGGCTATATCGAGCGCGGCCGTTATATCCATCGCGTGAGCGGGGTGCCAGTATACAAAGTGGCCGGCTTTATCGAAAAGCCGCCCGCCGCGCAAGCGGCAGAGTATGTGCTCGGTGGGCGCCACTTTTGGAACTCGGGCCTCTTTGTCTGGCGCGTCGACATCATCCTGCAGGCTATCCAGCAGTGGCTGCCCGAGCTCTATGAGCAGATCATGCTCATCGGCCAGGCCTGGGGCACGCCCGAGCAGGATCAGGTGCTCGCAAAGGTGTGGGACGGCATCCACAATGTTTCCATCGATGTTGGCATCATGGAGAAAGCGGCCGATATTGCCGTCGTCCCGGCTGACATTGGCTGGAGCGACGTGGGCAGCTGGGCTTCTTTGGCCGATATCATGGAGGCCAATGGCGAAGGCAACGTCGTCCTGGGCGATACCGAACACCTGAGCATCGAGACACGCGGCTCGCTGGTCTATGCGCCAGGCCGCGTCGTAGCAACCATCGCTGTGGAAGACCTGGTCGTCGTCGATACCGATGATGTGCTCCTCATCTGCCCCAAGAGCCGCGCCCAAGACGTGCGCAAGGTCATCGATAAGCTCCAAGCCCTCGGGCGGCATGACTTGTTGTAAGGACAAACTATGCAAGCAGAAATCGTCTCTATCGGCACCGAATTGCTGCTGGGCGAGATCGTCGACACCAACGCGGCGTGGATTGCTCGCCAGCTCACGACCATTGGCCTGAATCTCTACTACAAGACAACAGTGGGCGATAACGAGGCGCGCATCGCCGGCGTGATCAGAGAGGCGCTGCGGCGCTCTGGCGTGATCATCGTCACGGGCGGGCTTGGCCCTACCGTGGATGATGTGACCCGCGAGGGCATCGCCGCTGCGACCGATCGCCCCCTGGAGATGCGCCCAGAGTTGATCGATGAGATCGGCGCCCTTTTCCGGCGCCGCGGCTACCAGATGACGGAGAACAACTTTCGCCAGGCCCGCCTGCCTCAGGGCGCCACCGTCATCCACAACCCCGTGGGCACAGCGCCCGCCTTTATTGTCGAAGACCCCCAGGGCATTATCATCAGCCTGCCCGGTGTGCCCGCCGAGATGCGTTACCTGATGGAACACAACGTGATCCCCTACCTGCGGGAAAAGCTCGGGCTCAAGGGCGTCATCAAGGTGCGCAACCTGCACACCGTCTCCATCGGCGAGAGCGCAATCGACGACAAGATCGGCGACCTCGAGCGCCTCGCCAACCCCACCGTGGGCCTCGCCGCCCATCCAGGGCAAACGGATGTACGCATCACGGCCAAGGCTGACAGCGAAGAAGAGGCCTCTCGCCTCATCGCCACGGTCGAAGCCGACCTGCGCAGCCGCCTGGGCACGGCCATCTATGGCGCCGATGATGAGACCCTCGAAAGCGTCGTCATGCGCCTGCTGGCGGAGCGGAACAAGACCCTGGCCGTGGTCGAGACCTCCACCGGCGGCGCCATTACGGGCCGCCTGAGCACGGTCAAGGGAGCGAAGCAATTCAAGGGTGGGCTCGTAGCGCCGGCCGAGTCGGCCCTGGAAGGGCTGGGGCTGCCGGCCGCCGAGCCCACGGAAGAGCTGGCCATCGAGGCCGCACGCCGCATACGCGAGGCCCAGGGCGCCGATTTGGGGCTTGCGATCCTGGCGCGCGGCGACAAGTCGGCCTTTACCGCCCTGATCGCCCTGGATACCGGCGAGACTGCCGTCACCCAGGTGCGCGATTTTTCCAACCGGCCGGTCGAGCTCACCGTGCCCTGGGTAGAGCATGTCGCCCTCGATGCTGTGCGCATGGCCCTATTATAGGAAAGTGGGGAGTTGGTGTGTCAGGATCAGGGACGCCGGCGTCCCTGATCCTGACACACCAACTCCCCACTTTCCTATAATAGGGCCATGCGCACAGC
>DAOTVS010000137.1:0-14310 GCA_034436375.1 Anaerolineae bacterium | reverse complement strand
TATTCCCCGGTCCGCGCTTGCCTGCTGCGCGAAACACGGTCGTATCGCGCATTACGGATCACGGATTACGCATCACTTCGCCAACGCCGTGGTCTCTGCCGCTTCCTCCTGACTCCGTGGAGTCAGGGTCAGCTCATCGCCCTGGCGATCGATATGGATCACCGGGTGCTCGGGCAGATCCGACTGCAGGATAACCTCCGACAGCGGGTCCTCGACCATCTGCTGGATGACCCGGCGCAGAGGCCGTGCCCCGAACTGGGGCTCGTAGCCCTTCTCGGCCAGCAACTCCTTGGCCTCCGCGGTGAACTCGAGGGTCACATTATGCTCCTCGACACGCTTGGCCACGCGGCTCAGGTTCAAGTCCACAATGGCGCGGATGTCTTCCTTCGTCAGGCGATGGAAGACGACCACTGCATCCAGGCGGTTCAGGAACTCGGGCCGGAAGGTCCGCTTCAGCTCCGCCAGGATCTTGTCGCGCATGTGCTGATAGTTCTGTTCCGCCGTCTCGGCCTCATCCCTGGCCAGGTTAAAGCCGATGGACATGTCGCGGCCCAGGTATTCGGCCCCAATGTTGGAGGTCATGATGATGATCGAGTTACGGAAATCGACCTTGTGGCCCTTGGCATCCGACAGGTGCCCGTCTTCCATGATCTGCAGGAGCATGTTGAAAGCCTCAGGGTGGGCCTTTTCCACCTCATCAAAACAGATCACCGAGTAGGGGCGCCGACGGATGGCTTCGGTCAGCTGGCCGGCTTCCTCGTACCCAACATATCCTGGAGGCGCGCCCACCAGGCGCGACACGGTATGCCGCTCCATGAACTCAGACATGTCCAGCTGAATCAGCGCATCCTCGCTGCCAAACATAAACTCGGCCAGGGACTTGGCCAGCTCGGTCTTGCCGACGCCGGTGGGCCCCAGGAAGATGAAGGAACCGATCGGTCGCCGCGGGTCCTTCAGCCCGGCGCGGGCCCGGCGCACGGCCTTGGCGACCGTGGCGACGGCCTCGTCCTGGCCGATGATCCGCCCGTGCAGGTCCTCTTCCATCTTCAGCAAGCGGCTAGATTCCTCGCCGGCGATGCGGGTTACGGGCACGCCCGTCCACATCGCCACGATCTCGGCGACATCCTCTTCGGTGACGCGCAAGCCTTCGCCTTCGGTAGAGTCGCGCCAGCTCAGGCGCAACTGCTCCAGCTTGGTGCGCAGGGAGTCTTCCTCCTGCCGCAGCGAGAGCGCATCGTCAAAGCGCTCGGCGGCAAACGCCTCCTGCTTTTGCTGCTGCACCGCGCGCAGCTCACGGAAGGTCTCGCGCACACCCATGGTACGGAAGGCCTTGTACACGCGCACGCGCGAAGCCGCCTCGTCGATCAGGTCGATTGCCTTGTCGGGCAGGAAGCGATCGGGCACATAGCGCGCCGCCAGGTGGGCCGCCGAAATCAGGGCCTGGTCGGTGATCTCCAGCTGGTGGTGCTCCTCATAGCGCGAGCGCACACCCTTCAGGATCTCGATGGTCTCATCAACCGACGGCTCATCCACGATGACCGGCTGGAAACGGCGTTCCAGGGCCGCATCGCTCTCGATGTGCTTGCGATACTCGTTCAGGGTCGTCGCCCCGATGCACTGCAGCTCGCCGCGCGACAGGGCCGGCTTGAGGATATTGGCCGCATCGACCGAGCTACCTGCAGCGCCAGCGCCGACCAGCATGTGCAGCTCATCAATAAAGATAATCGTATCGCTGTTCTTTATCTCGTCGATCACGCGTTTCAGCCGCTCTTCGAACTGGCCACGGTACATCGTACCGGCGACCAGTGAGCCCACATCCAGGCGCACCACCCGCTTGTTCAGAAGCGAGTCGGGCGTCTCTCCGCTGATAATGCGCTGGGCGATGCCCTCAACGATGGCCGTCTTGCCAACGCCGGGCTCGCCGATCAGGGCCGGGTTGTTCTTGGTGCGGCGCGACAGGATCTGGATCACGCGCTCAATCTCGCGCTGGCGGCCGATGACTGGGTCAAGCCGGCCGGCGCGGGCTTCGGCCGTCAGATCGACGCCGAGCTGATCGAGCAAGGATTGTCCCTTGGCGCTGGCCGGTGCGCCGGAAGCGGCGCCCCGATCAGGCTGGTTTCCGCCCGCCGAGGAACCCTCGCGCAGGGCCTGCATAGTGCGCTCTCGCACCTGATCCAGAGTCACACCCAAAGATTCCAAGATACCAACCGCCATACCTTCAGATTCTCGGCTCAGGCCGAGCAGCAGGTGTTCGGTGCCAATATAATGATGGCCCAAACGCCGAGCCTCATCAACAGCCAACTCGATCACGTGCTTGGTTGAGGGCGCCAACTCGACGCGCCCGCCCGGCGTCCGGTTGCCGCGGCCAGTATAGCGCTCAACGGCGTCGCGGGCACGAGACAGATTCAGACCAAGATCGCCCAGGACCTTGGCAGCAACGCCTTCGCCTTCCCGGAGCAAACCGAGAAGCAGATGTTCTGTCCCGATGTGAGTGTGGCCAAGGCGCAAAGCTTCTTCCTGAGCGTAGGTCAGGGTTTCGCGCGCTCGCTTGGTGAAGCGATCAAATTTGTTGGCCATTGTCCGACTTCCTCACTAGGCTCGAAACTAGACTGGCTAGGCCTGGTCGCCGAGCGAAAATAGGCTGGACACGGCTGACATCAGTGTCCATATTGAACCGCATAACTTTACAAACTCCTAGGCAGATTTCGTGACCTTCCTTATATACACCAGGGCCCCCATACGCAAGATGACCAGGGGGCCCCGATGTAGAGAGGAATGTCGTTTTCGCTCCCGCCAGCTAACCGCGCTGCCCGTGTTGCGTTGATACGCAGCGCAGTTTAGCCTGGGAGCCGCCTGGCCCCCCTGAAGCCCGGTTCAAGGCTCGAGAGGCTGGCGGCAGTGTTGAGTGTAATCAGGCGTCTGTGCTCTGAGGGAATGAATCGTCCTCAGAGGGTGCTTCGTCCAGAGTCGTAGCGCCGCTTTCTTGGCCTTCCGGCTCCCAGGTATAGTCCTCGATCGCCGTGTCATTCACCCGGCGGAGGCTAAGGCCGATCCGCTTCCGTGCACTGTCAATACGGATGACGCGCAGCGAGAGCGTCTGGCCTTCCTGCACCACCTCACGCGGATGACCAATGCGCTGCTCGGAAAGCTCGGAGATGTGGATCAGCCCTTCCACATCACCGTCGAGCCGTGCAAAAGCACCAAAGTTCGTGATCTTGGTAACAGTGCCCTCAACCAGTTGCCCGATCTCATAGCGTTCGTCGATCTGGCTCCAGGGCTCCGGCTGCAACCGCTTCAAGCTCAAAGCGATGCGCCGGCGCTCGCGGTCCACGTGCAGGACGTAAACCTGCACTTCATCTCCCACCTTGAGCACTTCGCGTGGGTGGGTCACCCGACCCCACGAAAGCTCTGACAGATGGATCAGGCCGTCAGCGCCGCCCAGGTCAACAAAGGCGCCAAAGTCGCAGAGACTGCTGACAATGCCGGTGCGCACTTCGTTTTCCTGCAGCTCACTCAGGAGCTTTTCCTTCTGCTCCCGCCTCCACTCGCGTGCGGCTGCCCGCTCGGAGAGAATGAGCCGGTTCCGGCGCCGATCAAGCTCGATAATCTTGAACCGCAGATTCTTGCCGACCAGCTTGGCCAGCTCGCTGTCCTCGCCCTCTTCGCTCTCTTCGCCCTCGTCACTGCGGCGACGACGGACGCTCACGAGTTGAGACGACGGGACAAAGCCCCGGACACGTCCAATACGGACGATCAGCCCACCCTTGTTATGCCCGGCGACCTGCGCCTCGAAGATCTCTTCCGCGGCGTACAGTTCCTCGGCCTTGCGCCAGTCTGTTTCCATCTGCGCGCGGGTCAGGGAAAGCACCACATTGCCGTCCTGGTCCTCAGGACGAACCACATAGGCCAGTACTTCCTGCCCAACCTCAAGGCTCTTGCGCAGTTCCGGGTCCATCCGCTCCAGCTCGCGCCCGGCAATGATACCTTCGGATTTGGATCCTACATCAATAAGGATCTCGGTGGGCGAAATTTGCATGATGACACCAGAAACGATGTCTCCGTGCTGCGCAGTCTTGTAGGCGTACTCGGTCTCAAGAAGTGTGGCCATGGGGTTCGTGGCCGTGTCAGTGGTGTCCAGGATCACCGTGTTGCTGATCGTCTCCTGCGGGACCGCACCTCCTCCTTCGTAGACGTCCTGTGCTGTTCGATTGTCCTCCATGCCCTCTCCTCAATGGCTAGTGTCGTAGCCTTGCCTAGTAGTATTATAGCTTATGTGCAGGCAAAACGCAAACGTATCCAGGGAGTGCTCCAGATAGGAGAGCGGAGCCCGCATGCCAGTATTGCCTGCTTGGGGAGTGCTTCAATGCCCAGGCAGCAGGACCCTTCACAGGTCAATGTGGAAGACGGTGCGCTTGATGGCCCAGACAACCAACTGAAACGAGCTAAAGCAGAAGCAGTGCGAGGAAAAGTACACAACCCTGTCGTTAACAGCGGCGCCGGCCGGAACCGGCTTCCTGCAATAGGGAGACCCGGGTTTGAGCCCTGACCATGGCATACCCCCCATTTGCGCCTACCGAAAACAGCCCATGATGGTGCCAGGCCCTGCCGTCAGCAGGCGCCCGCCAGGAACGAAGGCGTGGCTCTTCAAATAGGCTCTTGGTAACCGCCAAACCGGCAACCTTGAAAGCCGGCCCCATGGCCGCTTGTACCTCTCTGCCGGTTGGGCTAAGCAAAAGAGATTCTAGTTGAGATTGATTATATTGTCAACTTGAGTCGGTTCACTTGCGCATTCGGTATACTTGAGGTACAATAGAGAAACTGTGAGCAGGCGCGGGAACATATCAACCTGATCACCGCGCCATCGCGAGAGCGAAGGTCGCTCTATTCGTACCCCCAGGGGCAACCATTCTGCGGCCATCTATTGTTCCACTAGGTGGTGCTCACTGGCAACCAGGAAGTCAAAGCATGTCTGATCATCAGGAACCATCGGTCGACACTGATAGCATCCGCAAGCGTCTGCTGGCTGAGCGAGTGCAACTGCTTTCCAAGGCTATCCCTGCGACGTCTAACCCACTTTCGCCAGACGAGCGAGATAGCGACGAGGCCGATGCGGCTGTCTCTACAGCCTTGCGTGAGCGAGCAATGTGGCTGTTGGAGGATCAGCGCCAGAAACTCGAGCTCATTGACCAGGCGCTGAAGCGCATCGCGGATGGAAGTTATGGCCATTGCGAAACTTGTGGAGGAGCCATCAGCCCTGAACGTCTCGAGGCGTTGCCCTACGCTACCCAGTGCATCCGTTGCCAGCAACAGGCGGAACGGCACGGGCGGCGGAGCAACCGAGGGCACGATACGGCCAACGGGTGAGATAAATCCGTGTTGCCATTGCTGCGCCTCCTCGCTCCCTATGTCACCTGGCTGTACCTGATCGGCGCCATCATCCTGGTCGTCTACTTGCGAGCATGGTTCATCGCCGGTCGAGATCTACGAGCCAGCGTCTTTAGCCTGGAACGCGAGAGCGCCATCGGGCGTCTTCGGCGCGCCGCCCTGGGCACTTTGGCCACGTTGGGTTGCCTGGGGCTCCTGTTTTTCATACAATTCTACCTGGGACCCTCACTGGACTTTGGCAGCCTGATCCAGCCGACGCCGACGCCCGAGTTCATGCCCAAAGTGGCCTTTGTCTTTACCCCAACACCGCCCGTTACAGATAATTGGACGCCTGAGCCCATTCCGACGCGCCATGCAACCCCGCGCCCCATCGTCCTGGAGACGCCGACGCCCACTCTGACGCCCATCGTCATCACCGATACGGCGCAGACGGAAACGCCTGCCCCGACGCCCACCCTGCCGCCGCCCGTCGCCTGCGCACCCGGGGTGCAGATCAGTTCGCCAGCGCAGGGCGCCCGGGTACAGGGTCGCGTAGACGTGCTGGGCACGGCCAGCGTGCCCGATTTCCAGTTCTACAAGATCGAATTGGGCCTGGGCGATCACCCCACCAACTGGTCAAGCATCAGCGATGTACACCGTATCCCGGTGACGAACGGCGTGCTCGATGTGTGGGATACGAATAGCCTTCCCGCCGGCTCTTACTCGTTGCGCCTGGTGGTGGTGGACAAGACAGGCAACTTTGCGCCACCCTGCGTTATCCAGGTCACCGTTGCCCATTAAAGGCCTCAAGACCAAGTCTTGGAGGCTTTGGAAGTCTCTTGTATCGCATGTGTAGGGACTCTCGATGATCCAAGCCCTTGTCCGCAATGCCCTGGGCACTTGCCCGGTAGAGTCTACCCCCGCTGCCCTGCAGGCTGCCCTCGCCGATACGGGCTGCACGCTGTGGGTCGACCTCGAGGCGCCAACGGCCGAGGAAGCGGCCGTCCTCAGCACGGTGTTCGGCTTTCACCCCCTGGCCATCGAGGACTGCCTTGGCCATGTGGAGCGCCCCAAGCTCGATGACTATGGCGCCTACCTCTATGTGGTAGCCCATGGGCTGGATTGCGGCGCCTCTGGTTATGAGCTCGAGACGCGCGAGCTGGACCTTTTCTTGGGCCCCAACTATGTGGTGACTCACACCCACGAGCCCATTCATTCGATCAAGGTGCTGCGCGAGCGCGTGCTGCGCGACGAGCGCTACATCCAGCGCGGCCCCGACGGCCTGGCCCATGCGGCCATCGACATTCTGGTCGATGACCTGATGCCCGTGCTCGACCGGCTCGACGCCGCCATCGATGAACTGGAGGATGAGATCCTCGCCGCGCCCGATCGGGAGACCCTCTCCACCATCCTCGACATCAAGCGCGCCACTCTGCACCTGCGGCGCACCGTTGTGCCCCAGCGCGAGGTCGTCTATCGCCTCAGCCGCGACGACTCGGACCTGGTGGGTCCCAAGACGCGCCTCTACTTCCGTGACGTCTACGATCACCTGGTGCGCGTGGTGGATATCAACGAATCGCTGCGCGACCTGGTGGCGGGCGCCCTGGAGATCTATCTCACCGTCGTCTCGAACCGCATGAATGAAGTGATGAAGGTCCTGACTCTGGTGACAACCGTGTTCATGCCCCTTTCCCTGGTGGCCGGCATCTTTGGCATGAACTTTGTGCACATGCCCGGGCTGCAGGCGCACTATGGCTTTGCCGTTACCATGCTGCTGATGGCGACCATCGCCGCGGGCATGGTGTGGTGGTTCCGGCGGCGAGGGTGGGCATGAACCGGGCCTTTATCCCCCTCGACGCCCACCTGGCCCAACTGGGCCTGCTCATCACACTGGTCGGCCTCGCCCTGGGCGCACTCGTCTGGACGCGCCCCGGGCGCGCCTTTGACCGGCGCACCTTCCGCGCCATCAACCGCCTGCCGACGCGCCCTGAGCTCGATTGGATCATGTGGAGCATCACCCATCTCGGCTCGGCCTGGGCTGCAGTGGGCGCCCTGGCCGTGTCGACCATGGTGCAGCGGCCGCGCTTTGTGGTCGTCACGGCCATGGCCATCCTCACCCAGGGCATCCTCATCGGAGTGGCCAAGGCGCTCACCCAGCGCCCGCGCCCCTTTAACCAATTGAGCGGCATCCGGGTGATCGGGCTCAAGCCGGCCGACCTTTCCTACCCCAGCGGCCACTCGGCCCTGGCGTTTAACGTCGCCACTCTGCTGGCCTTTGGGCTGCCCCTGGCCCACCCCTGGCCTATCGTCGTCTATGGCCTCGCCTGCGCCGTTGGCTACAGCCGGCTGCACCTGGGCGTGCACTATCCCTTTGATGTGTTCTCCGGCGCGACAGTGGGCCTCGGCTGGGGCCTGCTATGGGTGGCCTACCTGCACCCATAGCAGAGATCTGCCGGGTTCGGGCGTTTCGTCCACCGGGCTTCAGGTTCCCTCTCCTTATGGTCGCCGGCTGGCTGCAAAGCAGGCAGCCCGGCATTTGCCCCGGCAACCCGGCCAGCACGCAGCGAGTATCGGCGTGTGGCCCATTCTGGGTCATCCGAGTATAATGAGCGTAAGCATCGTCAGCGTGTAGCGCGGCATTCCCTACCGCTAGGCGCCATCACCGGGCACTCTACCCGGATGAAGGAGAAACATGGAAGACCAGGCAGCGCCACCATTGATCACCGGGCAGTTCAACGACTCCTTCGTCCCCATCATCGATGGTGTGGCTTTTGTGATGCAGAACTATTGCTATTGGCTCAACCGAAAGTTGGGCCCTTGCTACGCTATCACCCCTAGCTTTCCGGGCTATGTGGACTCGTTCGATTTTCCGGTGCTGCGCTACCTTTCTATCCCGCTGCCCAAGCGCCCTCCCTATCGCGCCGGGTTGCCTGAGGTTGATGTCGCCTTTCGTAACCAGATTCGCGACGTTCATTTCGACCTGGTGCACGCCCACTGCCCCTTCTCTTCCGGCCAACTGGCCCTGCGCATCGCCCGTGGCCGCGACATACCGATTGTGGCGACCCTGCACACCAAGTACCGCGACAATATCCGCACCCTGGCCGACAACGAATGGTTGGAGCGCTTTATCCTGCGCAGGATCATCGACTTTTATGAGTCGGTAGACCAGGTATGGGTGCCTAACCGGGCGACGCGCGAGACACTGCACGAATACGGCTATCGGGGCGAGTGCGAGATCGTCGCCAACGGCACAGATATCGTCATCACCCCGGCTGAGCGCGAGCAATACCGCCGCCGGGCCGATGCCGAGCTGGGCACGTTGCCCACGGATACGGTCCTGCTCTATGTCGGCCAGCATGTGTGGGAGAAGAATCACCTGCTGCTGATCAATGCCCTGAAGTACGTCCGCGATGCCGGGCGCGCCTTTCGCATGTTCTTCGTGGGAGGCGGCTATGCCACTAACGACATGAAGGAGCTCGTAGAGCAGTTCGGCCTGAGCGATCGGGTGAGGTTCCTGGGGGTCGTGCGTGAGCGCGAGCGTATCAAATCCTACTACTCGCGGGCAGACCTCATGCTCTTCCCCTCGCTCTATGATACGGAATCGCTGACCATTCGCGAGGCGGCGGCCTGCCGTCTGCCAGCCGTGCTCATCTCTGGCTCGGCGACGGCTGAGGGGATCCGGGACGGAGAGAACGGGTTCCTGGCCGCCAACTCGGCGGATGCCTATGCGGAAAAGATCGTCCAGTTGGTGGATAACCCCCAACTGCGGTGTGAGGCGGGAGAAGGCGCCTTCCGCTCGCTCTACCGGCCTTGGGAGCAGGTCGCCAATGAGGTGCAGGGGCGCTATCGGGAGATTGTGAAAGCCTACCGCAAAGTGCCCGCGGCCTGAACATTGAATACGTCAACCCGTTGCAAAAAGCCCCTGGTTGCGCTATACTAGGGTAATCTTATGTTATTGGGCGCATGCCCCTGGGGCGTCTTATGGTTACCGATTCCACTCTGGCCGATATCCTCCAATCGTTCGAAGGCGAGGAAGCCGAGGCCATCCGTCGCGCTTATGATGTGGCAACCGCTGCGCATGAGGGGCAACTGCGCGATTCGGGCGAGCCTTACGTTACCCACCCGGTGGCGGTGGCCGCCATCCTCAACGAAATGCGTCTCGACGCCGCCACGATCCAGGCGGCGTTGTTGCATGATGTACCCGAAGATACGCAGGTGACCCTCGACGACGTGCGCCGGCAATTCGGCGACGAAGTAGCCCAGCTCGTTGATGGCGTCACCAAGCTGCGACTCATCAAGCGCAAGAGCCGCCTCGACCACGCCGAGACTTTTGAGCGGGAGCAGGCCGAGAACCTGCGTAAGATCTTCCTGGCGATGGTGGATGATGTGCGCGTCATCCTCATCAAGCTGACCGATCGCCTGCACAACCTGCAGACGTTGGGCTCCCTCTCGCGCGAGCGCCAGGTGCGCATGGCACGCGAGACGCTGGAGGTCTATGCTCCCCTGGCCAACCGCCTCGGTATCTGGCAGCTCAAGTGGCAACTGGAGGACCTCTCTCTGCGCTACCTCGACCCCGAGGCCTATCACCAGATCGCCGGCTATCTCTCCGAAAAACGCGCCGAGCGCGAGGCCTATATCGAGCGGGTAATCGAAATCCTGAAGGGCAAACTGGAGGCCGAAGGGATTGCCGCGCAGGTCACGGGGCGCCCCAAGCACCTCTTCAGCATCTACCAAAAGATGCAGGAAAAGAGCCGCACCTTTGACCAGATCTATGATGTGCGCGGGGTGCGTGTGATCGTCCCCGAGCTGCGTGATTGCTATGCGGCGTTGGGGTTGGTACACAGCCTGTGGCGGCCTATCCCGGGCGAGTTTGACGATTACATCGCCATGCCCAAAGACAATATGTACCAGTCGCTGCACACCGCGGTTTACGGCCCCGAGGGCAAGCCACTGGAAGTACAGATCCGCACCCTGCAGATGCACCAGATCGCCGAATACGGTATCGCCGCCCACTGGCGCTACAAGGAACACGCCAAGCGCAATGCCGCCGTCGAAGCCAAGATTGCCTGGCTGCGCCAGGTGACCGAGTGGCGCGGCGAGGTCTCGGATGCGCGCGAATTCGTGGACTCGGTGAAATCCGACGTCATCCCCGAGCGGGTGTACGTCTTTACGCCCAAAGGTGATATCGTGGACCTGCCTGCAGGCGCCACTCCCCTGGACCTGGCCTACCACATTCACTCCAGCATTGGCGATCATTGCCGGGGCGCCAAGGTGGATGGCCGCCTGGTGTCGCTGGACTATACGCTGCGCACCGGCGAGCAGGTAGAGATCCTGACCTCCAAGAAGGGCGGCCCCAGCCGCGATTGGCTGAACCCCGCCCTCGGTTACCTCACCACAACCCGTGCGCGCCAAAAGGTGCGCCAGTGGTTCAGGCGCCAGGAGCGCGAGGAGAATATTGCCCAGGGGCGTGAGATCGTCGAGCGCGAGATGCGGCGGTTGGGCGTCGAGCAGCAAACCTTTGACGATATCGCCAGGCTCTTCAAGTATCAGGGTGTGGAGGATTTCCTGGCCGCTGTCGGTTATGGCGATATCAGCCCCATTCAGATCGCCAACAAGCTCGACGATGCCGTCACGAAAAAGCCCGAGCTCAAGATCACCCCGCTGCCCCAGGGCCGCGCAGATTTCCGCGTGACCGGCGTGGGCGATCTGCTGACGCGCATGGCTGGCTGTTGCAGCCCGGTGCCGGGGGATGAGATCGTGGGCTTTATCACCCGCGGTAAGGGTATCACCATCCATCGCGCCGATTGCGTCACCCTCAAGCATATCGAAGAGACGGAACGGCTGATCCCGGTGAGTTGGGGCCCCACGCGCGAGATATACCCCGTGGTCGTGCACATCGAGGCGCTGGACCGACCCGGCCTGCTGCGCGATATCGCTTCCGTCGTCTCCGATGCGGGCATCAGCTTGAGCTCGGCCAATGTGACCACGCACAACGACCAGACAGCCACCCTGATCGCCACCCTCGGCATCTCCTCCATTGCCCAGCTCAGCCAAGTCATGAGCAAGATCGAGAGCCTGCGCGACGTGCTCGAGGTGCATCGCCACATGGGATAATGTCGCCGCCGCACTCACAGGAGGGGTGGTCGCCTTGCCCCAACATCTCATCGATAAAGAGGGCAATGTCTACCGGGAGGATATCTTTGGCCGCTGGAACCGCCAGGAAGGCCTGTTGGGCACGGAAAGGGACACGACGTGGACGGGCAGCCCGCGCATCAAGCGAGACTGGCTCGGCCACGAGGAAAAGGCCCAGACCGCCTGGGGGCACCAGATCGAATCGCGTGACGGCGTGCCCCTCTACGAGCCCGACAGCAGCCCTGGCGGCTCCAGCAGTTCAGATGCCCTGGCCGGCCTGGCCGCGTTAGGGACCGTTATCCTGGCGGTCCTGCTCATCGGCCTGCTGATCAAGCTCATTGCCGCCCTCATCGAGGGCTGGGTTGCCCTCATGCGCCGCTACCCCAGCCAGATGCGCGTGGTGAACCTGTCTCTGGGCGCGCTCCTGGTGGGCGAGGCAGCCTATGCTATCGGCTTCCCCCCCCACCTGGCCGTCGCCGCCGGGCTGGGCGTGCCGGCGCTTTGGACCTGGCTCTGGCTCACGCGGCGCCTGCCCCTGTTGTTCGTGCCCATCAACCTCATCCTCTTCAGCGCAGGCCTGTGGTACTTGGGCGAGGCCACACGCCCCTGGTGGGTAGAGCCGTGGGGCCGCCTCACCGTGGGGCTGCCCCTCGTTGGCCGCCTCTCCCTCCTCCTGGCCGCCCTGCCCAGCCTGCTCTTCCTGTGGAGCGTAGGGCGGCGCCATGCCCCCGCGGTCATGGCGCCGCTCAGCCGCATCGTCTGGGGCGGGGTGCTCTGGTTCCTCCTCATGCGCGTGTGGACGGCGTGGCAGCCCTTCTGGGTCTACTGGGCCAGCGGTACAGCGTTCCTGAGCTTCGTGGGCTGGGTCGTCTTCCTGCTGCCGCTGGCGCTCTGGCTCTGGGTGCAGGGCGCCATCCGCTGGCCGCTGCCCTTTACCGCCCTGGGGCTCCTGCTCTTCGGCCTGCTGATGGGCCATGTCGCCGGCCGCACCCAGTCCTCCTGGTATAGCGTCTGGCAGCACTGGGCGCGCGGGCTCTTCTTCTCGCCCTTCCCGATCGCCGTGGTTACCGCGGCCCCTCTGAGCCTCTGGCTCTGGAACCGGGGCTCACAGCGCTGGCCGCGCTGGTTCCTGGTGCCCAACTTGCTTCTGGCCGGGGGCTTTCTCTGGCTCCTCACCGACCGCACCCGCCCCCTGTGGGCATCCGCGTGGGAGGCCGCCTGGGGGCGCCTGCCCCTGCGCCCGGACCTGCCACTCGTCGTCCTGGCCCTGCCGCTCGCTTTCTGGGCCTATACCGCGGCGAGCGGGCGATGGCCTCGCATCATGGCCCCGGTGCACGCGGTGCTGGCGGGCCTGATCCTCTGGGCGTTCATCGAGCGTAGCCGGCCCTGGTGGGGCCCCGCCTGGCTGCGCGGGCTGGGCAGAGCGCCCAACGCTCCCAACCCCGCCGTCGTGCTGGGCCTGCTCATCCCGGCCTGCTGGGCGTATGGCGCGCTGCGGCGTCTCTGGCCCTGGGGGCGGCCCTGGCTGCGCGGCGCAGCCTGGATCGCCCTGGGCTGGTGGACCTGGAGATGGTTGCTGTTCGGCAGCACCTTCCTCCTGCGCGCCCTGCTGACCCTGGCGCCCCTGGCCCTCTGGGGTTGGCTGGCCCTATGGCGGCGGTACCCTCGCTGGATCTGGCCAATCAGCATCGCGCCGTGGGCCGCCATAGCCCTCGCTGCCTGGCGGGACCCCGCCCTGCTCCAGAGGCTGCTGCATGAGGCGAGCCTGTGGCTGCAGGGGCAGTTACACTGAGTGGTCCAGGACTCTCACCAGAGCCCTGTCAGCGATCAGAACCTTGGCCGGCACATGGAGCGCCGGCGGCCCGCGCCGGCCCCTGGCCGCCTCAGCGCGACAGGCTGCGGCCTGCGCTAGTGGCGGCGCTCCTCCCGGGTGGCCAGGTTTCCGAGCAAGGGCTGGAGTGCAACGATAGGGCCGATCTTTAGCCAGAAAAGGAGCATAGGCATGCTCGACACACAGCTCACCGGCAAGACCGTCCTCATCACCGGCGCCAATCACGGCATCGGCGCGGCCACCGCGCGAGCATTCGCGGCCCAGGGCGCCCGGGTGTTCATCACCTACTATCGCCTGCCCTGCTCCGAAACCGAGGAGACGCTGGCCCGGGCAGTTGCAGCGGGCGTCGGTGGCCCGGCGCTCTACCGGGCCAGACAGCAGCAGCCCGTCGAGCCCCTGCTGCAGGAGATCCGCGCCCAGGGCGGTGCGGCCGCGGCCTATGAGGTTGACCTGGCCGACCCCGCACAGATCCCCCTCCTCTTTGACTGCTGCGAGCGGGAGCTGGGCGCCGTCGATATCCTGGTCAACAACCACACCCACTGCGTGCAGGAGACGTTCGACCCGGCGGAGGTGACCGATGAGGGCTTGGGCCAGCAGCTGACGAGCGCCGCCGGCATCGATGCCCATTTCGCCGTCAACACGCGCGCCTATGCCCTGCTGATGCGCGAGTACCTGCAGCGCCACCTGGCGCGGGGCGCCCGCTGGGGCCGCATCATCAACATCAGCACCGACTGCGCCAACGTGGACCCCACCAACATCAGTTACGCCGCCAGCAAGCACGCCATCGAGTCCTACAGCCGTTCGGCGGCCTGCGCTATGGGCAAATACGGCATCACCGTCAACACGATCGCCCCCGGCCCCATCCAAACGGGCTATATCACGCCAGAACAGGAAACGCAGATTGCCGCCAACACACCCCTGTGCCGTGTGGGCCGGCCCGAGGATGTGGCCGATGCCATCCTCCTGCTCGCCTCCGAGCAGGC
>DAOTVS010000136.1:0-41730 GCA_034436375.1 Anaerolineae bacterium | reverse complement strand
ATGGGTATACTGTACCCTATGCCGTCCAAAGGACCGAAAACAGCGGTTGCCAACCACAGGAGGTGGCTTGTGTCCGGAGTAGAGTTGCCGCGCAGCGCCCCAGAGGCGCAAGGAATCCCATCGTCCGCCGTGCTCGCCTTTGTGCAGGCGGCAGAGCAGAGCGCTTTGGAGTTGCACAGCTTCATGCTCCTGCGCCATGGTCACGTCGTAGCCGAGGGCTGGTGGGCGCCTTACGCCCCGGAGCACCCCCACATGCTCTTTTCCCTGAGCAAGAGTTTTACCTCCACTGCGGTCGGCCTGGCTGTGGCGGAGGGGCGCCTGTCGGTCGATGACCCCGTCTTGCCCTTCTTCCCCGAGGATGCCCCGGCCGAGGTGAGCGAGAATCTGGCCGCCATGCGCGTGCGGCACCTCCTCTCTATGTCTACGGGGCACGCGGAAGATACGACGGAGCGTCTGCACACGTGCGAGGATGGCAACTGGGTGCGAGCCTTTCTGGCGCGGCCGGTGGCGTATGCGCCGGGCACTCATTTCCTCTACAACAGCGGCGCCAGCTATATGCTGTCGGCCATTGTGCAACGGTTGGCCGGTGTGCCCTTGCTGGAGTATCTGCGCCCACGCCTGTTCGCGCCCCTGGGCATCGAGAGCCCCACCTGGGAGACGTGCCCCCGTGGCATCAACACCGGCGGCTGGGGCCTGAGCGTTCGGACCGAGGACATTGCCCGCTTTGGCCAGTTGTATCTCCAAAAGGGGATGTGGCAGGGCGCACGCATCCTGCCGGAAGCGTGGGTAGACGAAGCGACCTCCGCGCAGATCACCAATGGCAGCCGCCCGGATAGCGACTGGGAGCAGGGCTACGGCTATCAGTTCTGGCGCTGCCGCCATGGCGCCTACCGCGGCGATGGAGCATTCGGCCAGTTCTGCGTGGTGATGCCCGCTCAGGATGCTGTCCTGGCCATCACCAGCGGGGTGCAGGACATGCAAGCCGTGCTCAACCTGGCCTGGGAACACCTGTTGCCGGCCATGGGCCCGGCGCCGCTCCCAGGTGGCCCGGCTGAGCCGCTGGCACGCCGGTTGGCCGGCCTGCGGCTGCGCGCGCCGCAGGGGCAGCCTTCGTCACCCCTGGCTGCAAGCGTGTCGGGCCGGGAGTATGTCTTTGCCGAGAACGAGCAAAAGGTGGAAGCCATTTCTATCCGCTTTGATACCGATGGTTGCGTCCTCACCGTGCGCGACCCCCGTGGCGAGCACCAGGTCGAGTGCGGCACCAGCGCCTGGGTCATGGGCGCCACCACCCTCGACAGCCCCACCCTCCGGCCCGTCGCCGCCGCCGGCGCCTGGGCCGCCGAGGATACGTACGTGCTCAAGCTGGCCTTTTACGAGACTCCCTTCACGCCTACCCTCAGCTTCCGCTTTACAGCAGATGGAGTGGTATTCACGTTCAAGGCGAATGCGGGTTTTGGCCCTACCGAGCGCCCGGCACTGCAGGGGCGACTCGCGTAGGTCGCTTGCCAGGCTCCGGCTGGCCTGCAGTTTTCAACTGCCCAGCCAGGCCCTATGAGGTGTGGACCGGGTGTTGGTGACTGCATTTCGCCGCTCCACGGAGCGGCGAAATGCAGTCACCAATGGCGGCGCTCGCTGTTGACGCATTCTGCAGACTGTGCTACAATAGGGCCCTGCTAGAACATTAGTTCTTATGTTGACCCCGCGGGTGGCTCCTCCTCCCGCTCTCTTTTTTGCGAAACGAACCCATTCTGCTGTGAGGTGGTATGGAACCGGAGAGCATTGTCATCCGCGGCGCCCAGCAACACAACCTGAGGAATATTGATGTCACCCTGCCCCGCTACAAGCTGGTGGTGCTTACCGGCGTTTCGGGCAGCGGCAAATCCTCCCTGGCTTTCGACACCATCTACGCCGAGGGCCAGCGCCGCTATGTGGAGAGCCTTTCCGCCTATGCCCGCCAGTTCCTGGGGCAGATGGACAAGCCCAAGGTCGATTACATCGGCGGCCTCAGCCCGGCCATTGCCATCGAGCAAAAAGCGGTCAGCAAGAACCCCCGCTCCACCGTCGGCACCGTGACCGAAGTGATGGACTATTTGCGCGTGCTCTATGCCCGCACTGGCACGCCCCACTGCCCCCAATGCGGCCGCGCCGTGCAGCGCCAGAGCGCCCAACAGATTGCCGACCAACTGGCGGCCTTGCCCCCGGGCACGCGTTTCCAGTTGCTGGCCCCCATCGTGCGGCAGCGCAAGGGCGCCCACGAGGATGTGCTGGAGGCGGCCCGCCGTGATGGCTATGTGCGCGCCCGCATCGACGGCGTGTCGGTCGAGCTCAACAACCCTATCAAGCTGGCCAAGACCAAGCAGCACACCATCGAGCTGATCGTGGACCGCCTGCGTGTGCCCACCATGGAGGCCGACGGCCACGAGAGCTTTAGCGCCCGCCTGCAGGACTCGGTCGAGACGACCCTGCGCGTTTCCGAGGGCCTGCTCATCGCCGACCTGGGGGAGGGGAACGAATTGCTCCTGTCGGAGCAGAACGCCTGCCCCCACTGCGGCATTTCCTTCCCCGACCTCTCGCCGCAGCTCTTCAGCTTCAACGCGCCCCTGGGCATGTGCCCCGACTGCAATGGTCTGGGCACTCAGCTCAAAGTCGATCCGTCGCTGATCATCAACGACCCGTCGCTCTCCATCATGGATGGCGCCCTGCGCTGGTTCGGTGAGGTGCGCAAAAAAAAGACCGGCGGCGCCATCCCGTTTCTGCAGGCCATGGCCCGGCACTATGGCGCTGATCTGGAGCGGCCCTGGCAGGACCTGCCCCAGGCCTTTCGCGATGCGCTGATCTTCGGCACCGAGGGCGAGAAGATCCGCTTTAGCTTTCACCACGAGTGGGAGGGCGGCTCCTTTAACCACGAGAGCACGCGCTCCTACGAGGGCATCGTCCATCATATCAACCGACTGTTCCGGCAGACCGGCTCCGACTATACCCGGCGCTGGTACCAGTCTTTCATGAGCACCCAGCCCTGCCCAACCTGTGGCGGCGCCCGCCTGCGCCCCGAAGCCCGGGCCGTCACCGTAGGCGGCAAGACAATTACCGAGGTGAGCGCGCTGTCCATCGCTGAAGCGCATGCGTGGGTGCAGGGCCTCTACCCTATTCTGTCTGCAGAGGAGCTCTCGATCGCCAGTGAGGTGCTCAAGGAGATTCGCGATCGCCTGCAATTCATGCTCAATGTGGGCCTGCACTATCTCACCCTCGACCGGCCCGCGCCCACCCTTTCAGGCGGCGAATCGCAGCGCATCCGCCTGGCCAGCCAGATCGGCTGTGGCCTGGTCGGCGTACTCTATATCCTCGATGAGCCTTCCATCGGCCTGCACGCCCGCGACAACCGCGCCCTGCTCGATACTCTCCTGCACCTCCGCGATATGGGCAATACCGTCCTCGTGGTCGAGCACGACGCCGAGACGATGCTCTCTGCCGATTGGCTGGTGGACTTGGGTCCGGGCGCGGGCGTGCTGGGGGGGCAGGTCGTCTCAGCCGGCACGCCGCAGCAGGTGGCTGCGGACCCCCGCTCCCTGACCGGCCGCTATCTGCGCGGTGAGCTGCAGGTGAGCGCCCCGAACGGCCAGGGGCGCCGTACGCCCAACGGCAATTGGCTCACCATCGCAGGCGCCCGCCAGCACAACCTGAAAGACGTGACCGTGCGCTTCCCCCTGGGGCTCCTGACGTGCGTCACCGGCGTCTCCGGTTCGGGCAAGTCGTCTCTGGTGGCCGAGACCCTCCAGCCCGCCCTGGCGCGCGCCCTGCAGGGCGCCCAGGGCCAGCCCGGCCCCTATGAGCGCATCGAGGGCCTGGACCAGCTGGACAAGGTGATCGATATCACCCAGGATCCTATCGGCCGCACCCCGCGCTCCAACCCGGCTACCTATGTGGGCGCATGGGATGAGATCCGCCGCCTCTTCGCCCAGACGCCCGAGGCGCGCGCCCGCGGCTACAAGGCCGACCGTTTCAGCTTTAACGTCAAGGGCGGCCGCTGTGAGGCCTGCAAGGGCCACGGCCAGCGGGTCATCGAGATGCACTTTTTGGCCGATGTGTGGGTCCCTTGCAAAGAGTGCAAGGGCGCTCGCTTCAACCGCGAGACCCTGGCCATCAAGTACAAGGGTAAGAACATCGCTCAGGTGCTCGACATGGATGTGCAGGAGGCGCTGGAGTTTTTCGCTGCCATTCCGACGCTCTCTCGCATCCTGCAGACCCTGCACGACGTGGGGCTGGACTATGTGAAATTGGGCCAGTCGGCCACTACCCTTTCGGGCGGCGAAGCGCAGCGCGTCAAGCTCGCCAAAGAGCTCTGTCGTGTGGCCACTGGCCGCACCCTCTATATCCTCGACGAGCCCACGACCGGTTTGCACTTTGCCGATATCCAGCGCCTGCTCGATGTGCTGCACCGCCTGGTGGATGCGGGCAACACGGTGATTGTCGTCGAGCACAACCTCGACGTCATCAAGACGGCTGACTGGCTGATTGACCTCGGCCCTGAGGGGGGCTACGAGGGAGGGCAGGTCATCGCCCAGGGCACGCCGGAGCAGGTCGCCGCCGTCGAGGCTAGCTACACCGGGCGCTTCCTGCGCCCGGTGCTGCAGAGTGTCGGTGTGTGAGATAACCCGGAGCTCAAGCCACCCCTGAAACAAAACCGCCCTTTCCTGCATCTATAAGGTAGAGCATTCTGCCCGTCGTCGCTAAATCCCGAATCTATGCTATAATACGCCTGCGCCTTCGTCCTGTATAGAGTTCTCTCTGGATGCACAGACTCTGGCCATTGTCGCCAAGGCGTATCACTAACTGAACCTGATCATCGTGCGCCTCTCGATGACAGGGAGGTCGATGTGCTCCGTGTACTCACTAGGCGGCAGCTCCGCTGGCTGGCCCTGTTGGGCACTGTGATGGTGCTGGGCCTGCTGGTGGGCTCTGCCGTGCAGCCGCCAAATACATGGGCAAGTGTCGCGCCCAGTTCTGTTGGGGCGGGGTTGCCCCTGGCCGCTGGCGGGCAGCCCAAATCTGTCTCAGCATCTTCGTCGCTTACGACGACAGACTCTCTGGTCGACCAATCGCTGCGGCCTCCCGTCTGGCTCGACGTGATGACCGACCCCGCCAGCGCTCAGCCCGACGGTCAGGTGACGGTGACGGTGCGCCTGCATGCCGATGCCGCTATCTCCCAGCCGCGCCTGACGGCGCTATTGCCGAGGGGGCTCTCTTTCCAGGCCAACCCTGGCGATGCCTCTCCCTATGAGATGGAGTTGAACCAGGTGCATTGGCCCCTGCCCGACCTGCGCGCCGGCGAGGACCGTGTGGTGCTCTTCCATCTACGCATGGCTGCCGATGCGCCCGATTTCTCGCTCCTGGGCCTGCAGTTGTCAGCGCCAGGCTATGAGTCGACGGCCAATGGTGCTGTGCCGATCAGGCGGCCCTTCCCGGCCATCAAGGTGCGCATCACGCCTGAGGGGGGTGAGTTGCGCTCGAGCGATGGCCGCGTGCAGATCATCTTCCCCCCCGGCGCCATTACACAGACTGTGCGCGTGGAGCAACAGCCCATGAGCCTGGCCGCACTCGCTCCTCAGGTGGCTGGATTGGCGCTGCAGTGCCAGCTCAACGTGGTCAGTGAAGACACGGGCATCCCTGTGCGCCATTTCGCCTTGCCGCTGGAGTTAAGGGTGGATCTGCGCGATCTGGTCGATTGGTCATCCGTGCCTTTCTACCAACACCCTTACCTGGGTTATCGAGAGGAGGGGGGCGCCTGGCAGGCCCTCCCCCCCCGCCGCGAAGGCACTGTGCTGATTGCCGCGCTTGACGATGCGGGGCTGATCGGCGCTGGCCTGGGATCGAGTGAAGGCGTGGGCTGGGTGCTGCCCGGCGGGGGCGCTCCCAACCCGCTCTTCGATGGCGCTTTTACCTATGATTACCCGATCCAGGTGCCTGCGGGTCAGGGTGGCCTCACCCCCGATCTGAACATCAACTATAACAGCCGCCGCGTTGATGGCCTCCTCACCTGGGTGCAAGCCGATTGGCTCGGCCTCGGCTGGGATATCGACACGATGGAGATCGTGCGCCAGATTGCGCCCGGCAACACCTGGAACTCGGGCGCCATCGACTATGCCAACAATTTCACCCTCTACTATCAGGGGGCTGCTTATCACCTGGCCCCTGCGGCCGAAGGCTCGTCTGGCGAGCAGCCCTATGGCCGCTACTATGCCGATAGCAACCTCTTTGCCGATATTGAGCGCCGCAACCCGGCCGGCGGCGACGCCACAGCCCAACAGCAGAGCAAAGAGTATTGGACAGTCCGTTTGCGGGACGGCGCCGAGTACGAGCTGGGGTTCACCGACGACTCGACGCAGGCTATCTCCACCTCCCGCTATGACAATTCTGGCCCTGGCGCCTGGCAGGATGATAACCCCCCAACCTCCGCCACTGATTACGCCGGCGTCTGGCGGGGCCACATCGTCTATCGCTGGCGCGTTGACCAGATCAAGGACGCTCAGGGCGACCGTATTCGCTACCACTATCAAAAAGTCAGCGTCGAAAACCCCTGGCGCGAGACAGCCAGCTACCTGGACCGGGTGGAGTACAATTTCACCGGCGATCAGCCCGGGGCGGTGGTCAGCTTTGGCCGCGAGTCACGGTGGGATCAGGGCGGCGATGCCCTTGCCCCCAACACACAGTTCTTCTACCAGGATGATTATTTGAAATACATCACTGTGGAGAACCGCATCGATGGCCAGCTGGTGCCGGTGCGCAAGTACGCTTTCACCTACACCCAGCGCTCGGTGCCCGCCAGCCAACACGATAACCACACCCGGCTCCTGGCTACCATTGAGCAGTACCGGCAGGATGGCACCCCGCTGCCGTATGTGACTTTTGGTTACACCGCCTATCCCAACAAGGCGCTGTGCCAGCAAGTATGGGGCGGTAACTGTACCGATGGCAAAGATGACGCCTGGGACCAGGAGAGCTTCCGCTACGAGCGCCTTACGCGCATCGATGATGGCTATGGCGGCGTGATCACCGCTACTTATGAGACGCCCGATTCGGGCGCCTGCGGCACCAACGTGCCCGACGATGGCTGCACGGCTGCGCGCAACTATCGCATCAAGGAAAAGGTCGTCCGTGACAGCCATGGCGGGGGCTACAAAGTGGACTATATCTACCCATCCTCTGTGGCCGACCGCGGCTATGACTCTAACAGCACCTATGGCTGCGATTGGCTCTTTGGCCCGGAGGACCACACTTACGGCACCCTGGTGGGCTATCGCCAGGTGACTGAAGTGTGTAGCACCCTGGAGAATGTCGTCATTTCCACGGTCACCCACACCTTTCAGTTGAACAGCGAGTCGGCCCCGGGGGGGTTGGGCAAGGAAATCGCCGTCGAGCGCCGAGATGCCAATTGGGACCCCCTCTGGCGGCCCCTGAGTGCCTGGCACACTGCCGCCTGCGTGCTGGCGGGTCTCCCTGCGGGGATCCCTGGCTCTTGCCCCGGCGGCTCCGTTGCCTGCCGACATCCCTCGTGATCCACGCGATCATCAGAGAACAAGGGGCTGGGGGCGGATGCCATGTCCGCGCCCAGCCCCTTGTTCTCTGATGATGGATCGGGTCGCCTACCCAGGTGTGTCGGTGTTGATGATACCGTAGAGGACTTTCACCTTGGTGATGGCGGAGGTTACTGCTGCTCCGTTTGCTCTGCGACCACGGTCATCTCGATCGTGCTCTGTTCATGGTTGCCCATCGTGTCGACCATGTCCAGACGTACCAGATAGCGCCCTGGCGGCACCTGGGAAACGTCCCACATTCCCAGAGTGCCATCCTGAACGGGCTGGGTGTAGCGCCCTGGGCCAATCGGCAGCCACTGGCGGCCACCCGCGCTGTACTCCAACCGATAGTAACTAAAGTGATCGTCTACCACTGTGCCCCGGATCTCAACCGGCGTTGCCGATTGCTTGAGTACCCTATTATGGGCTGGCTGTGCGATCTCCACCGTCCCCCGCGCTGCCAGGATCGACTCGGTCATGATCAGGCACAGGACGGCGGCGGTCAACACTACCACCGGCAGCCAGCGCAGAGGTTTGAGCTCCATGGTTTGTCCTCCCCGGGTCCCCCTGGCCAAGCCTCACCCACACGCCAGACCGATGGCGCGACTCACGGGCTTGCCGGGCCCGGCACGGGTGGATCCCTCACCGTAAGCTATACCGTATTGAAAGACTATCGCGCACGTCAGACACTCCCGGCACATGCAACGCATCATCGAGGGCCGCATTGCGCTCGGCCCAACTCGACACCACACCGCTGAGCGTCACATGGCGGCCGCTCACCGTCACATCAATATTCTCGGCCCGGACCGCCGAATCGCGCTGTAGCGCCTGCTCCACGGCGATGGCGATCTCGCGATCCTCCAGAGAATGCTCGGGCACGACTGTCAGTTTGTTCTTCACACTGATGACATTGCGTGTCCACCGGGCATCCTCTTCGGCACGGATCTTGGCCCATAGGGTCGACACCGTGCCTTCCAGCAAAACGTTGCCCTCCTGCACCACAACGTTGATGTCGCGCGAGTCGAGGTCCGCGTCGCGCATCAGGGCCGAGCGAATATCGTTGGCGATGCGCTGGTCATCGGACTGGGCCGGAATCTCCACCTCAATCTCATTGCGCACATCGAATACCCCCCACACCCGCCTCGCTGCCTCCGCTGCTGCCCATTTGGCGCGATAGCTGGGGGCTGTGCCGCGCAAGGTGACCTGGCCGTCATCAACCGAAACGTCGATCGTCTCCGGATTGACCCGCGCATCGGCCATCAACTGATCAACGACGGCCTGTTGAATCTCCGTCTTCGTTTGTTGCATACCTCGCTACCTCACGAATACGTGTGCTGGGCCCCGGTTCGCAGTGTTAATCGACCGTCTGCGGCCGGCGCAGAGAGAGTTCCGTGACCAACGGTAACTTGGCCTCGCATCGCCGGCAACGATCGGCCTGCCCGGCGATGGTCGTCACATAGCCATTGCGCTCGATGACAGCTTCGCCGCATTGGGGGCAAAAGGTGTTTTCGCCCGCCTCACCGGGTACGTTACCCAAATAGATGTAGCGCAGCCCCGCCTCGCGGCCGATCTCCACGGCCCGCCTTAACCGGGCAACCGGCGTCGGCGGCAGATTGGTCATCTCATAGGTCGGGAAAAAGCGCGACACGTGCCACGGAATGTCTGGGCTCACGCTGGCCAGGAACTCGGCCACAGCCCGCAGATCCTCATCCGAGTCGTTCTCCCCCGTCACAATGAGGGTCGTCACTTCGGTCTCCACGCCTGCCCAGTGAAACTGGCGGATCGTATCGAGCACGGGTTCCAGGCGCGCCCCACAAATCTGCCGGTAATAGCGGTTGCTGAAGCCCTTCAGGTCGATATTGGCCGCGTGGAGATAGGGCAGAATCACCTCTCGCGATTGCGGCGTCATAAAGCCGTTGCTCACAAAGACGTTCGCCAGCCCTGCCGCCACTGCCAGGGGCGCAATAGCCAGGATATACTCCATGAAAACGGTCGGCTCGGTGTAGGTGTAGGCGATGCTGGCGCAGCCATACTGTTTGGCTAAAGCCACGGCCTCCTCCGGCTCGAGATTTCGCCCGTGGAGAGTATCCGCTTCGCCCTTGGAGACCTGGGAGATATCTGCGTTCTGGCAGAACCGGCAGCGCAGGTTGCAGCCCACCGTAGCGATGGAAAAGGATTGCGTGCCCGGCAAAAAGTGGAACAGAGGCTTTTTCTCGATGGGCTCCACATTCATGGCCACTACTTCCCCATACACCAGTGTGTAGAGCGTGCCCCCCCGATTTTCGCGTACACCGCACACGCCTGTATGCCCTGGCGCGATACGGCACTCCTGCGCGCACAGGAAACAGTGTACTCGCCCCTCGCCCAAGGGCTCCCAGAGGATCGCCTCTTTCTCCATGACGCCGCCATCCTTAATGCAGACGCTGTTCACTAACCTGGGCGAGAGCAAGCGCCGTGCCAACACGCTCCTTGCCTTGGCATGTATCTTGCTGGCTCCCTTTGATGCCCTAGATCGCCCATTGAGGAGTAGCCATGATCGTACGATGCGAACGTTGCGGCGGCAATGTCGATGTTGCCCGCCTGCGCAGCCGTGAGAATGAAGTCTCGCTGGCCGGTGTCTTCAACCTCGAGATTACACCGATCGAGGCGCGCGTCTGCACAACCTGTGGCTATATCGAGCTCTATGCTACCCGGCCGGGAGAGATCTCTGGTCCCGACGTCACCTCTCAGCCTCCCATTACTACCAACGATGAGTAAGGCTGCAAGGCTCGGCAGGGCTCCGGCGCAGGCATTGCGTTGGCGTCAGGCCCCTGCCACACACCCTGAGATTCGCCAGGGTTCCGGCGCGTCCTTTGCCACAACCAGACTGACGGAGTAGAGAATCCGTGCCAGTATCAGAGCTCAAACCCGAGGCGCTGCGACGGACGGCTGACCCGGCGCAGTTCCATTTCCAGAGCACGGCCGAGTTGCCGCCGTTGGAGACCATTATCGGCCAGCCGCGGGCCATTGCCGCGGTTGATTTCGGCGTCGGCATCAACAGCCCCGGCTATAACATGTTCGCTCTGGGCCCCCCGGGCACGGGGCGCACAACCACGGTCATGCAATCGTTGCAGCGCGAAGCGGCCGGCCGGTCCGTACCTGATGACTGGTGCTATGTCTACAATTTCGCCGAGCCCCACCGTCCGCGCGCCCTTCATCTGCCCCCAGGTCGGGGCAGCCAGCTTCGCAGTGACATGGATAACCTGATCGAGGAGCTCAGCAGAGAGATTCCGCGTGCTTTCGAGAGCGAAGACTATGAGCACCAGAAAGAAAAGATCACGCGTGAGACCGCCGAGCAGAAACAGCAAGAGCTCAACAAGCTCGAGCGCCTTGTCCAGGAGCGTGGCTTTGCATTGCTGCGCACCCCTACCGGGGTCGCCATTGCCCCTGTAGTCAACGGGCAAACGCTAAATCCCGAGCAGTATAGCCAGCTCGACCGGCCCACCCGCGATCGCCTGGAAGAGCAGGGCCGCGAGCTTCAGACAGCCCTGAACGCGACCTTGCGCATCTCTCGCCGCCTCGACCGCACTGCACGCGAGCGCGTGCAGCGTCTCGACCGCGAGGTCGCCGCCTTTGCCATCAGCCCGATCTTTGATGAGCTGCGCGAGGCCTATAGCGACCATCCTGAGGTATTGGAATACCTGAGCGCTGCCCAAAGGGATATTATCAGCGACCTGGAGACCTTCCGGCGCCTGGGCGCTCCTCAGCCAGAGGCGCCTCAGGAGGGGGGGGCCTCTTTGGCGCGGATCATAGGCGCCCCGACATCACCTCTCGATCGCTACCGGGTCAATGTCATCGTCGATAACGCACAAACGCAGGGCGCTCCGCTCATCCGAGAGCCTAACCCAACCTTCCCCAACCTGGTGGGGCGTATCGAGCACCAGGCCCAGTTCGGCGCTCTGATCACCAATTTCCTCATGATCAAGGCAGGGGCCCTGCACCGCGCCAATGGCGGCTATTTGATCCTGGAAATGCGCACTCTCATGAGCAACTCCTTCGCCTGGGACGCTCTCAAGCGCGCCCTCAAGACCGATTGCATCCGAGTTGAAGAGATGGGGCCGGAGACCCGCGTGATTGTCACGACTACCCTCGAGCCCGAGCCCATCCCCCTCGCAGTCAAGGTCGTGCTGATCGGCGATCCGGAGATCTATTACCTGCTCTATGCCCTCGACGAGGATTTCCGCGAGCTCTTCAAGGTCAAGGCTGATTTTGCTACGACCATGGATTGGGACCCCCTAACAGCCCAGCAGTACGCCCGTTTCATCGGTTCTGTGTGTCGCCGTGAGCATCTGCGCCCCGTTGATCCTTCAGGCGTGGCCCGGATTATCGAGCAGAGCGCACGCCTCGTCGAAGATCAGCGAAAGCTCGCGACCCGCTTTGGCGATGTGATTGACCTGATCCGCGAAGCGAACTACTGGGCAGGGGAGGCGGGACACGACTTGATCTCGGGTGCTGATGTGCACAGAGCTATCGAAACCCGTATCTACCGCTCTAACCTGATCGAAGAGCGCGTGCGCGAGATGATCGCGCGCGGAGTCCTGCTCATCGATGTGGCGGGAGAGGCGACGGGACAAGCGAACGGCATCTCCGTGCTGCCGATGGGCGACCACCAGTTCGGCCGCCCCAACCGTATCACAGCGCGTGTCTTTCCCGGTCACGAGGGCGTGGTCGATATCCAGCGCCAGACCCGTATGGGGGGGCCCATCTATTCCAAAGCGGTGCTGACTCTCTCTGGCTACCTTGGCGGCAAGTACGCTATTGACCGGCCGCTTAGCCTGTCGGCCAGCATCGCTCTTGAGCAGCTCTACGAGATCGTGGAGGGCGATAGCGCTTCCTTGACTGAGCTCTTTGCGCTGCTCTCCAGCCTGTCTGGCTATCCGCTGCGTCAGTCGCTGGCGGTTACTGGTTCCGTGAACCAGTACGGAGAGGTGCAGGCCATTGGCGGCGTCAATGAAAAGATCGAGGGCTTTTTCGATGTCTGCCGTGTGCTGGGACTCAATGGCCAGCAAGGGGTGCTCATCCCGGCCGACAACGTCCAGCACCTGATGCTGCGTGAGGATGTGATCGATGCCGTACGTCGCGGCCATTTTCATATTTATCCCATCAAGACGGTTGACGAAGGCATCGAGCTTCTCACTGGCAGGCAGGCAGGAGTGCGCGGCCCCGACGGCAGATACCCTCTGGGGACGGTGAATGAGGCTGTCGAGCGCCGCCTGCAGGAGATGGCACAAGCTGCGCGAACCTGGGAGCCCTTTGTCGAGGAGCATTTGGCCGGCGAGGCGCACCCAGAGCCGATGGGGGTGCAACAGGCAGGCTGATGGCTGATAGCTATGTCGGCACTTCGGGCTGGATGTATCGTCATTGGCGGGGGCCCTTTTATCCGTGCGACCTGCCCCAGGCGCAGTGGTTTCGCTACTATAGCGCGCGCTTGAGCACAGTTGAGGTGAACAATACCTTCTATCGCCTGCCCAAGAGCGAGACTTTTGCTGCCTGGCGCCAGGAGGCCCCGCCCGGGTTCCGCTATGCCGTCAAGGCCAGCCGCTACATCACCCACCTCAAGAAACTGCTCGATGCGGGCGAGCCCCTGGAGCGCTTCCTGAGCCGGGCCCGCGAGCTGGCGGGCGCTCTGGGGCCCATCCTCTACCAGTTGCCGCCTCACTGGCATGAGGATCTGGGGCGGCTGGCCGCCTTTCTGGAGCTCTTGCCGGGCGACCTGTGGCATGTCTTTGAATTCCGCCACCCGAGCTGGTACACACCCGAAACCCTGGCCCTGCTGGATGAGCATGGGGCAGGCTTTTGCGTGCAGGACCTGCCCGGCCTGGAGACGCCGGTCTGCGCCACCGGTAAGCTCGCCTATGTGCGCCTGCATGGACCCACCCGGCCCTATGTGGGCAGCTACAGTGATGAGGAGCTGCGCGCCTGGGCGCAGCGTATCGAGGCTTTCCTGAGCAGTGGGCGGCCTGCCTACATCTATTTCAACAACGATGCCCAGGGCTATGCCGTGCGGAACGCCCTCCGCCTGCAGGAGATGCTGGGGCGCGAGGTCAAGGCAAAAGTGGCCGGCGCCGCCAGTTTGTAGTGGGCGCTTTCTGCTCTGCCTGGCTCATGATGGAGAGTTCCTGACCATCAAGGGAGGAGCAATGATCATCTTGAACACGGTTGCGACCATGCCGCATACGTGGGTCTATGAAACGCGCGAGGATGCCGGCCGTGAGCTGGCCGACCAGGTGCTTGCACATTATGGCCAGGGCGATTGGCTTGTGCTTGCCATCCCGCGCGGCGGGGTGCCTGTGGGCGCCCCCATTGCCATCCGTCTTGGCGCCCCGCTGGATGTCGTCATTCCGCGCAAGCTTCCGGTGCCCTGGGACCCCGAAGCCGGGTTTGGGGCCGTTACGGCCGATGGCACGCTGGTGCTCAATGACGAGTTGGTGAGCCTTTTGGACCTGAGCCCCGAAGAGATCCGACGCACGGCCGCAGAGGTGGTGGCCGAGGTGCAGCGGCGCACCGCCATCTATCGCGGCGACCGCCCGCCTCCGGATGTGCGCGGCAAGTGGGTCCTTCTGACCGACGATGGCCTCGCCTCAGGCTATACCATGATCGCAGCTGCCCGCTCTGTGAAAAAGGACCAGCCTGAGCGCGTGATCGTGGCTGTGCCGGTAGCCCCGCGCGACACGTTGCGCCGTGTGGCGGCCGAGGTTGATGATGTTATTTGCCTGCTGGCCCAGGAGCGCTCTCCCTTTGCGGTTGCGAGCTACTATCACTACTTTCCTGACATGAGCGATGCAGAAGTCATTAGCTACCTGCGCCAGGTGGCCTCGCTGCACGTTTGAGGCGGGCCCTCAAGGCTCTGTAGCATCCACCCCCTCGTCAGTATGCCAGCAATACTGGCCCATTTCACACATATAGCGGTTCTCCCTGTTCTGCTGAGGCCATCGCCCGCATGACCAGCCGGTGCGTGCGCAGGGCCTCGGCATAGGGCACGCGAATGACGCTGCGGTCGCCCGTCTGTAGGGCGTGGACAAAGGCCCGGTCCTCCAGCACATAGGGATCGGCGGTGGGCGCGAAGGTTTCGTTGCCCTGGGGGCTCTCGATCGTGAGCGCAAGCTCTCGGCACTCCAGGACCAGGTGCTCGGCATAGAGCCACAGGCCGATGCGGTGCGAGTAGTGCAGCAGACAGGCGGACGCAATGACCCCCACGGCGCCATTGGGGAACTGAAGTGTAGTTGCGCTGGCGGCATCAATATCGGCCTCGGGGAAACGCTGCAAGCCGCCGCGACAGGCGGCGCCAAAGACGCGCACGGGCTCGCCCAGCAGGTAGCGGACCAAGTCGAAGATGTGGGTGGTTTGCTCCACCATCTGCCCTCCCGAGGCTTGGCGTTGAAGCCACCAACTGGGCGGGGGGACAAAATCGAGCCAATAGCCCAGGGCCAGGCGCGGCGGGTTCTGGCGGGCGATTTCGTGCGCACGCTCGATAGTATCGAGGTAGCGCCAGTGATAGCCTACCGAGGTCAGCAGATTGCGTTCCGCTGCCTGGGCGCCGATCCGCTCTGGCAGCTCCGGCCCTGTGCTGAGGGGTTTTTCCACAAAGAAAGGCGTTCCCTGCTCGATGAGGGCCTGCTCTGGCTCACCGTGAGCAAAGGGCGGCACACAGACATAGACGGCATCTGGCCTTTCGGCCGCCAGGAGCACTCGCCAGTCGGCATAGGGGCGGCCGCCGAAGCGAGCTGCATACTCCTGAGCGCGCTCGACCTGAACGTCCGCCACGCCCACGATCTCAACCCCTGGCAGGGTCGCCAATGTGGCCAGGTGCCGCCCCGCGATATACCCGGCGCCGAAGCAGGCGATACGGATTTTCATATCCCCTCCTGATGGGGGTAAACAGACCTGACAGGTTTTCCGAAACCTGTCAGGTCTGGGGAGCCAATTTCTCCCGCAGCAACTGCTCATAGAGTTCCATGGTTTTGTGGGCCATCTGGCGGGCGCTGAAGCGCTCGGCAACCAGGCGTTTGCCTGCTTCACCCATGCGCACCCGGCGCTCACGGTCGGGCAGGAGCTCGAGGATGGCCGCCGCCAGTTGCTGCGGTTGCTCAGGCTCGACCAGGAGCCCCGTCTCTCCCGGAACTACAGCCTCTTCGAGCCCGCAGACGCGCGTGCCAACCACCGGCAGGCCCATGCCCAGCGCCTCCAGGACTGATAAGGGGTGCCCTTCGAAGCGTGAGGACAGCACAAAGAGATCGGCAGCGCCCATCAGAGCGGGCACATCGTCGCGACGCCCCAAAAAGTGCGTGGCTCCGGCTATCCCCAGGGCCCGAGCGTACCTGCGCAGCCGCTCACATTCTGGCCCCTCACCCACGCAGGCCAGGTAGGCCTGCGGATAGCGCGTCAGCACGGTCGGCAAGGCCTCGAGCAGCACCTCATGCCCTTTTTGCGTTGTCAAACGGGCCACATTGAGCAGCAGAGGCGCCCCCTCAGCCACGCCTATGCTCCGGCGCACTGCTGCAGCCTCTCTCGCCGGCGGCTGCAACGGCGGCTCGATCCCGTTGTGAATGCAGACAAACTGCTCGCTGGGGTAGCCCTGGTCCAGGAATGTGCGCCGCGAGCCTTCCGACACGGTGATGACACGATCGGCCAGGCAGGTGGTCCGGCGATGCTCCGCGACTTGGCCCGGATGGGTCAGCAGATAGGGCAAATGCTCCGTCACCAGGCGTACCGGCACCCCGGCCTCATAGGCCGTGCGCAGGCCCAGCATCCCTTCCCATGAGATCCCTACCTGGCTGTGAAATATGGTCACCTTTTCATCGTGCAGAAAGCGGCGGAGGCGCGAGATGCTCGCCTGGTCGCGCCGGTCGCGCACCGTCCATGGGTGGACCTGAGCGCCGAGTTGGGCGGCGCGCACCAGCAACCGCCGGCCGTCCGGGGTATCCGGGCAGATCAGCGAAACCTGCAGGCGCGCCAGATCCAGCCAGCGCATCAGGTTCAGAAGATGCACCCCTACGCCACTGGGCTCGAGACTATCGGTAAAGTAGCAGATGTGGATGCCGGCAGGGGTGGAGCACGAACTAGTCAGGACCATAAGTTTTCCTTGTGAAAGCGCTCAGTTGTTTCTGCGCCTCTCGCAGCGCTTCCGCATAGGGTTCATTGAGCACACGCACGAGCCCTTCAGGTCGGCGCTCGATATCCCAAAGCCCGCAATGCTGGTAGAGGCCCGTGTTCCAGTCGGGCGCGTCGATGATCGGATACAGGCAGATGCCCTCCAAAGGCAACCCGCGCGCCAGCGCCCGCACAGCCTCTTGGGCCACGTATTGCAGCCAGGGCCCCCGTGTGGGCCCGCGGCCGCAGGTCTCGGCAATGAAGAAAGGCCGCTGGTAACGCTCATAGACCCCGGCCAGCAGTTCGCTCAGGTCCAGCCAGTGCGGGTGCGAGCGAGTCAGGGTGACACCCTCCATTTCCCATTGGTTGTGCGGGTAAAAATTGAGCCCCAGGATGTCGAGATAGCGCTCCTGCCCGCCTAACTGCGGTTGCAGGCGACCGGCGATCATATCCCAGGCCTCAAACTGCGATTCGCACTTGCCCCGTGCGGCATCGACCATCTCTGGCCTGTGGGGCGGCCAGGTGGCGCGGATGATCGGATCGGTATGGACAATGCGCGCCCGTGGGTCCACATCCCAGATTGCCTCGATGCCGGCCACGACTGCGCGGATATAGTTGAACTTGGCGACGTTGCCCTGTCCCCTGCCGAAAGGGGCAAAGATGGCGACCTCGCCGGTGCACCAGGAGAGGAAAGAGATCTCATTGATTGGTGCGTAAAAGGGCACCGCATCGCTGTTGTCTTTGATGTACTGCGCAAAGGCGCGGGCCAGCCGGGCGAAGCGATCGGCAAAGCCAGCCTCCAGCGGGCTCACATCCTCGGGCCAGCCGTAATGGCACACATCCCAAATGACTGCCAGCCCATGGCGTTGGGCGGCGTGCAGCAAGGGGTCAACCGAGCTGAAATCGAACTGGCCCGGCCGGCGCTCGATGATGTGCCAGCGGATGCCGTCACGGATGGTGCGGATGCCGAAGGGCGCCAGCAGTTGGTAGTCATCATCACAGCGCCGGTCGTGCTCCAGCGCGACCGTATAGTCGAGCCGGCCGCGCCCGCGGTAGTGTATCTGGCTGGAACATTCAAAGCCAGCCAGCCAGAAGCTTGGAAACAGCTCCGGCCGAAACATCTCCGGCCGTCGCACAGCTCCCGGCCTGACCGCGGGCTCGGCGGCGAGAGGCCTGGCAGGAAGGTGAGTGGTGATGCTTTGCATGATGGATGCTACCTCTCTACGGAACACGCGCCATCGGCGCGTCTCTACGGTCAGGAAACGCGCACATGGTTATAAACCCGGCCCAAACGCAGCGTCGTGAGCGATTGTGGCCGGCGGCCCTCGGTGAGCTGGCGGAAGATGGCCGCAACCCGGGCCGTCTGTGTGCGGATGTCAAAATGCTCGCTGACTCGTTGGCGCCCGGCTCGGCCCATCTCGCGCGCCCGATCGGGGTTCTCCAGCAGCTCCACAATCCGCTCGGACATGGATTTCATGTCGCCCTGAGCCACCAACCATCCCGTCTCGCCCATCTCCACCAGCTCTGGGATGCCCCCCACGTTGGTCGCCACGACGGGCCGCCCCGCGGCCATGGCTTCCAATAGAGTCAATGGCTGCCCCTCGATGCGCGAGGGTAGACAGACCACGTCGAGTGCGGGGTAGACGATGGTGGTATCGGCAGCCATGCCGACCAGATGGAAGCGTCCCTGCAGATGCGCCGCCTGAATCTCCCGCACCAGGTCGTTGTGCAGGGGGCCTTCGCCGACCAGGCAAAAGTGAGCATCGGGCCGCATACCTGCCACCAAGGTGGCTGCGCGCACAAACTGATCGGGTCCCTTCTCGCGCGCCAGACGGGCGACCATTCCCACCAGGGGCGCATCCTCGGGGATCTGCAGGCGCTGCCGGAACGCCGCACTGCTCACGTCGGGCCGGAAGCGCTGCGTGTCGACGCCGTTGGGCACCAGGCTGATCTGCTCTTCCGGCAGGCCCAGGGCCAGCCCCATATTGTAGGCTGCCGAGCAGACGGTGATCAGGTGGCTGCCTACCAGGCGGGCCAGGGCCACATCCTCCGGGTTGAGGGTCATACCGTGAACGGTCACAACCACAGGCACGGCCGACAGGTTGCCGGCCAAGCTGCCCAGGAGGGTGGCATTGAAGAGGTGAGTGTGGACGACATCGATCTGTTGGCGGCGGATGAGCTCAGTGGCCGTCAGCAGCGACCGCCACTCCAGGGCTTCCTCCACCATAGCAATGGACACCGGGCATCCCAGCGCTCGTAGCCCCAGGGTGAAGCGGCTCTCAAAGGGGCAAAGGGCGCTCACAGTGAACCCTTGTGCAATCAACCCCTCGACCAGCATCTGTACGTACCGCTCCATACCCCCAACGATCGCATTGCCAGTGATCTCGAGGATATGTAGTGGCACAGGTTCAGGAGGCTCCAAGGAACTCATTTCCTATTATCCTCTCACCTGCCGGCGGGGCGCTCTGCGCAATCAGCCCGCCGGCTGGTAGCGTTTCACGGAAATCCGCACAGGCCTTGTGGATCTGGCTGGCTATGGGCAGAGTACGGCGCTTTCATCTTCCGTGAGATCGCACTAGAGTACCTCTCTGCGTTTACTGAATGGACCGGATGCGTGCGTCAACACGCCCATCTCCCGACCAGCAACTGCTGTGCCCGGCTTGGCTGCGACAAAGGGAGTGATGGTGGCTGTGGCCATCGGCTCGATCTGTTCGGCGGCCTTTTTGCCCGCAAGGAAACTGTGATCGGTATTCAGGTACATCCACTCGCCGAAGCGTCCCGCGGAGATGATCTCCTGGGGCCTGAGCCAGCTCTGAATCTGGGCTACGGCCGCATCCTTATGTAGATCGGGCAGCACATAGGCATAGGGCATATCGATTTCGTTTGCCACCAGAATCTGATCGTCTGGCCGCAGCAACCCCACCTGCTGGCAGTCATGGATGACCCGATGGATGAGCTCGTGCCCCTCCATCGGCAACGGCTTGGTGGGTGAGTAACTGATCTCAGCCGTCAGTGAACTGCAGCCCTGCGGTGTGACATAGGGCGAGGTGTTGCTCTGGACAAAGATGCGGTGGAAAAGGGACTCCGGTTCCGGATAGTAGATCCAGTGCTTGTCGCTCACGTTCGGCCGCGCAATGCCGAGGTTCACACAGCGAATCGATACTTTACGCAACTTGTCCGCTGCGGCCTGGATCTCGCCCGGCAGCCCGGGGATCATCTTCAGCAGCTCGGGCAGCGGCGCGGTGTTGATCAGATGCTCATAGTGCAGGGTGCGCCCATTGCTGAGCACCGCCAATCGCTCTACTGGATCGATTGAGAGGACACTCGTATTGAGCCAGACTCGCTCCCGATCCAGGTAGCGCTCCCAACCTTTCATCAGAGCCTCAAAGCCCCCTTGCAGGGGATAGCCAAAGCGGGCGTTCGGGCCCATTGGTTTAGGCTGCGGCTGCAGTGCCCCATCAACGATCTCCTCCAGGTTCGGCTGCGGCACGCGGCCGTTCATCCACTGCCAGCTCATCTCTTCCAGCGGCACCGTCCACAATTTACGGTTGTAGGGGATCATAAAGTGTTCGGCAATGCCGGCGCCCCACTGGGCTTTGATGAACTCGGCAAAGTTCGGAGGGCAGGCCTCGCTGTCAAAAGATTGAGCTGCTTCGATAGCTCCCAAGATGCATTCCTTGATCACCTGCGGCGGCAAGCCGTAGGTGCTGGCCTGGAAGGGGTAGCGTGTATGGGTGCCCTTGGAGTAGACCCATGCTTCGCGAAACTGCCAGTGCAGGTTCTCCCCAAGCAGCATTGGGAATACCACATCGCTGATGTAGGGGTCTTTGGTGAACATGATGTGACCGGCATAGTCGAACACAAAGCCCCGATCGTAGATCGACCGGCACAGGCCGCCGACACGGCTCTCCCTCTCAACCAGGACATAGTCGCCCCGTGAGTGATACGCGGCGCTAAGCCCCGTCGGGCCGGCACCGATGATCAACGTATCGGTCCACATGATATCCTCCTCATTACTCTACTCAGGTGTGGCGAGACTGTGATGCGAACTGTACTCGTTCCAGGCGCCGGGCGCGGAATTGACCATCGACTGTGCTGCATCGTGGAATCAGAGGGCGCCTATCTGTGGTGTGCGCTCTGCGTGGGCAAGGGCAGCCCGGTCGAGCAGCGCATGCATCTGGTTGGCGGTATCGTCCCACGAAGTACGGGCCAACACGGCCTCTCGACCCTGCTGCCGGCGCAAATGTTCTGCAGGGGGCTCGTGCAGTGCCTGCTCGCAGGCTGCGACAAAGGCCCTGGCGCCATCGGCAATGTATACAATGTCGCCGTAGGGCTCTTGCACATCGGTGATAGGGGTAGATACGATCGCTTTGCCTGCAGCCATGTATTCCAGCGTCTTGGTGGGGCTGATGTAGCGTGTCGTCTCGTTCAGGACAAAGGGCATCAGGGCTATATCCCAACCACTGACATAGGCTGGAAGCTCTTCATATTGTCGCTGCCCGAGGTAGTGGATGTTGGGTTGATGCGGCAGGTCCGCTTCATTGACCTTGATCAACGGCCCCACCATCATGATCTGCCAGTCTGGCCTTGCCCGCGCCAGCGCGCCCAACAGGTCGTAATCGAGCCGCTCGTCGATGACGCCAAAGTAACCCAAGCGTGGGTGCGGCACCGGGGCCTGATCGGGCGGGTCGGGGATCTCTTCGATCTGGGCGCGCCGGAAATGCGCGGCATCGATGGAGCTGGGAAAGCAATGTACGTTTGGATGCCGGCCGACCTTGGCCCGGTAGAGGCTCGGGCCACCTGTGAACACGACATCGGCCCACTGTAGGAGCATCGTTTCGCGCGCCAGCAGTTCCGGCGGCGCAAAGCGAAAGGCGGAGAGTTCATCCATACAGTCATAGACGACCGCGACCGGGTTCAGCGTCTGCGCGACCGGCAGAGCCATCGGTGTGTATAGCCAGAGGGCCCGCGGCCCGATCTGCTGCTCGGCCATCAGTTGTCTTGTCAGTTGTATGAGGGGAGGAATCTGGTCCCCCAGGTAGAACGGATACTCGGCACGTAGGTGAGGACGGACGGCGCTCACATTGGGAGCGACGCTCTCAACCTGCAACCATGGATTGTCGGTATCTTCCCCGGCTGGCTCCTCGATATACCACACACGATGATGCCTGGCCAGCCTTGTCAGCAAATGCTGTGGCCGCTGGTAAACCCAGTTCCAGCGCAGGTGTGAGAAAACGACGACGTCAAAGTCGGTGATCATTTCGTTTCTCAAAGAACTTTCTGCTCCTGTCGGGCCGCAGGGCTCGCGCCCTCGCCGGCATAGCTGGATAGTCACCCGGAGGGGGTAGCAATTACCGTGCCAGACTGAGCCGTTGCCGTTGTGTTACACCCTTCCGGCCTACCGCACAATGAACAGCTTCCTGAACGTGCGCAGGGCCAGAAAACCCAGGACAACGGCCCACGCTCCCAGCATCACCAGGAAGATGGGCTGCGGCGTTTCGCCCCGGAGGAAGATCTGACGCAGGCTGGCGATGCCGTAGGTAACGGGCAGGCTATAGGAGATCACCTGCACCGGCAAGGCAAAGTCGCTGAGCGGGCTGAAAAAGCCGCTGAAGAAGATCGAGCCGAGGAGGGCCAGCATTGACATCTGAATGGCCTGGCTGCGGCTTTTGGATACCGCCGAGATGAGAAAACCGAGGTTCAGCGAATGGGCCATCAGGGCGATCATCACGACGACAAACCAGCGCCAGTTTCCGAGGAGCGGTACGTGCAAGCCGTAGATGAGCAAGGCCACCAGGGCTGTCGCGGCGATGATCACCACCAGCGCATAGGCGGTGAATTTGCCCGCCAGGATATGCCCTGCCGAAACCGGTGCGGCCCGGAAGAGGTCCAGTGCCCCGGCGCTTCGCTCATCGACCAGGGAGAGGGCCGCCAGAGTCACACACAGGTGCTGCACCAGCAGGGCCAGCACCGTGGGCGAATGGTAGGCCACGTAGCCCGGCTGATAGGTGCTGATGGGCTTGGTCTCATAGGTGAGAGGCGAAACGAGCACACTGGCTGGAACGCTGCGCGAGCGGTCCAGGGCCGTCAACATGCTGCTCACCTCTCCCTGCATTTGAGTGACCTTGGCATCCATCGTATCCGGATTACTCGTGGGGTCAGCCAGCATCGTAGCGAGATCGCGCGCCTGCTGGGCCAGCTGGACGGCCGGCGCGGAGCCGGAGGTGAAAGGATTGGCCGAAAAGAGCCACAGTGAGGCGACCAGCTCGGCATTGAGGCGCACCGAGTCGGCCAGCGCCAAGGCACGGCCCCGGTCGCCGGCCTGCAGCGCCGCGTGGATATCTTCCAGATTGCTCTGCAGTTGGCTCAGGATCTGCTCATAGTCGGCCGCCGAAGCCTGTTGATCGCCAATGGCTACCTCGAGGATGGCGCGGTTCATCTGCGACGTGGCGCCATCAACCACAGCGTTGATATAACCGACCATGACGGGGTCGATAGCGTTGTGGTAGTAGACGAGCTCGGCGTTTTGCCCCTGGGCCAGAGTGGCCTGGATGTTCGGCGGCACGACGACCACCAGGTCTACTGTACGCGCCTGCAGCCGCCGAAGCGCTGAGGCCAGATCGGTTGTGGTATCGACCACATGCAAGGGTGGGCCGAGGCTGTTGAGATAGGTGCTCAGGTCCGTCTTGGTGCTCTGCGGCTGGGATTGCACGACCACCGTCTGCAGGACCGGGTCCTGTGGCCGGTAGCCCAGGCCAAAGATCAGCAACACCAGAAAGGGCCCGACCACCAGGAGCAGCAGGAGCTGTGGCTGCACGATGATGCTCTGCAATTCCTTGATAATGAAGGCCAGGATGCGGTAAAAGCCTTTCATGGGGCCTGCTCGCGCCGCTCCTGTTGGCGGATCAGACGCTCGAAGACATCATCAAAGGGCGGCTGGAACTCGCGCAGGGAATCGGGCACCAGGTCCTGGGCGCGCAGTTCGGCCACAATCTCTGAAAGGGATGCGCCCGCATCGTCTACGATAGCGAAGAGGCGTTCCTTGCCGCGCACCTCAACCGCACGCACCGAGCGCATCTTTTCCAGGGCCCGCAGGTAAGCATAGATATCGCGATGAGTGATCAACTCCAACAGGTCGCCGTTGTAGGCGCGGCGGCGCAGGGCAGCCGGGGTATCAAAAGCGATGACGCGCCCGGCGTCCATGAGCACGACATGCCCGCACTGCTCGGCGTCGCCTGCATAGTGGGTGGTGACCACAATGGTGCGGCCCTGGTTCTGAAAGCTGCGCAGCCAACCCCAGATCTTGCGCCGCAGGATAGGGTCCTGGCCGGTGGTGGGCTCGTCGAGGAAGAGCAACTGGGGCTTGTGCAACAGGGTGGCGGCCAGGGCCAGCCGGCGCTGCATACCGCCAGAGAGATTGGCCGCCTGCTTCTTGCGCACGTCCCACAGCTCCACCATCTCGAGCGCCTCGTGCACGCGTTGGCGGCGGTTGCGCAGCCCCAGGCCGTAAAGGCCGGCCATAAAACTGGCATTAGATTCCACTGAGAGGCTGGGATAGAGGAGGAAATGCTGGGGCAGGTAGCCGATACGGGCCTGCTCCTGGCTGGTGAAGAGGAGCGGGTCGTGGCCAAAGACGCGCACCAGGCCCGAGCTGGGCGCCAGAATACCACACATCATGCGTATGGTGGTCGTTTTGCCGCACCCGCTGGGGCCGACAAAACCGATCAGTTGCCCCTCATCGATGGTTAGAGATACACCACGAACCGCGTCGGTATCGCCGAAGCGGCGAGAGACTGCGTCAAGGACGACGATCGGCTCTTGCGGCATACAGCGCCCCTCTCGACTTGCCCGGTTGGGGATTACTTCTTTCAGGCCAAGCAAGTCTTGTGCCAGGGGTTCCTATGAGTTACTCTGAGGCGACACAGCTAAAGAATACCCGGCGCCGGGGTGGGTCAAGATGAGGCGTGGGTTCGAGGGGTCCTCCTCGATCTTTTGGCGCAGGTAGCGGATGTAAACGCGCAGATATTCCTTCTCATCGTGATATTCGGGGCCCCACACCTCGCGCAGCAACTCCTCGTGCAGCAGCACGCGGTTGGGGTTGCGCGCCAGGGTGGTCAGCAGGCGATACTCAGTGACGCTCAGATCCACCGGCTGCCCGCGCACCGTCACGGCGCGCCGGGCAAAATCGATTTCCAGACCCCCTGCCTGGAAGAGGGGACGGTTGCGCACCTCGCCCGGATACTTGGTGCGCCGCAGCACGGCTCGCACCCGCGCCAGCAGCTCGCTCACGGCAAAGGGTTTGACCAGGTAGTCATCGGCGCCTACATCAAAGCCGGCCAGGCGGTCTACCTCGGCCCCGCGCGCTGTCAGCATGATGATCGGGACATCCGAATACTCGCGCACGCGGCGGCAAACCTCGTAGCCATCGAGCCCAGCCATCATCACATCGAGGATGACCAGATCCGGGTCCCGCTCGGCGATGAGATCCAGCGCCGCGCGCCCGTCACTGGCGGCCAAGACACTATAGCCTGACGCCTGCAGGTTGGCCTGCACCAGCCGCACCACGTGCGGCTCATCGTCGACGATCAGGACCGTAGGCTTTTGATTCATAGTTGTGCTATACCTTCCAGGCCATTCGACCATGCCCATTGAACATGCAGATCAGTGTCCATCTGCATTCACCTGCGGTTGCATATCATCCCTTTGCCTTTCAGGGCAAGCCTCCATGTTCCCGCGTGCGGCCTCACAATTCAGCGGCAGCGAGAACGAGAACGTGCTGCCTACCCCCAGGGTGCTTTCGGCCCAGATGCGCCCGCCATGGGCCTCGATGATGCCTTTGCAGATGGAGAGTCCCAGCCCAACGCCCCCGGCCCGGCGCGTGGCAGCCGCATCGACCTGGTAAAAGCGCTCAAACACCCGCTCCAGATGATCTGGTGCGATGCCGATCCCCTGGTCGGCCACGCTCACCACCAACTCCGCCCCCTCTACCCGGGCGCTCACACGGATAGGCCCCCGCGTAGAGTATTTGAGGGCATTCCCGATCAGATTGTAAAGCACCTGGCGGATGCGCCGGCCATCGGCATCGAGCGGCGGCAGGCTGGCGGGCAGATCGAGAATCAATGTGCGGCTATTGGCCCGCAGGCGCATCTCTTCCACGACGGCGCCGATCATCTCCCCCGGGTCAATCTGGCTGGGGTCGATGCGCAGCACCCGGGCGTCGATGCGCGACATTTCCAATAGATTGGCGATCAGCTCGCCCAGGCGGTCCGCCTCCTGGTCGATGATCTGCAGAAACTCGCGCTGTGTACCGGCATCCCACTGCACATCCTCGCGTAGCAGGGTTGTGGCAAAGCCCTTGATGGAGGCCAGGGGCGTGCGCAACTCATGTGAGACCGTGGCCAGCAATTGTGACTTCATCTCTTCCAGACGGCGCTCGCTGGTGATATCGCGCAGTATCATCGCATAGCCCGGCCTGCCCTCCAGCGGGAAGAAGCGCACCTGTAACGTGCGCGGCGAGGGAGCGCTCAATTGCAGCTCTACCTGGGGGCGGGATGCGACCTCCTGTAGGGCCCGGCTCAGGCGGTCCAGCGCCTGCTCGGGCTCGTGCGCGGCCTGCAGGAGCGGCAGGCCGATCTCAGTCAGGCGCTGCCCAATGGCCTGCTTGGCGGGTATGCCCAGGTAGCGCTCGCTGGCCGGGTTCCAATAGAGGATCTGGCCCTGGTCATCCACCAGGATCAGGCCGTCGATCAGGCTGCGCATCAGGCTGTCGAGGGTCGCCCGCTGCTGCCCGATGCGGATCAGAAGGTGCGCGATCTGCGCCTGCAGGCGCTCGCGCTGGATTGCCAGGCCCAATTGCGAGCTGATGAAGGAAAGGAGGCGCTCCTGGCTGTGGTCAAAGGCGCTGCGGCGGCGCCCGTGCAGCCGCAACAGGCCCCACGTCTGGCCGTTGGCCCGCAGAGGCAGGCAGAGGAGCGAAAAGTAGCCATCGGCGATGCAGGCGCCTACCACGCAACGGGGGTCCTGCGTGGCATCCTCTACCAGGAAAAGGGCGCCGCTCTGATCCATCAATGAGCTGCAGAAGCAATGGGCCAGCGGCAGGCGAGCCTCGCGCAACGCAAACTCGTCCGACATGCCGTGGTAGCAGGTCAGGGTGAGGTGCGGGGCATCCTCGTCGCGGATAAAGATGGCCCCTGCATCGGCCCGCAACAGCTCGATCACCTGGCGCAGCGTATCGTCGAGCAGCTCGCGCAGCGCCAGGTGGTCGGGGTCCTGTATGCTCGGCGTCTGCGGGTCCAGATCGCTGCCGGAAGGTGCGGGTTGACCCATGGCATTTCCCCTGGCCAACGCGCCCTCGCCAGTCGAGGGCGCCGTGGAGACATTATACCATGCCCGCAGGGCCTCTTCAACCACTGTAATGAGAGCGGGATATGTCCCAGGGGGGTGTTTCCCTGGCAGCCGGGTAATCTGCTGTGTTGCCGCCTACCCGGAGCACCGCTCGCGCAGCTGAGCAAAGGTGCCCGCCTCCAGCCCCCGCTCGCGCACGGTGCGGAAGGTCAGCTCGAGCATGCGCATCTCGGGGTCAAAGGCGTTGAGGCTCCACGGGTGCCAGATCAGGGTGACGTGAGGGGCCTGCCCGGCCAGCGCCCGGTCGAGGAAGACGCGGTTATTATAGCGGAACTCTTCCTCAGGCGTCTTGACAAAATCGGGGGGGATGGCCTCCGGGTAGGGAGGCGGGTAGAGCATGATGCGCACCGCGTCCCAGCGGTTGTTATTCTTGAGCAGGTTCTCATGCCAGCCGTGGCCCGGCAGCTCCCAGAGCCCGGGGAACCCCTCCGCGGCATAGCTGAAAGGCGGGTTTAGCAGGGCGGGCAGCGAATAGTGCGGTCCCCATAGCAGGCTGCTGACATAACGAAAGCCGGCCTGGTGTATGATCTGCAGGATTGCGGGGGCGCCGCGAAAGCCATGGCTGAAACCGCAAGCCGGGCGCAGGCCCAGGCAGGGCCGCTCGAACACCTGCTCCACCCACTGCTTGCCGAGCGTGATCTCGCGCCGCACCTCATCCATGGGCACGGCGGGGCCGCAGAAATCGTGATCGCGCAGCGACTGGTGCGAGTAGGTGTGCGAGGCCACCTCAAAGAGTGGATCATCGAGAAGGGCGCGGTACTCCCGGGGGTTCGCCTCCAGCGCTTTGCCGGTGATAAAGAAGGTGGCCGGCATCTCGAACCGCCGGTGCACCGCCACGATTTTGCGCACCCCCGCCAGGCAATTGGGCGATTCGGTATCGTACGCGGCGATATAGAGGGTCATGGTTTCCTCCTGCCACAATAGATTTCCCTATCCGGCCAGGCGCACAACCGTTCCCAGGCTGGCCTGCGTCGCCAGCAGCACATTGGCCAGGTCCACGCGGGCCGCGGTATCGCCTTCCTGATGATAGAAGGGGTCGGCATAGGGGTAGGAGCCAATGTTGGCTACTGCCGCCAGGAAACCTTCCTTGATAAACGAGCCATGATCGTCGCCGGGCGTTGGCGTATGGAAACTGGACTGCTCGAGCCCGATGCCATAGGCGCGATTAACCTCGGCCATCAGCGCAGCCAGGCGCTCTCCCTCGGGGCCGACGTATACGGTGACGTTAGTCTTGCGGCCGGCATCGATCTCCGCCTGGGGTTTGCCGCCTACAGCATCGATGTTGAGCACCGCCACAATGCGGTCGCCGCGCTCGCGGGCCCGCCGCGCCGCCGTCACACTCGTCCAGGGGGTATGCTCCTCGTTGCAATAGAGGAAGCAGATCGTGCGCGCTGGTTCGTACTGGCTCAGCACACGGGCGATCTCCAGGTTAGCCGCCGTGCCGATGGCATTGTCATAGGCGCCAGGGGAATCGATCCAGCTCTGCGAGTCCTTGTGCGAGACGACGACGATGGTCTCCTCTGGCTGCACCCGGCCCGGGCGGCGCGCATAGAGGTTATAGGCCGTGTACCAGGGATCATCGGCGTGCGGTGGGCTGTACTGGGCCGTGATGGGCTTGCTGCGGTCGCGCCGGAAGGCCTGCACAGGGCAACCCTCCCGCTCCACAGCATAGCCCCACGACTCGAGCTGAGCCTGGATATAGTCATCGGCTTCATCCAGTGTGCTCTTGCTGTGGCCGGGCAGGGTATAGTTCACCTTGCGATAGGGCAGCGGGTCCGCAGCCAGGAAGAAGAGGTGCCGGCGGATCATCTCCTGATCAACTTGTTGCAGCAAGCCGGGTATGGGATCGTGCGACATGGCCTCTCCATCCTTTGGGTTTTTCGGGCACAGGCATTATAGCATGGAAGATCAGAACCACATAGGGGCTGCAAACGTATCACGGTGGCCGAAAGCGTGCCCTGGTGCAATAATACGCTACCGGCTGAGCACGAACACGCGCACGTCGAGCGCCGGCACGGTGAGTGAAACGCGCTCGCCCTGCCGCTCCAGCGGCTCGCCCAGCAGGTCCTCCACCTGCGCCCAGCCGGCCACGTTGACGCTCTCGCTGATGGGCTCCGCCGTTGGGTTGGTGAAGAGCCAGGCCTCCTTGCCCTCGGTGACGCGCCTGCGCAGCAGGAGCCTGCCCTCGTGCGCCGGGGCCACGCCGCAGCGTGCCAGCAGCGCGCGCACGAATGAGCGCGTTTCCTCATCACGATAGGCCGTGCCATTGTGGCCCAGGAAGGTGCCCAGCAGCCATGCCTGCCCCCGGCCCACGGTGCGCACCGTGCCCGCTGCCGCCTCACCATAGAGCAGGCACGGCTCCGCATCCGCGCAGGCCAGGGTCTCCAGGTAGAGATTGGCGCGCGCGGCGTGGCCCGCCAGGGGGCCCGTCCCGGTCAGCATGGCCGGCTCCAGGTATTCGCCCGCCGAGCGCTCCAGCGGCGACCAGCGGTTGCCGTCGCCCGGCTCGCGCACCAGGGAAACCCCCAACTGCCGCACGCCAAAGAGGGCGCGCAGCGTGGGCGAGAGCTCGCCCCGGTTGGCATAGGCGTGCTCGTTGAGCCGCCCCGGGCAGGCCTCGCTGATGAGGCGGCCGCCCTGCTCGACGTAACGGACGAGCTTGCTGGCCGCCTCCTCGGAGATGGAGAAGGGGAAGGGCAGGATCAGCGCTTTGTAGGCGGCGATGTAGGGCTCGTCCAGCTCCGCCGCCTCGACGAAATCGACAGGGATGCCCGCCTCCCACAACAGGCGATGCCAGCCGCGCACGCTGTAGGAGAGGTGCTGATCCGCATGCTCCAGGTTGGCCAGCAGCGAGTGCGCCCACTCGTTGACGATAATGGCGACCTCGGCGCCGGGCCAGGTGGGCCGGCCGAAGAGGTCGGCGTGCCGGTTGAGCGCGGCGCCGATGCGGTGGTGGGGGAAGCGGTTGGGGTGGGCGGCTCCATCGCCGGGTGCGAGGGCTTGGCAGACGGCGAGGGCGTCAGGCTTGCTGCCGCCGTGGCGGTGGGCTGCACGGTCTCCGCAGGCGCAGCCTCGGGCCGGCTGCGGGCGCCCGTCATCCCAGGCATGGAAGGGCGTCCAGGCGGGGTAGCAGTATAGCTTCTCTCTCCCTCGACGCCAAGAACCGCCGGATGTGTCTCTGGTGTCCAGCCTTTTGTCGCTCTTCTTTGCCTGTGCTATAATCGAGCAGTCCGGGGTAGTTGTACTGTTTTGCCTATCCGTTTATCGCGCTCTGCAGGGTCCACCGCTTTCTGGTATCATTCTGGCTTCTCGTTGCAGGTGGATAGGCGTCAATATCGGCCTGGACAGAGGTGGTCATGGCTGTCAGGCTTGCTGAGTTGGTCTCTTATCGCGATCTGATCGTCAACCTCGTTGTGCGCGACCTCAAAGTGCGTTACAAGAGCTCAGTGCTCGGGTTCATCTGGTCTCTACTGAACCCGCTTCTGATGATGCTCGTTTTCGCCCTGGTGTTCACGATCTTGTTTCCCAACAGTTCGATTCCCCACTTTCCTGTGTTCCTGCTCTGCGGGCTTTTGCCGTGGAACTTTTTCAATACGGCGGTGATGGCATCCATCGGGAGTATCGTCAGCAACGCTCACCTGGTGAAAAAGGTCTACTTTCCGCGCGAGATCCTGCCGATCTCGACCGTGCTCTCTAACGGCGTGAACTTTTTGCTGGCGCTGGTGGTGCTCTTTATCATGCTTTTCGTCTTTGGCGTCGGCGTCACACCATGGGTCCTGCTCTTGCCGGCGATCATTTTGGTGCAGACGGCGTTTACCCTGGGGCTGGCCTTTATCCTGTCGACCGTCAATGTCTTCTACCGTGATACGACGGTCATTATGGAAGTCATCATCCAGGCCTGGTTCTTTCTGACGCCGGTCTTTTACCCCATGGACCTGCTGCCGCAGCAGGGCACCGTCCTGGGCCATGTGCTGCCTATCCAGCGCCTGGTGTATATCCTGAACCCGATGGCTTCGGTGATCGCCTGCTATCGTTCGGTGCTCTATGGCTCTACGGTGGGGGGAGCACCCGGGCTGCCTGCCATGGACTTTTTCGTGCGCACGGCCATCACAGCGTTTGTGGTGCTCGTTGTCGGCTATCTACTCTTTACGCGCTATGCGCGGGTGTTTGGGGAGGAGGTCTAGCTGCTCGCTAGATGCGCATCGCCCAGGTATGCCACTGGTTTCCGCCTGAACATCACTCCGGCACCGAGCAGCATGTGTTGGCTCTGGCCTCCGAGTTGGGGCGCCGGCATGAGGTGACGGTCTTTTGTGGCCGCGACTTGCACACTGGCCCCCAACAGAGCGACGAGGATTGGCCTGCTTTCCATGTGCGGCGGGTGCGAGTGGGGCCCGAACCTGCCGACCGCCTTTGGCACCGGATGTTGGGGCGTTTCCGGAACCGCCGGGCTGAGCAGGCCTGGATGCGTTTCCTGGCCGATTTCCGCCCGGATGTGGTGCACGTGCATCACCTGTTCAAGCTCTCTGCCGGGTTGATTGCCCTGGCAAAGCGACAGGGAATCCCCGTGCTCGTGACGCTGCACGATTACTGGTTCATCTGTGACAATGCGCAGTTGCTCTACCGGGGGCGCCTGCCCTGTGCGGGCCCGGCCGGGGGGTGGCGCTGCGCCGGCTGCATGGGGGCGATGGAGATGCCCGGCTCCTTTGTGGCTCACGCAGCGCCGCTGGCGACGCCGCTCTACCTCTATCGTTACCATCTTTTGCGCCGTGCCCTGCGCCGTGCTGATGCAGTGATCGCCCCTTCCGCTTATGTGTACACGCGCTTGCAGGCAGCCGGGGCCACGCTCAAGCAGGTGCGCCTGTTACCCCATGGCACCGACGACGGCTGGCTGGCCGGCTATCGGCGCCAGCCCGGGGAGGGGCACCTGCGCATCGGTTACCTGGGTACTGTGGCCCCGCACAAGGGTGTGGATATCCTGCTGCAGGCCCTGGCGCGCCTGCCAGTGGGCCGGGCTGAACTGCACATCTATGGTCCGGGGCAGGCTGCGTACCTTGGGAGCTTGCGCAGCCGAGCCGAGGGGCTGCCCGTGCAGTTTCACGGCCCATATGAGCGGAAAGACCTGGGCCGGGTGCTGGGCGGGCTGGATCTGGTGGTTGTGCCCTCCCTCTGGCCCGAGAATGCGCCCCTGGTGGTGCAAGAGGCGCTGCTGGCCCGTGTGCCCGTCGTCGCTGCTCGCATCGGGGGCATGGGTGAATGGGTGCAACACGGGAAAACCGGCCTGCTCGTTGCGCCCGGTGATCCTGGCGCCCTCGCTGCAGCTCTGCAACAGGCCCTGGACGACCCTGCTCTTTTGGCCCGCTGGTCCGCCGCCATTCGCCCGCCCAAGACCATGGCCGAGTATGCGGGAGAGGTCGAGGAACTATACGTAATGCGTGATGCGTGATCCATGAAAACGCCATTTCGGAATGCACTTTTCGTGACGTTCACCAATACGGGGCTTGCATGAAGCATCGAACGTCCGGAAGTGGCGACCTCACGCATCATGTTTCACGAATCGCTTGTGCCCCGTTTTAACTTGTATTATAATCGCAAGCCCTGTACCCTGTGGCAAGCGGTGATTCTGTGCCGTCGGGCTTGCTAGCTTAGGAGCTGTTGATGCCCGCCGTCGAACTGGAAGGCGTCTCGAAACGCTTTCTGATACGCTATGATCGTCCGCGCTCCTTCCAGGAGCTCTTCCTGAGCATGATTCGCCGAGAAGCTCGCCCGCCCGCGGAGCCTTTCTGGGCCCTGCGCGATGTGACGTATGCCATCGAAGAGGGTGAGGTGTTGGGCATCATTGGCGAGAACGGCTCGGGCAAGAGCACATTGCTCAAACTGATCGCTCGCATCCTCGAGCCGAGCTCGGGGCATATTCGGGTCAATGGCTCCGTCGCGGCCCTTCTGGAGCTGGGGGCGGGGTTCCACCCCGATCTCACGGGCCGAGAGAACATCTACCTCAACAGCTCTATTCTGGGCATGAGCCGGGCCGAGACAGCGCGCCGGTTTGATGAGATTGTCGCCTTTTCTGAGCTGGAGCGTTTCATTGACGTGCCCGTCAAGCACTACTCTTCGGGCATGTATGTACGCCTGGGCTTTGCCGTTGCCACCTGCATGGACCCTCAGATACTGCTCATCGATGAGATCCTGGCCGTGGGCGACCTGGCCTTCCAGGCCAAGTGCATGGACCGTATCGTCAAGCTGCGCGAGATGGGTACTACCATCGTCTTTGTGACTCACGATGTAGACGCCGTGCGCACCCTCTGTACCAAGGCCCTCTGGCTCGACGACGGGGTCATGCGTGCTCACGGCCTGACCGAGCGCGTGATCGATGCCTATCGCAACAAGGTCAGCGATATGGAAGAGGCGCGCATGATGGGTGCGCAAGGCGCTACTGAGAGCCGATTGGCTGCTGAGAGCGCCTCCTTGGCCGGCGAGGGCCCTGCCGATGCCACTGACCTCGAGCTGAATGGCAAAAAGGTGGAGCTCAAGCCCCTCAACGACGGCGGCCCTGCGGAGCGGCGTTGGGGCTCACGAGAGGTTGAGATCACAGGCGTGCGCTTTCTCGACCGTCAAGGCCAACAGCGGCACCTTTTTGAGACGGGTCAGCCCTTCACGGTGCGAATTCTCTACCGGGCGCACCGGCGTATTGAGCAGCCTGTCTTCGGGCTGGCACTGCACCGGCAAGATGGCACCCCCATCGCCGGCCCCAACACCAAGACGAGTGAGTTTGAAATCAAGGCGGTGGAGGGTGTCGGGTACGTGGACTATCATGTCGAATCTCTGCCGCTGCTGGCGGGCACCTACGATCTGAGTATCTCCGTCTACGATCACACTTTGAGCCATGCCTACGATCACCAGTACCGCTTGTACCCGTTCAAAGTGCGGCCCGGGCGCACGCGGCAGGTCTTGGGCTTCCTCTATATCCCCTGTTCCTGGTCGACTGGCAAAGGCTTGGGGGCGCCTGCCAGGGCCCGGGTGAAGGAGGAGATGTGACTGAGGAAGGATGGCTCCTCAGGCCCCTGGTTTCAGTTGTGATCCCGACTAGAGATGCCGGCCCACAGTTCGAGCAAACCCTGAAGGCGATCGCTGCTCAGGCCGGGAGGCTGGCGCATGAGGTCATTGTGGTCGATTCCGGATCTCGCGACGGCACCCTCGATCTCAGCCGGCGCTATGGGGCGCGCATTGTGCGCATACCACCCGAGTCTTTTAACCACGGCCGAGCCCGTAATGAGGGGGTGCGCTGGGCGCGTGGCCAGTTTGTAATTCTCCTGGTGCAAGACGCCGTGCCGGCAGATGAGCATTGGATGAGCGCTCTCGTCGGGGCCTTGAGGAGTGATCCGCGGGTTGCCGGCGCTTACAGCCGCCATCTGGGTCGGCCCGATAGCGACTACCTCAGCCGCTATGTGGCCGAGTATTGGCACAGCCATGTCGGCGGGCGTCGCGTGCAAGAGATCTCGGACCTCGCCCGGTTCCGTGCTCTGCCCTGCTCGCTCCAGCGCGACTATTGCACGTTCAATAATGTCAGCTCTATCATCCGCCGCTCGGTGTGGGAGGCGCATCCCTTTCCCCCGATTGCCTATGCGGAGGACATAGCCTGGGCCAAGGCCGTGCTTGAGGCTGGCTACAAGCTGGTCTATGAGCCTGCATCCCGGGTGGTGCACGCTCACGAACGCCCTGTGGCCTATGAGCTGCGGCGCGCCTATGTCGACGCGCGCTCTGTGGCCAGCATTTTCCCCTTGCCTGACGAGCCGCTGACTGTGGAGGAGGCGCAGTCTCTACTGAGGCGCCTTGAGCGGGAGTGCGACCTGGCCAGGCAAGATCTGAAGCAGGCGAAGGGCGGGGACCGACTGGCGGCGGCGGTGGATATATTCTGCCAGCGCGAGGCATGGTATGGCCGCCTGTTTGACAATCTGGCCCTGCGCCGGCTTTTTGGTCCGGCCTCCCCATGGCAAGATGAGGACCGGTATTATCTCTATGCTGGCCTTGACTATCGTGAGGAGCGGGCCCTGGCCGCGGCGGCAGCGTGTGCGACAGAGGCTGCGGGGGAAGAGGGGAACCCCATGCCGGTCGAGCTGGTGACCGAGGCTGCGGAGGAGAAAGAGCACCCTGTGCCCGGCCAGCCCCTTATGACGGAGGCCAAAGAAGCGCTCGTGGAGGGTGACCCTTCCGAGGCGGCGATTGGCGCCGCCGAGCTGCCCATCTCGCAACGGATCGCGGCGGCCCTCGATGGTGAAGACCTCAGCCCTGCCGATCTGCAGTTTGTATTCCATGCCCTCTGGCATGAGCTGGGGCGCGATTATGCCCGCCAGGCTGTGCTCGACTCTCTGCCTGTCCGCTCCATGGACCCGATCGATGCTGTGGAGCGCGAACAGCACGCCTTTGCGGACGCGCTGCTCTTGCGCGCCCAGGAGGCGGGGGCGCTGACCCGGCGCCTCTATATCCGTGTGCGCCTCTATGCGTTGGCCTGGGCGGTTGGCCGCCGGCTGGGCCAGGCTTCTTGTTCGGCGCAGGCTGCCCGTGATGAGGCCTTTTGGCAGGACCTGACACAGCGTTGGGCGCCGGGCATATGAGGAGGGATAGATGACTGTGGGCGCTGACCGCGGGCGACCGCGCGTCCTCATCATCAGTCATGATCTGGTGGGCGAGCGGATGGCTGGCCCGGGCATCCGCTATTGGGAATTGAGTCGTGTGCTTTCTGCAAGCTGCGCCGTCACTCTGGCTGCTCCGGCCGCCGGCGTTTCTTCTGCACCGGATGGTGTGCGCCTGGCGACCTACCAGCCTGGCGTGGCGGCCAGTGTTGAACCCCTGGTGGCGCAGGCCGATGTGGTGCTCGCTTACGGCTATCTGCTCTACCAGTTTCCTTTCCTGGCCGACTTGGGGATACCCCTGGCGCTCGATCTCTACATCCCCGGCCCTACCGAGTCCCTGCCGCTCAATGCCGCCCGACCCCTGGACTGGCAGGAGGCGCAGCAGCAAGCTGATCTGGCCTTGCTGGGGCGCATCGCTGCGGCAGGGGACTTTTTTCTCTGTGCCAGCGAGCGGCAGCGCGATTTTTGGCTGGGCTTTCTGGGCGCTGCCGGCCGCCTGGCCCCTTCCATCTTTGCCCGTGACCCCAGCCTGCGCAGCCTGATCGACGTGGTGCCCTTTGGCCTGCCCGCGGAAGCGCCGCAGCGTACAGGCCCACTCTACAAGGGCGTGCACCCGGGGATTGGCCCGCAGGATCAGTTGATTGTCTGGGGTGGGGGGATATGGGATTGGCTCGATCCGCTCACCCTCATCCGCGCGTTTGCGCGCATCGCCCCGGCCTGGCCGGCGGCCAGGTGCATCTTTCCTGGGCGGCAGCACCCCTGGCGCGAGCAGGTGCCCGCCATGCCCATGGTGCAGCGTGCTCAGGCGCTGGTGCGCGAGTTGGGCCTGGAAGAGCGCGTCTTCTTTGGCGATTGGGTCCCCTATGCGCGCCGCGCCGATTATTTGCTCGAGGCGGATATCGGCGTCTCGCTGCACCCGGACTCGGTCGAGACCCGTTTCGCCTTTCGCACACGCATCCTGGATTATATTTGGGCCGGCCTGCCCATGATCGTCTCGCGCGGTGATGTGCTGGCAAAAGTGGTGGCTGCCCACGACCTGGGCCGGGTGGTGGATTACGGCGATATCGATGGTGTGGCGGCGGCTCTAAGCGATCTGCTCGGCGATGCCCAGGCGCGAACGCGCCGTCGCGAGGCCTTTGCGGCTGTAGCCGCCGGCTATACCTGGTCGGCATGCGCCCGGCCTCTGGCGGCTTTTTGCCGCCGGCCGCAGTTTGCCGCCGACAAGGCGCGCCGGCGGCCGGCGCCGGTGCACGCGGAGCCCTGGGCGTTGGCGGCCGAGCTGGAGCGCACGCGCCGGCAGGTGCAGGAGTTGGATGCCCTGGTGCAGGGCTATCGCCATGGCCGCGTGATGCGTCTGTTGGACTGGTTCGCGCGGCTCCACCGTAAAGGGGCGGGCACATGAGTAAGGCTTCTCCGCAGGTCGCCGTCATCATCCGCACCTACAACGAGGGCAGGCGCATTGGCGCCTGCCTGCGCGCCGTCATGCAGCAGGATTATGCGCCCGGCTTTGAGGTGCTGCTGGTCGACACTGAATCGACCGACGAAACAGTAGCGATTGCGCGCCAGTTTGGCGTAGGCGTCGTATTGCTGGAGCGGCGCCGCTTTTCCTTTGGGCGCGCTCTCAACATGGGGGCCACTGTAGTGCGCAGTGAGTACCTGGTGTATCTAAGCGCCGACGCCGTGCCCGAGCGCACCGATTATCTCACGCGCCTTACGGCGCCCCTGGCCGACCCACAAGTGGCGGCTGCCTATGGCCGGCAATTGCCTGCTGCCGGCTGCTGCCCTTCGGAGGCGCGGGACCTGGAGGATTGGTTCCCGCCCGAGTTTCGTCCACTGCCGCGGCCTTTTCTCTCCAATGCCAGCGCTGTCGTGCGGCGCGCAGTCTGGCGGGAGCATCCTTTTGATGAGCAAGTTGCCAGCGCCGAAGATGCGGTCTGGGCGGCGGAGGTGACCCTGGCAGGCTACCGGATTGCTTATGCGCCTCTGGCCACTGTGCGCCATTCGCACCCGGCCTGGCCGCAGGTCGCCTACCGGCGCGGTTATCGCGAGGCCGACGGCTTGCGCCAGGTCGACCCGTCCTTGCGCCATTTCGGGCTATGGCGGATGCTGCGCATGGCTGGGGGCCTGTCGTATCTCGATTGGCGCTTTGCCCTGCGCAACGGCTATGGCGCCTGGTGGTGGGCACACATTCCACTCTATCGCCTGGCGCAAGCCTGGGGCATCTATCGGGGGCTTGGGAAACGATAGCTTATGACTGCAACCCTGGTCAGCGTGATTCTCAGCAACTATAACGGCGAGGCCATTGCCGATGTGCTGCGCCGCAGCGTTGGGGCCGTGCTCCAGCAGAGTCATCCGGCCTTGGAGCTGATCCTCGTGGATGATGGCTCGAGCGATGCCAGCCCGACCCTCTTGCAGGGCCTGGCCGGCAGCGACCCGCGCCTGCGCTTTGTCTCTACGGGGCGGCACCAGGGGATTGCGGCCGCGCGCAATGCTGGCCTGGCTCTGGCCCGGGGCGAGCACCTGGCCTTTATTGATAATGATGCTGTGCCCGCCCCCGATTGGCTGTCGATTCTGGTGGAGCGGCTCGAATCGGACCCGACCATCGGCGCCTGCGCCTCGCGCGTCATGTTCGCCGACAAGCCCGATGTGGTCAACTCGGTGGGCTCGGTGCTGAACCGGCAAGCGCATGGCATGGGCGTCGGCATGTTCGAGCTGGATGAGTTCCTCGATCTGCCTGCGGAGCTGATGTACGCCACCGGCAACGGCATGATCGTGCGCCGCGCTGCCCTGCAGGCAACCGGCCCCTTTGACGAGGGCTTTCGCTTCTACGGGCACGATGACTCGGACATGGGGGTGCGCCTGCGGCTGTGCGGCTACCGCATCGTGCCCGAGCCTCGCGCCGTGCTGTGGCACCTGCACAGCTTTTCCAAGACGCAGCCGGGCATCCGCTCATGGGATGATCGCAACCGCCTGCGTTTCATTCTCAAGCACTATCACTGGCGCGAGATGCTGCGTTTTGCTCTGCGAGATGCCAGCCAGCGTTTGCGGGCGCCTGGCCGAGCGGGCTATCTGTGGGCCTGGTTGAGCAACCTGCGCGACCTGCCGCCCCTTCTGCCCTATCGTTGGGCGCACCGCCGGGCAGGACCTTTCCTGGCGCGCCAGGCGCCCTTTCAGGAGGGACCACATGGCTACCTGGTCCGGCCCGATAACCGGGGCATGGGGAGCGGCTTTCCCCCGCTGGGCGTGCTGCAGGCTGGCTCGGGCGATGAGGCCCACCTCTACCTGGGCTGGTACTGGCCCCAGCCTGTGGGTCGCGACGGCCTGCTGATGCGCTGGGGGCGCCGGGTTTCGGCCGTTTCTTTCAGCCTGACCCGCGAAACCCGGGGCCTCGATTTGGAGCTGGTGACCCCGCCTGCCACGGGGGGGGGAGAGGTGCGAGCCCTGGTGCGGCGCCAGGCAGCGGATGGCTGGGAAACAGCGGCCACCGTCGGTTGGCGGCTCGCGCCCGCGGATTACGCTTGCCAGCAATTGCACTGCTCCCAGCCCCTGGCGCCGGGCAACTATCGCCTTATTCTGATTGCTGAGCGAGCCTACCGGGAAGCCGGTGAGTTTCCGCGCGAGCTGGGTTTGGGGCTGATCAGTCTCAAGGCCCGGTAATGGGCCCGGTCCTGGAGGAGTTCCCAAGTCATGCGTATCCTGCAAGTGGTCCACACCTATGTGCCCGAGAGTGCGGGCGGCACCGAGATCCACACGCAGCAGTTGGTCCGAGACTTGCGCGCCCATCACGATGTGGCCGTACTCTACCGCGTGTTTGCGCCCGACCGGCCCGATCTGGAGCTGAGCGAGTCCAGCTATGAGGGAACGCCCGTCTACCGCCTGGTCAACAACTTTACCTGGAGCCGGGGGCCGCTTTTTGATTATTTCTGCCCCGACGCCGAGCCGCGTTTTCTGCAGGTGCTGGATCGTTTCCAGCCCGATCTGGTGCACTTTCAGCACCTGGGCGGTGGGCTCTCCACGTCGTTCCTGACCCTGGCGGCAGAACGAGGCCTGCCTACCGTATATACCCTGCACGATTTCTGGACCCTGTGCTCGCGCTCGCACCTGTTGACCCCCGATGGCCAGCTGTGCACTGGCCCGGAGGGTGGAATGCGCTGCATCGGCTGCCGGCCGGCGCCCGTCTATGCTCCCCCTGTCCGCCAGAGCTGGCGCACTCTGCGCGCCGAAGTGGGCCGCTGGGGCTGGAAGCGCACGCTGCTGCGCCTGCCGGGCTATGCCATGGCTCGCCTGCTCCGGCCCTGGCTTGAGGAGCGCGCAGGCGCCGGCAGTGCCGAGCTGTCTCTCCGCGCCGCCTACATGGCCCGCGACCGCTACTTCCGGGCCCTGCTGGACCGGCCCGATGCGCTCCTGGCGCCTTCGCAATTTTTGCGGCGCACCTTTGAGGCCTGGGGCTTGCCGCCGGGACGCATCAGGGTTGTGCGCAATGGCGTGGATGCCGGCGACCTTACGCAGCCGCGAGTGCCGGGCGAAGGCAAGCTGCGGCTGGTGTTTGTCGGTTCTATCCTGGCCTACAAGGGGCTCGATGTGCTGGTGGAAGCCATGCAGCACCTGCGGGATGCGCCGGTGGAGCTCCGCATTTATGGCGACGACCAGGCGACCCCTGAAGTCGCCGCCTATGCCGCTGACCTCCGCCGCAAAGCCGCGGGTGCGGGCGTCCGCTTTATGGGGCCGCTGCCTCATGAGGAACTGGGCCAGGCCCTGGCACGAGCCGATGCCCTGGTGTTGCCCTCCGTGCTCTATGAGAATTGCCCGCTGAGCATTCTCGAGGCCTTTTCAGCCAGGGTGCCGGTGATCGCCTCCAACATCGGCGGTATGGCCGAATTGGTGCACGATGGGCGCAATGGCCTCCAGTTCGAAGTGGGCAATGCCCAGGACCTGGCTGCCAAGATCCGCCGGCTTGCCGCCGACCCGCAGCTGCTGCACGATATCCAGCGCGGCATCCAGCGCCCGGCGACGACGGAGCAGGTGAGCCGGACGATCGAGCGCATCTACCAGGATGTCATTGATCTGAAGCGCCAGGGCCGGTGCGGCGTCGATGCGCAGCAGGCCATTGCCAGGGGAGAGGAAGAATGAGACAGATCGTGGAGTTGCGGCTGGGGCAGGGGCGGTGGCAGCGCTACCTGATCGTGGCGCAGACTGTCATCATTGTCGCCCTGCTCCTGGCGCTTTTGACGCCAGGGGCGGGGCGCTGGGTGCGCGCGGCCCTGACTGTGCCGGCCCTTCTGGTCCTCCCCGGGCTGGCCCTGGTGCGGCTGCTGGTCCCTCGCTGGGAGGATGACCTCATCAGCCTCCTGACGGCGGGCATCGGCCTCAGCCTGGCCTGCAGCCCCTTGCTTCTGGCCTGGCTCACCTGGATGGGGGGGCGCTGGAGCCCGGCGCTGCTGGTAGCACTGCTTGTGCTCTGTGCGGCGTTGGCCATAGCCGGCCCCCGGCTGCGGGGGGTGCGCGCGCAGCCCTGGCCGGCGATCGATTGGCCTACTGCTCTGCCCCTGGCCCTGGTGCTTGCTGTGACGCTGGCGCTGCGCCTGGATCAGATCCGCGGCATCCTGATGCCCGCCTGGAGCGACTCCTACCAGCACGTCGTGATCACTCAGCTCATCATGAATGGGGGCCGCCTGCCCTCCTCCTATGCCCCTTTTGCTGATATCAACAGCTTTCGTTACCATTTCGGCTTTCACACTGTGAGCGCCTTTGCGGGCTGGCTGGCCGGCTGGCCGGCGCACCAGGCTGTGCTGTATATGGGCCAGATTCTGAATGCGCTCTCGCCATTGACGATCTACTTCTTCCTGGCCTATGGCCTCAAGGATCGCCGGGCCGGCGTGGTGGGGGCGGCGGTGGCAGGCCTCTTGACCATTGCCCCGGCCAACTATGTGAACTTTGGCCGCTACCCCCAGCTGGCCGGGCAGGTGATCCTGCCGGTTGCCATGGGGCTTTCCCTGCGC
>DAOTVS010000135.1:0-6125 GCA_034436375.1 Anaerolineae bacterium | reverse complement strand
TAGCAGGACTGCAGGCTGCGAGGGCAATTGCCGCACTGCTGACTCCTAAAAACTTGAGAAAATCGCGTCGGGTCTGCTTACCGGGCATGAACCCCTCCTTGGATACTCATACAGTTGTCGCCTTGAGGCGAACGAGTAAGCTGGCTATCAAGAGGACCGCAATCGATGAAATCTACATAGGCGCATCCCCCCTATGGCCTCAACATCCCGCCCCGGCTTACCTCATTACCCGCCGTGCATCAATCTTACACTACATCGACACAAAGTTACACTTAATCATGTACGATAGTACTATATCATCTTTTCATTCTTGTGTCAATATACCACATGGACTGTATCTATTGCTCTAGTTGACAGTGCATTCCCCCTTTCATATACTTTAGCAAAATGGTCGCTATGCCCTGCTAGGCAAATTGTTCAAATACCAGTTTCGTGAGCTTCGCCACCTAACCGCTATTGGATATTGGCTCAAGGCCGGATGGGGCACGGCGTCAGAAACGGGCGGCATCCATGGCAGCATTTCCAGCACACAACAATGCTAAAGGAGCATCATACAGAGGGTTTTTGCCCCACGTAAGCCCGTTTTCATTGTACGCGTACTTGGATAGAGACTGATGGCCGAAACGACAGAGTCATTCCTGGAGTCCAAGGGGTCACCCGGCAGCATCGAGACAGACGCCGTGGGTGAGGGGCAGCCATATGCAGGTGGCTGGCGGTCAACTGCAGCGCGCCGTTGGGCGATTGTGCAGGAACTGCAGCGCGTGCAGAAAGCATCCATCGCGGAGCTGAGTGATCTGTTGGGCGCCTCGCGAGTATCGATCCGACGCGACCTAGAGCATCTGGAGAGGACAGGGGTACTCAAGCGCGTCCATGGCGGTGCAGAATACCTGACTCAACCCGGCCAGAGCATTGCCTTTGATGCCCGCATGCTCCACAATCTTGCCATCAAGCAAGCCATCGGCAGAGCGGCCGCCCAGCTCATCCGTCCACGTGAGACACTGATGGTCGACCCGGGTACGACGGCCTTGCAAGTCGTCCGCAGTATTCCTCCCGCCCTCTTACAGAGCGGCGGGTTGACCATCGTCACCCGCTCCATCATGATCGCTTTCGAACTGCGGACGCAGCGACAGATCCGCCTCATCGTGCTCGGTGGCTTGTACGTGCCCGATAACGACGATCTGGTAGGCCCCCTGACAGAGGGAGCGCTATCCGAAGTCAAGGTGAACACCCTGTTCATGGGCACCGATGGCGCTAGTGCGGCACGAGGGTTGACGACGGACAATGTGCGCGAGGCTAGCCTGGTGCGACGCCTTGCCCACTCTGCCGATCGCGTGATTGTGGTTACAGACTCGAGCAAGATTGGCGTTGACAAGATCCAGGCCATCCTGTCGCTGGAGGAGATCAATGTCTTTGTGACCGACGAAGGCGCCCCGCCTGATTTTACCAAGCTCTTGCAGGACCGGGGCGTACAAGTCATTCTGGTCCCACGCGCATAGCCGGTCGGCTATGCGCGCTGTTGGTCCTCCATATCCATGAATCCTTCCTGGCCCATAGCGCTCCTATCCTTGGGAACACAGGCCCAAAGGCATCATCTCGGCAGACCGCTGGCACGAGCCCTACCGTGAGGCGAACGTCCCCTCCCCGAGCGTGCCCTCTCGCAGCGCGTTGAGCCACCGCTCGCAGGCGGGGCTGCGCTTCTCGCTAAACTCCCGGCGCAACCCCTCCATGTACCCGGCGTCGCCCGGCAGCACCAGGTACTGCAGGAACGAGAGCGGCATGCGCGCCATGGCGAAAGGCAGCGCCCGGCGCTCATCCTTCGACAGCGGCGTGGAGCAACCCTCATCGTACGCATCGACCAGACTGCGCACATCGGCCAACTGCCCTCCATCCTCCAGGACACAATACAGCGGCAGGGCCAGGTCATCCACGCGCGGGCGGACCCCCGCAAAGTCAAAATCGAGCACGGCGGCCAGCTCGGCACCGCGGAAGAGGACATTGTTGTCCCAGAAATCGCCGTGCACCAACTGGCGCGGCAGCGGAGCGACGGGGAGCAGGCGCGCCAGCGCCTCGGCGCTCTCCGCGTACCGCTTTTCCTGCGCCGCCGGCCCCCAGGCCCGTATCACCGCCGCCGCGTCGAGCGTGGCGGCGAGCGCCAGCTCCTGCGGCAGATGATTGGCAATGGGCGGCGGCGCCTCAACGTCAAGGTCCGCCATGAGGCTGTGCAGCCGCCCCAGCGCGCGCATGCCGGTGCGGAGCTGCGCCCATGAGGCCATAGGCACACCAGCAATGTATCTTTCGACCTCGAGCACGCAGTCGCCAAAAGCGCACAAGGGCGCCCCATCGCGCGCCGGCCGCACCTCGGGGATGGGGACGCCCCTGGCGCGCAGCGTCCGGCGGATCCGCTGCAGCGCCTGGAGCCTCTCCCCACTCACCCACGGCCCGTACACCCGCAGCACGTGGCCGTCGACCAGCACGTTGAGGTTAAAGCTCCCGCCCAGGTCCCGCGGGCTATCCACGCGCAGGCCGTATCGCTCCGCAACGAACGCGAGGAGCCCCCGGGTCAGCGCCGGCCTGGGTGCGGCGAGCTTGGCCGGGTCGCCGTGGTACACGCGCATCAGATAATGCCGTTCTCGCCGATGGCCGGGTCGGCGAAAAACGAGTCGTGGCGGATGCTGGGCATCGAGACCTCCAGCAGCAGCGCCGGGCCGCCGCCGGTGAAGGAATGAGCCACCCCCGGCGGCATGACCAGCGTATCCCCGTGCGCCAGCACCCGCTCCCGGCCGTCGACCACCATGCGCACGCGGCCCTTGAGCACGAAAAAGGTCTCGTGCTTGACCGCATGGCGATGATAGGGGCAGGTCTGCCCGTCATCGACAAAGAGGAACTTGCCGCAATAGCCCGCCTGCTCCTCATTGGCCACCCAGAACTCGACCTCGCCGATCTCCGCAAAGCAGCCCAGGCCGAAATCCAGCACGATGGGCCCGACCGCGGGCAGGGTCAGCCCCCACTCGCGGGCCAGCTCGTAGCAGCGCGCAATGGCCCGCGCGCGCTCATCCGGCCCCGGCTGGAAGGGGAAATCGACTCCCTCGCTGTTGCTGTCCATCAATCCCTCTCTTTGCCAATCAACTGGCGGGGAACTCTCCCGGGTTGTGTGCTCCGCAACCACCCGGCTTTAGGCCTTTGGGGTGTGGGGAGTGGCCACACGGCTCTCGCCCAGTGTCGTAGTAACGACTTTAGTCGTTCGTCTCCGCGTAGCGACTAGACGCCCAAGCGCAAGGTCACAATCTGCCATGGCCGCAGCAGCACCCGCACCTCCTGCCCCTGCACCTGCACGGGCACATCGGCCCGCTGCCCCAGCAGGTCCTCCGCCTGCGCGCTCTGCGGCGCCCGGTCCAGGGTCAACGTGGCTTCTCCCCCCATCCCTTCCCGCTCATAGAGCCGCACCAGCAGGTGCTCGCCCTCCCAGTAGCAGGCGGAAAGCTGCGCCGGGCCCGCCAGCGCCAGAAAGCTGTGGGCGGCGGGCAGGGTGGCCGGAGTCACACCCTCCGCACCCCGCACAACCGGCGGCAGGTGCAGCTCCGCGCTGCGCCGCTGGGGGCCGGCATCACGCCAGTTGCCGTCGTGGAAGTGCAGGGCATACGAGAAGGTGTGCACACCCGCGCCGGCCAGGTGCTCGCCGCAGCGCTCCTCCCACGTGCCTGGGGTCAGGCGCACGCAGCGCAGCAGGATATGCCCCAGCCGGCCGGGCTCCTTGAGCCAGTAATAGCACCCATCCGCGCTGAGCCAGGTCACCCCGTGCCCCGCCGCCGACCAATCGACCCAGGAGCGCGCCCAGAAAAAGCCCGGGCGCAGGCGCTCGAACATATCGGCGATGCCCAGGTCGCGCCCCTGCGGCACACTGTGCACATAGATGTCGTGCTCCGGGTCCCGCGGCTCGACGCCAAAGGGGATATCGGCCGTAAGCTTGCCCTCCCCCGCCAGGTCGCCCAGCAGCGTCACAAACCCCGTCAGTGGCGCCTCGTCCCAGTGCCCCTCCAGGCGCACCTCCACGCCGCATTCCCGCGCGCGCCCACCGGCCACGGTATCGACCTGTGCCCGGTAGGGCCCGAGTGTGCCCCAAGCACGGTGCCGCCAGCGCAGGGGGCCGGTTTCGACCCAAGCGCTGCGCTCCGGCACGAAGAACTCGCGCCGCAGCTCGGGCCCGGCAAAGAGCCAGGTGGCATTGTCGAGCACATGAAAGGCGAGGGTGGGCCAGGTGGCGCCGTCGGCCCCGGCATAGGCCGCGCCGCTCGCCACATCCTGCACCGAGCGCAGGGCATGGTCCCGGTAGACGAGGCGCAGGCCCGCCGCATTCAGCGTACCCTCCGGTGCCGGTGCCGGCCCCTGCGGCGCGGGCGCCGCCTCTTCCTGCAGCGCGATGCGCCGGTAGCCCAGCGGCGGCAGCGTCACCCGCACCAGTTGCCGTGCCTCCGTCAGGCTGCCCGTCAGGCGCGGATGGCGGAACTCGTCCAGGGTCTGCTGGGGCAGGGGCAGGCCGTGCTCGTCCACCGCCCGGATGGCCATCGTGCCGGCCAGCGGGCAGGGAGCCTGGATCTCCACATCCGCCTCGACCGGCCAGGGGTGGGGGTTGAACACATAGCGCACGGTGTGATCGCCCCCACCCGCCGCCCGCGCGAGCGCCCCCTGCGCCTCCCGCTCGATGCGCTCGGCCCGCCAGGCCACATCGCGCGCCAGGCCCACCAGCTCGTCGAAATCTTCCTGGAAAGCGAACTCTTGCGCGTGGGCCTGATAGGTGAGGTGCTGCCGCCAGAGCTGCCGCAGCTCTTCCTGGGGCGCCGGGGAGCCGGCTGCAGCTGCCGCAGCCGCCCAGCGCTCGGCGCGCAGCAGGCGGCGATCGTTCATCTGCCGCCAGTACCACAGGCCGCGCGTGCCGCCGTTCGCCGTGTTATAGCCCACATCCGCGCCATCCAGCATCCCGCGCACCACCGGCAGGCGCTCCGCCTGCGCCGCCACCGCCCGGCTGAACTCCAGCGGCGTGCACCAACGGATGGGGATATCCTCCCGCCGGCGCCAGGCAGCCAGCAGGCCGGGGACGTCGATCGGCCGGTCGCCGTCGCCCGTGCGCAGCGGGCGCGCGTCATCGGAGCCCTGGATCAGGAAAAGTTGCCCGCTAGCGGAGCGCCCGGCCAGGACCTGGTCGTGAAAATAGGCATCGTAGAGGTGAGAGACAATCTCATCCCAGTGCCCATCATCCAGGGGAGGCAGTTCCTTGCTGTGCCAGAGCCCGCCATAGGGGCCGCGCGTCACCAGGATGCGTGAGCCGTCCAGCCCCTCCCAGTGGAACTGGTGCGGCACGCTGCGGGCATTCAGGGGGCCGTGCGGGCGCCAGGCCCGGTAATACTGAAAGCCCGCCAGGCGCAGAATCTGGGGCATCTGGCTGTGGCCGATGGCGATATCCACACTGTGGAAGAGAGAGAGATCCGTGGGGGGTAGGTTGGCCGCGAAAAAGGCCCGCCCGAGCTGCAGGTTGCGCAAGTAGGTCTCATCGCCCACCTGGTTGGGGCGGCAGTTGGCCACCTGCGCGCTGACAATGCGCACGCGCCCCTCCCGCACCCGCTGCCGCAGCTCCTCCAGGCGCGGGCCCAGCCGCTCCGCCACCGCCGAGAAGAACTCGCTCTCCGTATCGAAAAAGTACATGAACTCGGCGTCGCGCTGCATCAGGTCCAGCGCCTCGCCCACCGCCAGCGCATAGCGCTCCGCGTGCCAGGCGCGCGACTGCTCCCATTGCCAGTCCGCATGCAGGTAATGCCAGAGCCAAATGGTGTGCCCGGCCAGGGCCTGCCGGGCGGACGAAGCGGGGGTAGGCATGGTCTGTTTCCTCCTTGGTTGCAGGCAACACCCCGCGCAGGGGCCGCTCGCCTGCCGCCCCCGGAAGGATACCCTCATGGCTGGGGCTCACAACTCCAGTATACCCCAAATCCACCCGGCCCGCCCAAGTGGAGATGGCCACTTGCCGGCAAACATCCGGGACCTAAGCTGGGCAATATGCTCCGCCGCCGCCCGGCCTTACGCCTGAGGTATGGAGGGGTGGTGTGGCTCGGGATGGCCGCTCTGCGGAGCAGCCA
>DAOTVS010000134.1:0-18071 GCA_034436375.1 Anaerolineae bacterium | reverse complement strand
CGGCTGCTCGATGTGGGCTGCTACGCCGGCATCTTCATCGAGATCGCCAACCGGCATGGCTGGGAGGGATGGGGTGTGGAGCCTTCGCTCTGGGCCGCAGAGGAAGCCCGGCAGCGCGGCCTCAATGTGCTCACGGGCACTCTGGATAGTGTGGACCTGCCCCCCGCCTCTTTCGACGTCATCACCCTCTGGGATGTGATCGAACACTTTACCGACCCCAAGGGTGAGCTTGTGCGCATCAACCGCCTGCTGCGGCCGGGCGGGCTCGTCTGCATTCACACCATTGATATCGACAGTCTGTTGCCGCACATCCTGGGGCCACGCTGGCCCTGGCTGATGGAGATGCACCTCTATTATTTCTCCGGCCGCACCCTGGCGCATATGCTTGACTTGACGGGCTTTCGCACCGTCCGCCAGATGCCCCAGGGGCGCTATGTGCTGCTGGACTATGTGTTGGCCCAACTGGGCACCCGCGTGCCGCGCCTGTCGCAAAAGTTGCGCAGTATCGCCCGCTGCCTGGGCATCAGCCAATGGCCCATCTCTGTCAACACGGGCGATCTTTTCACCACCTTCGCCTACAAAGAACGCGAGGTCTGAGCCTGCATTATGGATACGCTCCCGCTCCCCAGGCGGGTGCTGGGCAGCCTGCTGGACCTGCTCTTCCCGCCGCGTTGTGTGGCCTGCGGCGAGCCGGGCTCGCTCTTCTGCGCCCGCTGCCTGGCGCAGGTGGAATTCCTGCACCCTCCCCTTTGCGTGCGCTGCGGCGAGCCGCTCACGCCTCAGGGGCGCTGCCCACGCCATGGCCGGCACCCTCACGCGATAGACGGCCTCCGCTCCGCGGCCTGGCACGCCGGCCCGCTGCGGCAGGCCATTCACCGCTTCAAATACGGCGGCGTGCACGCCCTCAAGGGGCCCCTGAGCGCGCTCCTGGCCGAGTGCTGGCGCCAGGGGCCGCTGCCAGTTGGGCTGCTCTTGCCGGTGCCGCTCCACCCGCAACGGGTCCGTGAACGGGGCTTTAACCAGGCGGCGCTCCTGGCCAGGCAATTGAGCCACGAGATAGGCATTCCGTGCGATGAGCGCGCACTACGGCGCATCCGGCATACGCCGCCGCAGGTCGGCCTGGGCGCAGCGGAGCGGCTGGCTAATGTGCAGGGCGCCTTTAGCTATGTGGGCCCCGCGCTCCGGGGGCAGGCCGTCTGCCTGCTCGATGATATTTGCACTACGGGCGCAACCCTGGACGCCTGTGCAGCCGCCCTGAAAGAGGCGGGCGCTGGCGCCGTCTGGGCGCTTACCCTGGCCCGCCCCCATTGGGGCGAGGAGGCGCCTCGTTGAGCGGTGACCCCCGCAGCCATCTTGGGCGCGGCTACCTGCTGGTATTGGGGGCCGCTACCGCCTGGGGCACCCTGGGCCTCTTTTACACGGTCCTGGGCCGCGATGATGGCCTGGCCCCGGTGACGATCGTGTTCTTCCGCGCCGCTATCGGTCTGGCGGCCCTGCTGGCCATCGCCCTGATCCGCCGCCGCTCCCTGCACGTTGAGCGCCGCCATTGGCCGCTCTTTGCCGCCCTGGGGGCGGTGGGCGTAGCAGCCTTTTACCTGGTCTACGCCTACGCCGTGCAAGTAGCCGGTGTTGCAGTGGCCGCGGTGTTGATGTATACGGCCCCCGTGTGGGTTACCCTGTACGCCTGGCGCTTTCTGGGCGAGCGCCCGAGCCGCACCGGCATCTTGGCCCTCGTGGGCACCCTGGCCGGCGCCGCCCTGGTTGCTCAGGTCTACGAGCCCGGCTTGCTGCGCCTCAACGCCCCGGGCATCGCCCTCGGGTTGGGCTCGAGCCTGTGCTATGGCTGCTACAGCATCCTGAACAAGCAGGCTGTGCGCCACTACTCGCCCTGGACGGTGCTCACCCTCGGTCTGGCCTTTGGGGTACCCCTCCTGGCGCTGGTGCAGACGCCGTCTGCCCTGGCGCATGCTGTGAGCACGCCGCAAACGATCGTATGGCTCCTGGCCATGGCCCTTGGCCCCGGGCTGTGCGGCGGCCTGCTCTATGCCGCCGGGCTCCATCACCTGCCGGCCAGCGTCGCCAGCATCGTCGTCTCTATGGAGCCGGTGGTCGCTGGCCTGCTGGCCTTCCTGCTCCTCGGTGAGCGCCTGGCGCCGGGGCAGATCCTGGGCGCCCTTCTAATCATCGGCAGCATCACCCTGCTGGGCAGCCGTGATCTGGTGGGCCGCCGCAGGCCCATTGACATTCAGATAGAAAACCGCTACAATGGGATTGAACAAGACTCCGTTTAACAATTCATGCGCCAGCCTTTGTACAAAGGGCGCCATCATCCCCATCATTGTCCGCTGATCGGCCGCGTTATGCCCGCTGCACTCCCATGGGCCAGCTTGTGAGGACGCCTGATGGGCTATGCCCGGGTGCTGTGGGCGCCAGGCAAGAAAGGAGAAACCGAGATGCAACTGATCGTGCAGGGCAAGAATGTGGAGGTAACCGATTGGCTGCGCACGTATGTGGAGAAAAAGTTCGGCAAGCTGGACCGTCACTTGCCGGGTATCTACGATGCTCATGTCGAGCTATCCCTCCAAAAGACCAAGAGCGCTGGTGATCGCCATGTTGTGCAGGTTACGTTGCGCAGTAACGGCACGATCCTGCGCGGTGAAGAGCGCTCCGATGACATGCAGACTGCCATCGATGCGGTGCTGGACAAAATGGTCCGTCAGATTGCCCGCTACAAGGGCAAACGAGCGCGCGGTCGCTCCCGCAGCGCCGCGGCAGACACGCAATCAGCAGAAGAAATGGCCGAGGAGGAAACCAGCCATATCGTGCGCACCAAGCGCTTCCCGGTGACGCCGATGACGCCCGATGAAGCGATTGAGCAAATGGAGCTGTTGGGCCACGACTTTTTCGTCTTCCTCAACGGGGAGAGCGCAGAGTTGAATGTTCTCTACCGCCGCCAAGATGGCAACTATGGCATCCTGGAGCCGGTGGTTGGATAGATTGGGCGGCAATGGCTTGCCGTGAGATGAGATTGTGGGGGGCCGGGGTATTTTGCCCGGCCCCTCGCTTCATTTATGGCTTCCCGCGCTGGTTTTGATGGGTCGGGGTTACCTTCTGAAAGTAGCGCCAACACCCTTCCGGGCAATTGCCGGCTGCCATGCCACGCACAAGCCCGGCCCTGATCCGGAAGGGGAGTGGTGGGTCTGAGCGCCGCAGGCGGCGCCCAGACCCACCACTCCCTCCAAAAGGCTTGTTCCGGCCACATGCGGAGCATGATGCCCGGAGACCGAAGGGGGTTTTCATCGTGCGTTGTGCCCAATCGGGCATGGGAGGCTAGTTTTGCCTTGTTGAGCGCCCACTACAAACCGGTCATGAGCAACGAGATGCGATGGAACGCGAGCAACTGCCACTGATCATCTTTGTTGGCCCGGGTGGGGCCAGCGACCCTGAGCGCTGGGTGAGCGCTGCCTGCCGGGCCAATGCGTGCGACTTGGCGGCGCGCGCCCTGGAGAGGCCCTGCCTGCGCCCCATCGTGATCGCCAGCCCCAAGGCCGACTGGGCATCTCTGCCGGGCGGCGTCGAACTCCTGCCCGACCCGCCGGGCGAGCCCTTTCACTTTGGGCGCCGCCTGCGCCAGGTCGCGGCCCAGTTCGGCTGGGAGCGCCTACTCTACATCGGCGGAGGCGCCGGCCCCCTCCTTTCCGCCTCGGACCTGGAGACGCTCGCGCAGCGCGCGCTGGCCCTGGGGCAGGGCGTCATCACCAACAACCTCTACTCCACCGACCTGCTCGCCCTGGCCCCGGTCGCCGCCCTCGACCGCATCGAGCTGCCCGCGAGCGATAACGACCTGGCCTGGCGGCTGCGCGCGGCAGGACTTCCGGTGGAGAGCCTGCCGGCGAGCGCGGCTACCCGGCTCGACCTGGATACACCACACGATCTGGCCATCGCTGCCCGGCACCCGGCCTGCGGCCCTGCACTGCGTCGGCTGGTAGAGAGCCTGCCCCTGGACCCGGCGCCGCTGGAGCGCGTACTGGCCGAGCTGCGGAACCCGCGCGGCGAGGTGCTTGTTTACGGGCGCACTTCCGCGGCTACCTGGGCGCGCCTGGAGCGGCTCCCCTGCCAGACGAGGATATTCAGCGAGGAGCGGGGCATGCGCGCCAGCGGCCGGCTGGCCCGCGGTGAGGTGTGCGCCTGGCTGGGGGCCCTGCTCGAGCAGGTGGGGGCAGAGGCCTTTTTCCAGTCCCTCGCGGGCGCATGCACCGCTGCCATTATGGATACCCGCCCCCTGTGGGCTCACCTGAAGCTCTGGCCCACCGCCAGCGACCGGTTCTACGCCGACCTGCTGCAGCCGGGTCGCATCAATGACCCCACCCTGCGCGCCCTGACTGAGGCCGCCTGCCGCGCACCCGTGCCCCTTCTGTTGGGCGGGCAGGGGCTTGTTTCGGGGGATTTACTGGCCTTGGCCGAGATTGCAGAGGGTAAGTAGGGGGGCTGGCCCCTCCCCCTACTTACCCTCTATTCCTTTGCCAGCGCTCATAGATATCGGCGATGACATCGTCGATGGGGGCGCGGTGAGTCTCGACATCGAGCACCTGGGCCTGAGCCGCCGCCTGCTCCAGGAGCGCGGGCAGGGTCACCTGCGCAGCATCGAAGACATACTCGTGGCGCCCCGGGTCGCTCTTGATGAGCTGCGCCCCCTGCAGCACGGGGGCCTGGCCGTTGGGCGTCTCGATGAGCAGGCGGCGGCGATCGGCAAACTCGCGCCGCAGCTGCGAGAAATCGCCATCAAAGGCGATGTGCCCGTGATCGATCATCACAATGCGCCCGGCGAGCTGCTCCAGCTCCGACATGTCGTGGCTGGTGAGCATCACGGTCACCTGCCGCTCGCGGTTCAGGTCCCGGATAAAGCGCAGGATGGTCCGCTTGGCCAGCACGTCGAGGCCGATGGTCGGCTCGTCGAGAAAGAGGATCTCGGGCTCGTGCAGGAGCGCTAGCCCCAGGTCAGCGCGCATCCTTTGCCCCAGGCTCAGCTCGCGCGCCAGGCTGCCCCAGAACTCATCCAGCCCCAGCAGCTCCTTGAGCAGGCCCAGCATACGCTGGTAACGCTCGTCAGGGATGTCCCACACCACGCGCTTCCACTCAAAGGTCGCCGCGACGGGATGGTCAAACCAGAGCTCGGTACGCTGGCCAAAGACCACGCCGATGTGGTTCACAAAGCGCACACGGTCGCGCACCGGGTCCATGCCCAACACCTGCACCTTGCCAGCATCGGGCGCCAACACGCCAGAGAGCAGTTTGACCGTCGTGCTCTTGCCGGCGCCGTTGGGCCCGGCATAGGCCACTACCTCGCCGCGGCGTATCTGCAGGTCGATATGCTGCAGAGCATGCACCTCGCGGAAGCGCGGATGCAGCAGGTTGCGCACGGCATCCACGAGGCGCTCCGAACGCTGGCGCTGTCGGTAGGTCTTGCAGACCCCCTTGAGATCAACTACGATGTCCAAAGGCGCTGTAGCGCTGAGAGCCGACGTTGGCATAGTTCTTCATTCCTCTCCAGAAGACAAAGGCGGCCAGCACCGCGAAAAGCAGCGCAGCCAGAGGGGTAACCAACACCGCCCAGGGGCGAGCCTCCAGCCCCAGCAGGCAGCGCGCCGGGTACCAGGCCACAAAGCCGACCGGCAGCACCGTCAGCAGCCCGCCCAGCAGGACCGGCCCCAGGGCGTCGAGGGGGAAGCCCTTGAGCTGGCTGACCAGATCCACGGCGGCGCTCGAGATCTCTTCCGCGGCCCGCGGCGCCCAGAAGGCCAGGCTCCCCCAGATGAAAGAAAAAGACAGCATGACCAGCGCCGAGGCCGCCAGGTTGAGCGCGGCCGCCGCCAGCCAGCCGATCGTGACGGTCATCTGCAGACGCACCAGCGCCCAGATCAAGAGCCCCAATCCCGGCCAGAGCATCGCTGAGCCGGAGACAGGCATGAATCCCTCGGTGACAAGGGCCATCCACAGCGGCTGCGGCTGGATCAGGGTGTGGTCCATCTGCCCGCGGCCGATGCGGCGGCTGATGTGCAGCACGTTGTACTGGAAGAGCATGTTCATGCTGGCGTTGACCACCATGGCGTAACCCAGCAGGAACACCACCTGCCACTCGTTCCAGGGGCCGATGCCGGCAAAGCGCGCGGCCAGAAGCAGCACCGCCGTCACCGAGCCGATGTTGGTGATCAAGTCAGACAGGGCATAGATCGCGAACTGCCGCCCATCGCGCAACATCCAGAGCAGGTCCATGCGGGCATAGAGGCCCCAGAGGCGCAGCAGTCGCTGCAGGGTGTTGGTTCGCGTATTATCCGCCATGAGTCACCAGCTTTTCACGGTTGGCGCGCCACAGCCAGTGCGCCAGGGGCCACAGCGCCAGCGCCCAGCCTGCCTGCAGGGCCAGCAGCAGCCCCGGGGCGCCCGTTCCGGTATAGATGCGCAAGGGCGCGGAGGCCATGGCGGCGAAGGGCAGCCAGCCAAAGACATCGCCCAGCCCCCAGGGCAAGAGCGCCAGCGGCACCAGCGCCCCACTGAGGACCACGGTCAGCGCTTCGCGCACCTGCTCGACCGCCCAGCGGTTGATCTCCAGAGCCGTCATCGCCGCACCCAGGTTGATGTCGATGGCGACCCCGACGGCGATGGCGAGCGCCAGGCTGAGCACGAACAGCCCTCCGGCCTGCGGGCTCGCGGGCAGCGGGCTGACCCCAAACAGGGGCGCCAGCAGGAGCAGGGGCAGCGAGAACACGCAGAACGTGAACCCCCAGCGCCCCAACGCCTCGGCAGTAAACTCGGCAAAGGTGCCCACGGGGTGCAGCAGGCGTGTGACGATCGTCCCGTTCCACAGGGCATCGGCCAGGCTCGTGCGGCCGTGCAGCGGCTCATAAAAGGCCTCGGAGACCAGGGTATAGGTCAGCACGACGGGCAAAGTCATCCCCGAGACCTCCCCCCTGCCGGCCAGAATCAGCCGCCAGAGGGCCAGCAGCACGGCCACCCGCACCAGGTGCAGCAGATAGGTGAGCAGGAAGAGCGGGTTGTCGCCGATGTAGCTGGCAGCCGACATGGCAGCAGTCTTATAGTATTTATGTAGAGCGATCAAGACAGGCCCCCATTGCCCACGAGGCGCGTTGTATCTCAGAGTAGCTCCGGCGGCTCAAGCCCGCCACTACAATATGCTTCCGCTGCCTGTTGTAGTAGCGACCTTCAGTCGCCCAACCAACTCGAGGCGAGCCTCTCCACAGAGCACGACCACCCGCTATGCACGGTCTACGTCCGAGTAACTTGGGCGGCTAAAGCCCGCTACTACAACATGCTTCCGCTGCCTGTCGTAGTGGCGACCTTCAGTCGCCCAACCAACTCGAGGCGAGCCTCCCCATAGAGCTGCATCGCCCACTATGCATGTTGCGCATCCGAGCCACTCCGGCGGCTAAAGCCCGCTGCTACGACAGGCTTCCACTGCCTGTCGCCATAGCAGGACATTAGTAGTCATCCCACCCGCGGCCCATATCTCCCGGGGGATTAGCGCGCCACGTTGCGCGCAGCCACTCACGCCCATGTGCTTCCAGATACCCCTGCAAGCTCGACCACGGCCACTCGTAGGCATCCTCGACGTAGCCATGCTTCACCGGGTTGTAGTGGATATAGTTCAGAGTCGCGAGCAGGTGGGACTCATTGCGAATCGCCCGGTCGGTGAACCGGTACCACACCCTCCGCTTGCCCGTCTTCTCATCCGCCAGATTCCAATTGCGCGCAGTGACGCCATGCACATCCTGCAGGGCTGATGAGATGGACGCCAACGACCCGACGTTCACCAACGCATGATAGTGGTTGGGCAGCACCACCCAGGCGATGACCTCGGCATGGACAATGCTCAACGCACGCAGCAGACAATCCTCCAGGTCAGTCCGGCGTTCCGGCGCCGCCATGATGCGCGCATGCCGGTAATTCGCCGCACTGAGCAAGTAGCAGTGCTCACCCCGGAGCGGGTGCGGGGGTGCATGGAGCGGGTAGCCCCGCTTTCTCCGCTGGCGCACCACCTCTTCACGCTCCTCGGGTGTCAAGCGATAGTATTCGTAAGGCATGTGTGCCCCCTTGTCTCGGCGTCCGCTGGCTTACTCCTCGCCCACCCCGCTACCCGCCTGCCAGAGGTGCTGCATCTCCTCGCAAGTAGCGAGCAACTCGTCGAGCGCGCCCGCAGCCTCGACGAGGCCCTCTTTGAGCACCATGATGCGCTCGGCGTGGCGCAGGCCCGCCCGCCGGTGCGAGACGACCAGCCATGTTGTGTTATGTCGCTCGGACACCCGCTCCCAGAGCCGGCGCTCCGTCTCCACGTCGAGCGCACTTGAGAGGTCGTCGAACACCAAGAGTTCCGCGCCGCGCACGAACATGCGCGCGGCAGGGTCAGGAAGGCCGCCGGGTCGGCCAGGGGCGCGCCGTTCCAGCGGATCTCGCCGCTCTCCATGGGCAAAAGCCCCAGCAGCACCCGCAGCAGGATCGTCTTGCCTGAGCCGGTACGCCCCAGCAGGCCCAACACCCGCCTGGGCTGCAGCTGAAAGCCAAAATCTACGCTGCGGAACGCGCCGGCACGGCGCCCAGCGGCAAGGGCTCCCCTGCGCCCTCAGTGATCTTGCTCTCGGTGCTCAGGAGCCGCTCGATGCGCTCGATGGCAGCAGCGGCCTTTTGCAGGTCCTGCGTCTGGCGCGCGATCATCATCAGCGGGCGGAAGACCCTGTCGGCATAGCAAAAGATCATATAGGCAGTGCCGATGGTGATGGCCCCGCTGTGGTAGAGGGCGCTGCCCAAAGGCGAGGGCGTTGCCCGCGGTGATCACGCCGATGAACCCTATGATCATCCAGCTCTGCATCACGCCGGCGCGCCGCTCGGTATGCAGGCGCCCGCACATCAACTCGTAAGAGCGCCGCAGCAACGTAAGTCCTCAGTGCCGGCCAGGCGCTCCTCCAGAAAGCCGGAGCGGTCTGCCGCCGCCGCCTGGCGCGCCGCCTCCGAGTGGGGCACGGCCAGGTTGCGGCAGGCCATGAGCACCACCAGGGCCGCGGCCGTATAGGCCGTGAACGCCAGCCCCACGCGCCAGCCGACCCGGTAGAGCACAGCCAGCATGCCCAGCAGCATGGCCGCATTGGCCAGCACATAGACCACAAACTGGGAGAAATGGCTGGCCAGCGCCGTCACATCGCCGTCGAGGCGCTCGATCATCTCCCCCAGTGTATGCGACTTGTGAAAGGTCATATCCAGGTGCAGGCAGTGCTGCGCCGGGTCGCGCCGCAGGGCATTGGCCGCCGTCCAGGCGACGGTCTCACTGACATAGGTGGCTGTGACCGACAGCGCCTGGTTCAGCAGGGCCACGCCGATAGAGAGCAGGGCCGCAATGGCCAGGGAGTGCGTGGCCCCGCCGGCCGTAGCCGTGTCGATAGAGTAGCGCAGGATCTGCGGGCTGGTCAGTTGCAGCACGATGCCGGCGCCCAGCAGCAGCGCCAGGAGCGCCGCGCGGCGAAGAACGCAACATTGCCCTCTTTCGGTGACCGTGTTACAATCAGGCCAGGTGAAACAGTTTTTACGTTCTTCTTGCCATCCCAAGGAGGAAGCATACCATGAGCCAACGGATCGTCCTCATCGGCGCGGGCAGCGCCAACTTCGGCCTGGGCACCCTGGGCGACATCTTTAACAGCGACGCGCTGGCGGGCAGCGAAATCGTGCTGCACGATATCAACCCGCAGGCCCTGGCCCGGGTGGAGCGCATTGCCTTTGAGCACCTGAAGGAGCACAACCTGCCCTTTACCGTGACCGCTACCACCAACCGCCAGGAGGCGCTGCAGGGCGCCACTTTTTGCATTATCTCCATCGAGGTGGGCCGGCGGTTTGATCTGTGGGAGCAGGATTGGCGTGTGCCCCAGCAATATGGCATCCGCCAGGTCTATGGCGAGAATGGCGGTCCTGGCGGCCTCTTTCACGCTATGCGCATCATCCCACCCATCCTCGATATCTGCGGCGACATCATGCGCATCTGCCCCGATGCGCATGTGTTCAACTTTTCTAACCCCATGAGCCGCATCTGCCTGACGGTCAAGCGCAAGTACCCGGCGCTCAAACTGACGGGCCTCTGCCACGAGATCGCCTCGCTGCACCATCACCTGCCCATGCTCCTCGACACGACCATGGATAACATCGAGTTCAAGGCGGGCGGGCTCAACCATTTCAGCGTGCTGCTGGAGGTCAGATACAAGGATTCGGGCAAGGACGCCTACCCCGACGTGCGCGCGCGCGCCCGCGAGTACTTTGAGCACCTGCCCACCTTTGTCGGCATGCTCGACCCCAACCATGCCCCTGAAGCCGAAGAGACGTTTGTAGAGCGCGGCCTGTTCATGACCATACTGGAGCGCTTTGGCTACCTGCCCATCACCACCGACAGCCACTTTGGTGAATATATCTCGTGGGCCCATTCGGTCGTGGACCACAAGGGCATCCTCGATTTCTACAACTGGTACAAGGCGTGGTGCCTGGGGCCCGAACCAGAGCTGCGCATCAGCGGCACGAGCGAGCGTGTGATCCCCATGATCGAGGGTATCGTGACGGATTCGGGCCAGGCGGAAGACGCCGCCAATGTCATGAACGATGGCTTGATCGACAACCTGCCGCACGACCTGGTGGTCGAGGTGCCGGCGAAGGTTGACAAGAACGGCGTGCACGGCGTGCCGCTGGGCGCGCTGCCCAAGGGCCTGGCCGGGTTGATGAACAATCAAGCCGCCGTGCTAGACCTGACCGCCGAGGCGATCCTCCAGGGCTCGCGGGAGTTGGCGCTGCAGGCGCTGCTGGTAGACCCGGTCGTGGATAACTTCCAGGCTGCCGAGAAGACGCTGGATACACTGCTCAAATATCAGAAAGAGTACCTGGGGTACATCCACTGATGAGATATGTAGTTGGGGTCAGTCTGTAGGGGCGGGGAACCCCACCCCTGCAGACTGACCCCAACTACATATTGCCTTTAACCTCGCCCGTTGCCGTTCTCTTCGCCCAAGTCGCCGCGCCAGAGGCGCTGCATCTCGTCGCAGGTAGTGAGGAGGTCATCGAGCTTGCCTTCGGCCTCCACACGGCCATCCTTGAGCACGATGATGTGATCCGCGCGCCGCAGGGCCACCCGCCGGTGCGAGACGACAAGGCAGGTAGGGCCGCCGCCCACGAGCCCTTGTCGCTCGAATACGCGCTCCCAGAGCACCCGCTCTGTCTCCACATCGAGGGCGCTGGAGAGGTCATCGAACACCAGGAGCTCAGCGCCGCGCACGAACATGCGCGCGGCCGCCGCGCGCTGCACCTGCCCGCCAGAGAGGCGCACACCCTTGGGCCCCACCATGGAATCAAGCCCCTTCTCCATCGCGGCTACGTCGTCCTCCAGCACGGCCTGACTGATGGCGCCCGGCAGGTCCACCTTGTCCTCAGGCAGGCCAAGCAGGATATTGTCGCGCAGGGTGTCGCTAAAGAGGCGCGGCACTTGGGCGGTATAGGCCGCGCGCGGCGGCACCATAAAGTCCCCCAGGTTGCCCACAGGTTGCCCGTTCCAGCGCACCTCCCCCGCCTCACGGGGCAGCAGACCCAAGAGGGTGCGCAGGAGGGTCGTCTTGCCCGAGCCGATGCGTCCGGTGATGACCGTGAACGAACCGCGCTCCAGGCTGAGGCTCACATCCGCAATGCCGCGCCCGCCCTCCGGAAAGTGGTAGCTGAGGCCCTTGACCTCCAGGCGCTGCAAGCGATCCGCATCGGTCTTGGGCAGGTAGGGTACTTCGGGGTAGGGCCCCCGCATGTAGACGGGGCCATACTCCACGAGATCCTTGGGTGAGGCGCCGGGCAAAAGCTCCAGCATGCGGTCAATCGACACCCCCACTTCCTTGTAGCGCGCCAGCATTTCGCCGATATAGGCCATACCATCGGTGGCATAGGCCAGGTAAAAGGTGAACAGGGCGAAATCGCCGACGGTAAAGGTGCCGTCGCGCATGGCCCCCGCGGCCAGGATCAGGATGGCCCCCATGCCCAGGTTGACGACATTGTAGAAGATCGAGTGCACCAGGCTGTGGAACATACGGTCTCTGACCGTGGCCTTGCGGCGGACCTCGTTCAACCGGTGGAACTGCCCGACCACCCGCGTTTCGGCGTTGGCCAGCTTGATAGCTTGCACGCCGTTGAACATCTCACCCAAAAAGCCGATCACGCGCCCAGCAGCGCGGCGGCTGGCCTGGCGATATCTCCGGAAGCGCCGGCTGGCCAGGTTGATGATGCCCACCACGGCAAACAGCGGCAGGAACACGAACAAAGTGATGCGGGTATTGATGCTCACCATGACGATCACAGCAACCACGGCAAAGGCCACCAGCCCCAGAGCTTCAGCCAGCCAGGCCAGGAAATCCATGGTCTCATCCACATCGCCGCCAAAGCGGCTGGTCGCCTCGCCCGGCGAGCCTGGAAGCGCGTTCGCCCCAGGTCGGCGCAGGACGTGCTCGAAGAGGTTCTTGCGCAGAAGCGCCCCGGCCGTAAAGCGGAAGGTGACCATCGTGAACAGGTTGCCCGCGTAGCAGGCCGCATGCGCCACATAGGTGACGATGAGCACCACGATGATGCCCCACATGACGCTGTAAGGTTGACTGCTCGTGAGCCAGTCGAGAAACTGGCGCGAGAGCAGGCCGGGGGCCATTTCCATCATCACGTGGACCGACTGGATCCCCAGCGCTGCCAGGTAGATGCCCGGGCAGAAGCGGAGCAGGCGCCACAGATATCGCCAGGTGCTCATTTCAATGCCTCCTCCAGGCCTGTCTGGAGCAGGCCGTAGAAACGTGAGCCGGGATCGGCCGCCAGGCGGGCGCGCTCGCCGTGCTCGCAGATACAGCCGTTCTCGACGATCATGATCTCATCGGCCCGGTGCACGGTGGCGAGGCGGTGCGCCACGATCAGGGCCGTGCGGTTATAGAGCAGTTTGTCGATGGCGCGCTCGATAAGGGCCTCTGTCGCCGAGTCGAGGCGCGAAGAGGCCTCATCCATGATCACCAGCCCCGGGTCGGCCAGAAAGACGCGCGCGAAAGCCAGGAGCTGCGCTTCGCCCGCCGAGAGCCCGCCGCCATCGGCCGCCAACTCGGTATCGAGGCCGTGCGGCAGCGAGTGATACCACTGGCCCAGGCCCAGCTCGCACAGCACGCGCACGATGCGATCATCGGAGATCGTGGTGTCGAAAAAGGTCAGATTGTCGCGCACGGTGGCCTCGAAAAGCTGCACGTCCTGCGTCACCACGCCCACGCGCCGCCGCAGCTCCTTCAGGTGCACCTGCCGGATATCGACGCCTCCCAGCAAGATCGCCCCCTCCTTCGGATCGTAAAGCCGGGCGAGCAGGCGGGTGATCGTCGTCTTGCCCGAGCCGGTACGGCCCAATACGCCCAGAACGCGCCCGGGCTGAAGGCGGAACGAAATCCTGTGCAGCACGGTGTCATCGCCCTCATAGGCGAACGAGACATCCCGGAACTCGACGGCAATCTGGCCCCCCGGCAGGGCCTTGCCCGGCCCATCCTGGATGCAGCTGGTCGTGGCGAAGAGCTTCTCGACCCGGTCCAGGCCAGCAGAGGCCATCTGCAGGTTCTGCATCTGCTGGCTGATGATGTTGAGCGGGCGGAAGATCATCTCCACATAGTTGAGAATGATAAAGGCGGTGCCCAGGCTGATCTCACCGCTGCGGTAGAGCAGGGCGCTCAGGATAAAGGCGATCGCGGTGCCGATGGCATGCAGAAGGAGGTTCATAAAGCTCATGCTGCCAGCGATCAGCGACGCCTGCCGTTCCTTCTGCAGGCGCTGGCGCATGAGCTTGAAAAAGCCACGCAACACAAAGGGTACCGCGCCGCTGGAGCGGATATCCTCGGTGCCGCCGAGGCGCTCGACCAAAAAGCCGGTGAAATCGGCCGCCGCCTGCCGGGCCCCCTCCCAGTAGGGCACGGCCATGCTGCGCATGGCGATCAGGATGCCCAGAGTCATGCTGCCAAAGACGAGCATGGCCACACCGGCCCGCCAGTCGATCAGCCAGAGCACCACGAGCACGCCCACCAGCAGCACGGCGTTGCCAACGATATTGATGACAAACTGAGAAAAAAAGTTGGCCAGGGCCGTCACGTCGCCGTCGATGCGCTCGATCATGTCACCCGGGGTGTGGCCTTTGTGGAACGACATGTCGAGCCGCAGGCAATGCAGCGCCAGGTCCTCGCGCAGCGCGTTGGTGGCCGACCAGCCCAGGTTTTCACTCGTGTAGGTCGCCAGCACCGAGAGGGCCTGGTTGGCCAGAGCGATGCCCACAAAGAGCAACGCCGACTGGCCCAACACGGAAAGGGGCCCGCCGCCAGTGGCGGTATCGATAAAGAAGCGGAGAATCTGTGGGTTGACCAGCTGCAGGCCGATGCTACCAAAGAGCACCACAGCCAAAAGCAAGGCCTGTGGCCAGAGGGGCTGCAGATAGGTCACCAACGTTTGCCAGTAGCGCTTGAGCGTTATGTTCACAGGCATCTCCATCGATGAACGTTGCGCACCACACCCGGTGCGCACGATAAACGGTACACGGCAGCCTGCTCTGAGGGCCCGGGTGAACGCCAGAAGCTGCGCCCGCCCCGCGGAAAGCCCCCACCTGCCGTCAGCTCCGTACCCAGCCCCTGAGGCAACGAGCGGCGCCAGTCGCCCAGGCCCAGCTCGCCCAGAGCCGCGCACAGGCGCCAGCTGGGGATGCCCCGCCGGAAGAGGGGCAGGTTGTCGCACAGGCTGGCCTTAAAAGGCTGCCCCTCCCGAGTCACCATGCTCACGGGCGCGCGCAGATCAGCAAGCGCCACCTTGCGGACGTCCACGCTGCCCAGGGGGGCACGGCGATATCGCGGATACGGCCGCAAGCCGTCAGGGAGAGGGCAGCAAAGACGAACATGACCCCGCCCACCCCGGCATCGATCCGCGCCGGGGCGGCGCCCCCCACGAGCATCAGGGCGCTGCCCAACAGGGCAACCACGAAATGGGAGAAAAAGTTGGCCAGGGCCATCACGTCGCCGTCGATGCGCTCGACCATCTCACCGGGCATATGCGCCCGGTGGAAAGCCAGGTCGTTGCGCAGGGCATTGGTTGCCGTCCAGCCGACGTTTTCGCCGGTGCAGGTCGCGGCGACGGCCGGGCCCTGCCCGGTGAGGGCCAGCCCGATGAAAAGCGCTGCAACGCCGGCCAGAGAGCCAAAAGCGCTGCCGGCCCGCGCCAGGTCAATCAGGCAACCCAGTACCTGCGGGCTCGTCAACTGCAGGCCGATACTTCCTGGGAGGACGGCCGCTAGGAGGAGAACTCCCCCCCATTGCGGCCGCAAATAGTCTACCAACAGGCGCCAGCAGACGCCGAATGAGATTGCCATGCTCTGCTCCGCGAAAAAAAGGCCGTGGGTAGGATCACTCCCCACGGCCAACCCCCGGCCAAAGGGCCGAGGGGATCGAAAAGCCGTAGGGGCCCCCAGAGGGAACGCCAACGGCCTGTGTATCGCGCAAGCAGCGCACAGACAGACGAACGGACAACACCCCGGCCAGCAGTGCAGCCGAGGCAGAACTACTCCAGGCAGGCGCGCCCTCTCAGGCGGTAACCTCGATGGGGAGGTTGGACTGCATTGTGATGCTGATGGTTGACATCGCGCCTGCTCCTTTCGCAGCCAGCAAGAATAGCGGGAGTATAGCAGAGTGTGAAGAGATGGTCAAATGCAGCACCGATTGGCTTTGCTGGCGCGCCTACTGGGTCTGTTGCACGGACTGTTTCAAAGTTTCCAGCGCCTTGAGCACCTGGGTATCGGTCGATTTTTGCACATCCTCGGCGGTCAAGCTACGTTCGCCGGAGGGCAGGAGCGGCTGTGCGTCGGGAGCGAGGGGCACCTCCACATCAGGCGAGATGCCCTTGTGCCAGATCTGCCGGCCATCGCGGGTCAGCCACTCCTGGGTGGCCAGGAGAAGCGCCGAGCCATCGGAAAGGTTAAAGCTGCGCAATACGGTGCCAGTGCCGAAGGTCGTCTCGCCGACCAGGACGCCGCGATGGGCGTCTTGCAGAGCGCCAGCCACGATCTCGGCCGCGCTGGCCGTGCCGCCGTCGATCAACACGGCCATGGGAATGTCGGGCGCCGATGCGTTACCCTGCACAGTGATGGCGCTCACTTTGCCGTTGACATCCTTCACCTGGAGCACGTTGCCGCCCGCCAGGAACTGGCTCGCCACGCCCACCGCTTCATCCAACAGCCCGCCGGGGTCACTGCGCAGGTCCAGGATCAGCGCCGTCGCCCCCTGCTGCTGCGCACCGGCAATCGCCTTGCGCAGGTCGTTCGTCACCCCCTGGCTGAACGCAGCGACGCGGATGTGGGCCACCGTGGTGCCCGGCAGGATCGCCCAGGTGACATTCTGCAGGGCAATGCGCGCCCGCACCAGGGTCACATCACGCGTGACGCCCGTGCTGGGGGTGAGGATCGTCAGCGTGACCGGTGTGCCCGCTGCACCGAGAATATGCGCCTGCACCTCGGTCAGCGGCAGCCCCGTCATATCGACGCCATCAACTTTGAGAATCACATCGCCCGGCCGCAGGCCAGCCTTTTGCGCGGGGGTGTTATCGATAGGAGCAATGACCACCGTATAGCGGCCGTTCGTCTGGACCTCGACACCGATACCCTCGAACTCGCCGTTGGTGAACTTTTGCTCTTCCTTCACCATGTCAGGGCTCAGAAAGCGGCTGTGGCCGGTATCCCCCAGCGCATCGACCATGCCAGCAATGGCGCCATAGGCCAGTTTCTGCGCATCAAGAGCCGAACGATCCACATAGACCTGCTCGATCGTGTTCCAGGCCTCACCCATCAGCTTGAACTGCTGTATGGCGCCGGCAGGGATTATGTCGGAAGGCGCCACTGCAGACAGCACCGTACGGTCGAGCACCACCCCCCCGACCACGCCCACCCCAGTAGAGACGAAGAGCAGGCAGATTATCCCGACTACAAGCAGCACACGCTTCATGGTTCCTCCGTCTCAAGTGGCGGGCTACAGCCCGGCACGGGGAGACTGTGCTTCAGTCTGGCGGACCGTTGCACGACGGTCAAAACAAGGTATTATCCACCCCTCGGCAAAGGCCAGACAGGTTTCGGAAAACCTGTCTGGCCTTGCTCAGGCAGAGAGATCACTCACCCCAACCGCGCAGGAACTTGCGCCAGCCTTCGTTAGCCTCCAGATGGGCGCCAAAGAGGTAGAGGACGGAGGGCCGGGGCTCGAAGGGTTTGTGCAAGAGCGGCATGTGAGCTTCTTCCGGGGTCCGCCCCCCTTTGTGGCGGTTACAGCTCGGGCAGGCGCTGACCAGGTTCTCCCAGGCATGGGCGCCGCCGCGATGCCGGGGGACTACGTGATCGACAGTGAGGGTGTGCGTCTGTTGGCCGCAATACTGACAGGTGTAATTGTCCCGCCGGAAGATCTCGCGCCGGGTCAACCTGACACGCGGCCTGGGACGCCGTATAAGGTAGGAAAGCCGGATAACCGAGGGGAATGGGATGACGTGAGCCGCGCTGTGTATCTCGCCCCGCCCGTTCTCGACGATCTCTGCCTTGCCTCCGAGCAACATGCCGATAGCGCGGCGAGCATCACAAACGTTGAGGGGCTCATAGTTCTGGTTTAGTACCAATACAGCCGCTTTTGGGACATCCATTATCGCCACCTAGGGCCAGTATAGCACTTTCCCTAACGTGCGTCAATGCCTCGCTTGATTTTTGTCGGATCCAGAATCGGCCACGCAAGGGCCTTATCCCCGGGTGAAAGCCGGGTGTTTTGCGCTGCTGCCACCCGGCTCTAACCTTAGGGGTTCTGGCAGCGCAGTGTCAAGCCCGGCCTATCAGCCCGATGGCCGGCAAGAGCCGGTAAACTATGGACATGCCTCCAGGCGGGGCATCAACCACTCTTGGCGAGCTGGCGCAGGCGCCAATAAGCCAGGCCGGTGTAGTAGGCCAGGAGCACGCTCAACAGCAAGCCATGGCCTCCGTCGCG
>DAOTVS010000133.1:0-6808 GCA_034436375.1 Anaerolineae bacterium | reverse complement strand
AGCGCCAACCCCAGGCCCTTCTCTTGTCACACCATCTGAGAGGCTCGCCAGGGAAAACAGATGGGCAGCGTTAGGGTGTGGGGTAGGACTGTGGCACGAGGGTCGCCGGCGGTGCGGCAACTGCGGGGTACCCCTCGGGGCCAGCTGTCGGTTGCGGGGTCGACACGTTCGTCCCCCCATGCGTCTGTGGTTCTGGGACCCCGGGATAGCCCTCGGAGAGTGCTGTCGGCTGTGGGGCCGGCACGTTCGTCGCTCCAGGTGTCTGCGCTGCCTGGTCGGTCGGCAGAGTCGCAGTAACCGTGGACATAGTTGCATTCACGGGTGTTGCTGGGGGCGGCGTATAGTCCGCCGAATTGGACTTGCATGCGTTGAGAGCCAGCACGGCGAGTGCTGCGGCGAGCGTGAGCAAGGCCACTTTGTGCCAGCTGCTATTGTGCGCCATTCCGTGATTGCCTCCTGGTCTCAGGTTTTGGTTTACAAGAGCGAGCCAAACGTCTGCCCCGGAAGAATGATGCCGGGAGTATAGCACAAGCCCCCCCGACTGCCAACAGGTGCCTATCCAGCCTCTCATGCTCTTGGCCATGCTCTGCTCACGCACCCATTCTGCCTTCATCCACTCCAGTTGTATTATCCATCTTTCAGCCTGGTCACGGCCTGCACAAAGGGCTGCAGCGCCCGGCGACGACAATGCAGTAAGGAAGGAATACAGGCTCGGGGAGTAAGGGCTTCTGATCATTGACCGCTGCATTGGAGGAAGACCGCGTGAGCGCGTTAGCCATTCGCACGATTGAGCTCACCCGCGATTTTGGGCCACTGCGGGCGCTGGATAGCCTGGACCTGGAAGTGCCGGCGGGGATCGTCTTTGGCTTTCTGGGGCCGAACGGCTCGGGCAAGACGACGACGATTCGTCTGCTGCTGGGCCTGTTGGAGCCGACGCGCGGCCGAGCGGAGGTGCTGGGCTTTGACCCGACGCGTCGCGGGGCCGAGGTTAGGGCGCGGTGCGGCGCCCTGCTGGAGCACTCGGGCCTTTATGAGCGCCTGAGCGCTGCCGACAATCTTGAGTTCTACGGCCGCGCTTGGCGCCTCAAGCCTGCAGAACGAAAGGCGCGTAGCCGGGAACTGCTGATGCATTTTGGCCTCTGGGACCGGCGTCACGAGGCCGTCGGCACCTGGAGCCGCGGCATGAAGCAAAAACTGGCGGTCGCGCGTGCTCTCTTGCAACGGCCACCTGTGATCTTTCTGGACGAGCCGACAGCCGGGCTGGACCCAGTGGCGGCGGCGGCGCTGTACCAGGACCTGAGCAGCCTGGCCAAGAGTGAGGGCACGACGGTCTTCCTCACGACACACAATCTGGCGGAAGCGGAAAAGCTCTGCGCGCAGGTGGGATTCATTCGCCAGGGCAGGCTGCTGGCCGTGGGCAGCCCGGGCGATCTGTGCTATCGCAACGCCGCCGGCTCGCTGCATGCCGAAATCACGGGCCGTGGCTGGAGCGAGGAGGCGCTGACCAACTTGCGTGCCCGGCCGGAGGTGATGGCCATAGAGGCGCAGCGCGACCGGCTCCAGATCGAGCTACATGGCCGGGCCGAATTGGCGCCGCTGGTGGCACAGCTGGTGCATGCGGGCGTGAGCATTGAAGAAGTGCGCAAGGGCAGGGCCAGCCTGGAAGAAGCCTTCCTGACCCTGATGGAGGAAAAGCAGTGATTGCCGATGTCTGGACTGTTTTCTGGAAAGAGTGGAAAGAGTTCCTGCTCGCCCCCGGCAGCTTGCGTGGAAACGTGCAGCACCAGTTGTTGCTCATCTTTGTTTTTGCCGTCTTTCTGCCCCTGGAGACGGGGCGCACCCTGGTCAACTCACCCCTGGCGCTGGGCTACTGGGCCTCGGTGCCGATGATGCTGGTGAACAGCATGGTGGCCGATGCCTTTGCCGGCGAGCGGGAGCGGCACACACTGGAAACGTTGCTTTCCACCCGCATGCCCGACAGGCCGATCCTCTATGGCAAGGTGCTGGCTGCGGTAGCCTATGGCTGGGGGGCGACCATGGTGAGCCAGGTCTTCGGGCTGATTGTAGTAAACGTGGTCCATGGCCATGGGCAACTGCTCCTCTACCCGCCGTCTGTCGCCGTGGCCGGCGTCGTGCTGAGCCTGCTCATTGCGGGGCTGGCGGCGAGTGTGGGGTCGCTGGTATCGTTGCGCGCGGCTACCGTCCGTCAGGCGGTGCAGACTCTCAGCATCGTCACCCTCCTGTTCTGGCTGGTGCCCATGTTGGGCCTGACGCTGATCCCCACCGTGCCGGCAACGGGCGCCCTTGCGCCAGCGGATGTGGCGCTCAGGGCCGCCGACAGGGCGGTTGCACTGGTGATCCTCACAGCCGTGCTCGCGGCCATCGATATGGGACTCTTGGCTGCCGCCGCTGCGCGATTCAAGCGCTCGCGCCTGGTGCTCGATTAGTGGCTTCCCACACTGGTTTTGATGGGTTGGAGTTGCAGCGCAGGGCATCTTGACAGACTCTAGTGCTTGTGGTACTACAGGGCCATGGGCTCGAGCCAGCCAGGCCACTCACAGAACGCCTGCCGTGTTTGCCCATTCAAGGAGGCCGCATGGACGTCGTAACCATCCAGAACCGGACGCGCAACACCGTGATTGCCGAGCGCGCTGAGCTAGCCGCAAGTTGGTGGGCCAGGTTGCGCGGCTTGATCGGCCGCCGGGAGCTGGCTGCTGGCTCCGGGTTGCTGATCCGTCCCTGCAGCAGCATCCATACCTGCTTTATGGCCTTCCCCATAGATGTCCTGTTTGTGGACCGCAACGACCGCGCCCTACAGTGCCACGCGGCGGTGCCGGCTTGGCGCTTTGGCCCTGTGGCGCCCAAGGCCCGCTATGTGATCGAGCTGCCGCCCGGCGCCCTTGCTGCCAGCGGCACGCAGCCCGGCGATCAGATCGAGTGTGTGCGCCGGGCCATGCCTTGAGCCTCGCCCTGCCCCCTCTTCAGTACTGGGTGGCCGTCGGCCCTGCAGCGCTGAAGAGGGAACAGGCTCACGCGTCACGCTTCTCGCCATACCGCTGCCTCAGCTTGTTGCGCGACATAAACAAGTCCAGCCGCTCGATAGCTGAGAATGGCTTGTCGCGCAGGCTATTGGGGTTGTAGGTCCACAGCAGGGCATAGCTGTAGACGTTCTGCCAGAACTCGCTAAAGCGCCACCAGAGCCCCCCTTTGGCGCGTGGGCGGAACATCTCGAACCCCAGCGCGCGCAGGAGATGGGAGCCGGTATCGGCATCGCGCGTGGTGGCAAAGCCGATTTGCCCATAGACGGCCGGTATCGCGGCGTAGCGCGGGTCAGCGTCGAGGTAAGCCGCCAGCAAACGCAAGGAATAGGTCATCCCCCGCTGCCACTCGCGCGCCCAGCGGAGGTCGGCGCCCTCCGCCGGGATGGGCGGCATGCGTTCATTCCACAGGTGCACATTGGCGACCGTGTCACCGGCCGCCACGTCGGTGCCGTCGGCCAGGTGGACCGCATAGGGGGTGCGGGGGAGCGAGAGGCGCAGCCTGCAGCCCGGGTCCTCGCTGTAGTGGAACACGCCCAGGCGGCGGCGCAAAAAGCCGTCAAAGCGCCGCACGACGCCCCGCGCCAGGCTTGCGGCGATGGATTGCTCTTTCATCCCTCTTCCTCTAGCTTTTGGTCCCAAGAGCGATCAGGATCACACCGAGCACCACGACCGCTGAGCCGATCCATTGCAGCGGCAGGATTGGCTCGTGCAGGTACCAGCGGGCGCCGACCACCTGCACCAGCACAAACCCGAGCCCGGCCGTGATGCCGAACCCCACGTTGAGTGGCACCAGGCGCAGCAGGGCCGTGCCCGCCAGCACACCTAGAAAGCCTGTCAGATTGCCCACGACCTGCCAGATGAGAAAGGTGCGCAGGTTGTTGGCTCCGGCGGAGAGCTTGAGCGCGACGTTGCTGGTCAGGATGGCGGCCAGATTGGCCACAATAAAGGCTGCACAATAGACATTCTTCATGCCGTGCCCCCGTGGCTGAACCCAATATGCACTCTCAGTGTAGCGCAAGGGGCAATCTCCGGTCAAGCCAAGAAAGAGATGCCTTGCAGCCGGGGGATCGCCGTGCTATTATGGTAGCGCCGACAACAATGAGTGGAGCAGTACATGAAGGGACGCTATGATAGCCTCTTTGCGCGCATCCGCCGCTCCGATTATGAGCGCTATGAAGAGATCGAGGTGACCGTTGGCGAGCGGGCCTACCGCGCGGTGGCCAAAATGGGCTTGCCTGGTTGGCCGGGTGTGGACCCGGCTCAGCAGGTCTTGGCGGAGGGCATATCGCTGCCCGCCGCGGCGCGGGTGCTGGTGTTGGGCTGCGGCTGCGGCCTGGCGACGGTGGTGGCGGCGCAGCAGGTGACCGGGGGGAGTGTACTGGCGGTGGATCACAGCAGTGTGGCCATCGAGGCGGCGCGGCGCACGGCCGGGCTGAACGGGGTGCAGAATGTGATCGTGGAGCTGCTGGCGACGACCACGGGTCTGCCGGGCGCGCAGTTCGACGCCGTGCTGATTGATCTGCCCAAGGGGCGCGGGCCGGTGCAGCAGGCGTTGGCAGAGGCGCGACGTCTGCTCAAGGTGGGCGGTGCAGTGTACCTGGCGGGCGCCAATACTGCCGGCATCAAGGGCTATGCGCGGGTGCTGGAGGACGTGTTTGGCAGTACGGAGGTGGTGCTCTACCGCCACGGGGCGCGGGTGTTGCGGGGCGTTAAGGCCAGCCCTGGCCCTGTTGGAGCGGAGGCCGCGCCTTTGAGCTGGCAGGAGCTGCGCGTGAAGGTGGGCGCCCGCGACTATGCAGTGGCGACGGCGCCGGGGATCTTTTCCTGGCAGGAGCTGGATGCCGGCACGGCGGCGCTGCTTGAGACCATGCCCATCCGCTCCGGCGATCGCGTGCTTGATCTGGGCTGTGGCAACGGCATCCTGGGGTTGGCCGCCGCGCAAAGGGCCAAACGCGGCCGCGTTGTGCTGGTCGATGCGGATGTGCGGGCGGTGGAGGCCGCGCGCGAGACCCTGCGCCTGAATGGGGTGCAGAATGCCGAGGTCCGCGTGAGCGATGTTACCTCGGCGCTCGCCGGCGAGGTGTTCGATGTGGTCGTGACTAACCTGCCCTTCCACGCCGGAGTCGGCGCCGATTTCAGTGTGCCGCTCGCCTTTATCGTGGGCAGCCATCGGGTGCTCGCGCCGCAGGGGCGGCTCTACCTGGTGGCGAACCGCTTTATCAGATATGAGCCCTACCTGGAAGAGATGTTCAGCTCGGTGCAGCCGCTGTATGAGGATAACAAGTTCAAGGTGCTGGAGGCGATCAGGTAGCGCCATGCGGAGGATATACAAGCCGGCGGCGATGTCGTAGTGGGGGGCTTTAGCCGCTCAAGCCGGTTGATCAGACCTATCACCTGGAGCAGCGCCGCTCAACGCTTTGCGCGCTTGATCAGGTTGAGCGGCTGAAGCCCGCCACTACGAGGGTCTCGGCGAGGCGGCGACGTGCGCAGCGGTTCTGGTGGACGCCAGCCGTGACGAGCATTGCATGGAAGGAGAGCGCATGGGCGCAGCACGTCCACAACACTATCGCTTTGCGCACCAGGTACTGCGCAAGGCTTTTCTGGAGGACCCGGCGCGCATTATGGACTTGCTGCAGGTCTATGGCGAGCAGGTGGTGCAAGTCTGCTGGGAGAGCGCCGGCGAGGGGCAGGCCCCGGGCGACCTCGTGTTGCCGGTTGGCCTGGGCCTGCAAATGCGGGGCATCCTGGGCGGGGGGCAGGCGGCGCTGGTCTCGCTGCCGGCGCCCGGCCGGGTGACGGAAGCCTACTTTGTGGCCATGGTCTTCCAGCCGGCGGCTCCAGGCGAGGCGCCGCTGGCCCGCTACTTTACCCTGGAATGGGGCCTCAGCGGTGAGGGCACCCCGCGCACAATGCTCTGTGAGTGGATGGCCGCCGCCCACCTCAACTATGGCGATGGCCCAGCACCGGCAGCCGAGTCCTTCCTGCAGGTGGTCTGCCGCCGTTGCGGCCTGGCGCTGGCGCCCGTCGCTGCCCCCGCCGAAGCGCTCCCTGCCCTCTTACTGGCGGCCATGGAGCCCGGCGATTGGCCCGCGGTGCAGGCGATCTACCGCGAGGGGATCGCAACGGGCAACGCCACCTTTGAGACGGAGGCGCCTACCTGGGAGGCTTTCGATGCGGCGCACCTGCCCATCGGCCGGCTCGTGGCGCGTCTGGGGCCCCGCGTGGTGGGGTGGGCAGCCCTGAGCCCCGCCTCAGCCCGCGCCTGCTACGCCGGGGTAGCGGAGGTGAGCATCTACGTGGCCGAGGCGGCCCGCAGGCAGGGGGTAGGCACGGCGCTCCTGCAGGCGCTCATAGCGGCTTCTGAGCAGGCGGGGCTTTGGACCCTCCAGGCTGGCATCCTGCGTGAGAACGAGGCCAGCCTGCGCCTGCACCAGCAGTGCGGCTTTCGCATCGTTGGCGTGCGCGAGCGCATCGCGCAGCTGGCGGATGTGTGGCGCGATGTGGTGCTGATGGAGAGGCGTAGAGCGTAATGAGGTAAAACCTAATGCGCAAGGTCGCCATGGCGGAGCATCGCTTGCTTTTCGTGGTGTTTGCTTCCAAGATACCGGCGCAAAGCATCGGACATGCCGAAAAAGGCGACCTTAGCACTACAGCCGTACTTACCCATCGGGGCGCGGATCCCATCCGGGCATCGCGCTTCGCACGTGACCGGAGTGGAGCCATTCGGGGGGGATTTGGCGGGTTGCCTACAGCCGGGGCCGCCCGTT
>DAOTVS010000132.1:0-19709 GCA_034436375.1 Anaerolineae bacterium | reverse complement strand
TGGAGGCCTGCACCGAGAATATCCTGCGAGCAATGCCGCGCCTCAAGGCCATCTCGTACAATTTCGAAATCCCCTACCCCGGCGTCGAGCAGCACACCCTCAGCTATGAGCAGCGCGCTGAGGCGGTTGAGCGCATTATTGCCCTGCGCAAAAAGGGCTACCCCATCCTCAACTCGCCCTCGGCCCTGCGCCTGATGCTCAAGCCCGGCTGGAACACCACCCACTGGCTCATCAGCCTGGCTCACCCCAACGGTATGATTGTGGAGGGGTGCGGCGCCCGCACCATCGACCCTGAGATCTGCAAGAGCTGCGGCTATGGCGTTATGGCCGAGGTGCAGGCCGTCTGGCGGGGCGACATCCGCGCCATCCTCGACTCGTTCCGGTTGTTCCGGGTTATCACTGGGTGAGAGTACATTCTGGAAGGATAGCCGATGCCCACATTCGACGAGGTCCATCAGGCCTATGCGGAGCGTCTGGCCAAGTCCAGGCCCGATTCGCCGCGCGCTTATTATGAGATCGCGGTGCCGCGCTTTATCTTGCTCAGCGCGTCGCTGCCGTTCGCGCTGGGCTCAGTGCTGGCGGCCTATCGCGGCGTGGCGTTCAACTGGGCGGTGTTCCTGCTCAGCTCGCTGGTCGTCTTCCTGATCATGGCCGCGGTCAACGCCGGCAACACCTATTTCGACTATGAGACGGATGTGCAGAATCACGACTTTTCCGCCTATTCAGGCGGCATCCGCATCCTGGTCGAGGGCAAGATCACCAACCGCCGACATGCCCTCTATTTTGCCCTGGCCAACCTGGTGCTGGCCTGCCCGCTGGGCTTGAGCCTCTACTTTTTCTTGCACACCGGGCCGTGGACGATCATCCTCGGCTTTTTCGGCGCGCTGGCCGGCTGGTTCTACACCTCTCCGCCCCTCAAGCTCGTCTACCGCGGCCTGGGCGAGCTGGTGATCGCCAGCTGCTCTGGGGCGCTCACAGTCGTCACGGGCTATTACCTGCAGGCCGGGCGCTTTGACCTCGCCCTCATCCCGCCCGCGGGGGCGCTGGCCGCGACGATCCTCAACGTCATTCTGATCAATGAGTTCGCCGACCGCCCGTCTGACGCGCGCTCGCACAAGATGACCTGGCTGGTGCGCTTTGGCCCCGAGGCCGCCTCACAGCTCTACCAGGTGAACCAGGCGCTCTCGCTCCTCTTCCTGCTCAGCGGCCCTCTCTTCGGCCTGCCCTGGTATGCCTGCTGGCCCGTCGCCGCCATCGCTTTCCCCCTGGCCTGGCGCAACCGGCGCGAGATGCGCGCCCGCGCGTGGGCGGGCGACGGCATCAACCAGCTGACGCTCAACACCTTTGGCGTGCACCTGCTGCTGGAGTCGGGGATGCTGCTGATGCTGCTGGTGGGAATGGCGGTGCGCGTGATCGGAACATAACAAGAGAACACGGCGAAGATGAGCTCACGCGGAGACGCGGAGGAAACGGGGGGCGCGGATGGACGCTGCGCCTGCCGGTTATGCGCCCTAGCGCTGCTTCTCGACGGACGCGGAACGGGCTATAATACTGACCGCCGTGCGGCATGGTGCCGTGGATAGCGCCATTGGCGCCATCGTAGCCGGTCAGCCCAGATCCATCCAGGAGATCTCGAAAGGCTACAAGCGCTTTGCCGAAAATGCTTCCAATAGGGTAATGCGTAGCACAACTGCCGTAGAAGCCTGGCACCTACCCGGAGCCTGGCCGATTGGGAATCGGGCTCTCGGGGCCTGCGGGCCGGTTGTCGGCCTGCGCCGACAGGGTCCGGGCTTCGTCCATGGAGGTGGACGGCCGGCGCACACGCCCCATAAGGGTGATTTATAATCGCCGGGGCCTCGCCCTGATGCGGTCGGGTGGATGCCGAAGCCCAGGGTTAGCATCAGCAAACGTTACTTGGAAGCATTTGGGCCATCAGGATTGGTAAGCATAAGATGAGCAGACCACTGTATAGCCTTTACTGTGACGAGTCGGGCATTCACAAGGGTACATGCTACTACTTCGGCGGTATCCACTGCTCACCTGCCCGTGCGGAAGTTCTTCGCGAAGCAATATGCAAGTTCCGAGCAAGAGCCAACTGCCGGAGTGAGATGAAATGGACTAAGGTCTCAAGGGCCTATCTAGACTCCTATATCGAGTTTTGCGACATATTTCTTCTGGATCCTTATGCAACCTTCATCCTCTGTGAGATCAAAAAGAACCAGGATTGGCACAACCTGGCTCATTCGGAGGACAGCCGTTTGTTCCAAACCTATTTCCATTTCCTGGAACTGGCAATGTGGGCCGGCGCACGTTACAGGATCTTTCTCGATGACAGCTCCTTCAGAAAGTACCGCTGGCAATCATTACGGTACGTACTGAGTCTACCCCACCTTCGAGGGGGCATGCCAAAGAAGATTGTGTCGCTCGTGGCACAGGCCTCGGACGAACAAGATGTCCTTCAGCTTGTCGACGTCCTACTGGGAGCGCTGACCAGTCAGGCATCGGCATCCCCAAAAGCGATTCTGGCAGCCCATGTGCGTAGCGCCATGAACTCTCTGACCCAAACTAAGAACCCGAAGCTGAGAGAGATTGTATGGGCAGCGCCCAAAAAGAGATGGTTCGTACCAACGATATGACGGCTGGAACATGCCCCAAGCCCGTGCTCGATCCTACAGAATGACCCAATAGCATCGAGAGCCAGGGAAACAGCACTGTGTGGCCCATCTCCGCACACGCCCCTCGCCGAAATGGGCCTTTTCTGGACAGCATTCTCACTTGCCCTGCTTGTTATACCTCGGCTTGGTTCTCTTGATGATGCGGGTCTCCGTGTCTCGTGCTTGATCAATGCTATCCTTTTGCTCTATCTGCACCTTGGCGCCGCCAGGCACCGGAGCCTGGCCCCCGGGCAGGTGGTCTTTGAGCCTGTCGCGGACGTTGCCCCGCTTCGCGATGCCCGTGTAGATATTCTTATCTTCACTATTCAGGACTTCGTACACAACAGGTTTGTCATTGGGCAGCGCGTCTATGGATTCGCTGTCCAGTTTTGCCGTGCGCTTCTTGTTAGCGGCCATCTCAACCCCCTCTGCTTTGTGGGCTACTTCTTCGGCCAGAAGACTCCCAGCACGATCCAACTGCCATACTGCAGCGTAGTACCCACAAAGAAGTGGGTATCGATACCGGGTGCGCACATCTGCCCGAAGAACTTATCTTTCACCTTCTGCACAGCGACCTTCTCATCGCCATACTTCTGGCGCATCTGCAGGAATAGCTGCCCGAGTTCCCAATCCTCGATCATCATCTCGTGTTTTCCGCTGCAACGAGGGTCATCGCAGGCGAAACGGTAGGAGAAGCGGTAGGGGATCTTCTCGAGGGGCTTTTGCTCAGGGCCAAACAGGCGCTGCTGCAGGAAGAGGGCCTGCCATTCAGGCTTCCAATCGCGCTCTACCTCTTCCACAACCAGATCGTGTACCGCGCGTGGGCGAACGATGCCGAGCGATGCGCCCTCTCGCTGCTGAAGGTCATACAACTGCTCCATCGTCTGTGTCCCCCGCGCCAGGACGATTTTCTTGCGTTCGAACCATTTGTTCTTGGTGTCTAGGGGCTCACCCAAGGGCTGGAGTGTCTCAAGGACCGGGCGGTAGCTCTCTTTGCGGGGGTCCCGGTCGTGCTTCTCCACCTCGACATCGACCCATTGGTACTTCCTGTACCACTGCCAGTACTGACGGTAACGGTAGTCAATGGGGTATAGGCGGACAAAGTTGCCATTTGGCTGCACGCCAGCCGTGCACACGAGTTCCTGATAGGTCTGCGAGGGCAGTGGGTAGGTCTTTACCGTGATAAGAACTTTTATCCTCTGTGGCATGGCTACCTCTAGAGATCTACCAAGGGAAGCCCAGTAATGGCCACCAACCGTTTCGCCAGTCGCCCACGATGACAGTCCTGCGAGTGCGCTTCGAAGCACATCAAGGCCGAGGCGCCATCCGTCAGAAGCTGGCTCACCTGTCTCACCGATTCACCGCGCCCCGGGAGCATTTCACACTCGTAGTGATCAAGCAGCCGCTGGCGAGCCCCGGGCGCTACGATATCCTTGCGCAGTTCGCTGCTGATGCCCAGGTCGGACATGTGCACATATCGCACCCCTATCTTGGCCGTGAGAAGCCTCAACGCATTCCCCACGAACCCGTACTTACGAGATATGGGGTTACTGCGCACGTCGATGAGGGTTTCGATGCCGCTCTTGAGGAGGCAGTCCAGGAAGCCATCGAGCGTGCGCCCCTCATACCCGATCGTGTACACGGCGGGTGATGCTGCAGGCTTGCCCCCAGGGTTGGCTTGCAACTCGCTGCGGCTGGCATACCAGGGGTAGCGAGCATAGACCGATGCCAGCAGTCGCTTGGTGGACCAGGGGCCATAGTCCCGCAAGATCTGGTCAATAGACTGTCGGATCGCGGCTGGCAGACTGCTCTCAGCAACTCGCGCTGTGTCAGCCGCCTCCGGCCGGACTCTGAGAGGGGCTCCCCCAATGATGCCCGAGCGGGTCAGCGCGTCGAGTTCGTTGTAGGCCTCGAAGGAGAACGGCCCATAGCGATAGGGGAGAAAATCATAGAAGGCCAGACTCTCTCCCAAGCCGCCCTCCTGTTTGAGCAGGAATAACCACTTCATCAATTGGGTGCGGTTGGGTTTTGTGGGCGCACGCAGCAACAGCGAGATGACCACCTTCTGTCGGATGCGCATACGGCTAGCCTCCAGTGCAATGTGTGCAGATGAGTATAGCACATTTGTTCCGCATTGGCAAGCCGTATTGTGCAAATCTTGCCGAAGCGCTATGCTCCTGGTTGGTATGGCTGCCGTGCCCTTGGTCCTTGGAACCCCGTGAGCCAGACACGAGGATGCCGGCTATGGTGGTGGAAAGGGTGTACCTCTACATCCTCTCCATCTCAAAAGGGGCCGCGCCAGGCTTGTGTACCGCGTGTAACCCGGCAGCCGGCACGTCATGCTGGCTAAGCCGGCGCTTTGCCCAGGCCTTCCTGCCATGCTATAATGAGCTCATTGTACGCTATCTGCCCTGCGCCGGAGCGGCTCTGCCTCGCCGTGCTCAATGGCGAGCGAGCGCTGCCGCATTCACCCCTCCCGCCCCCGTGCGCTGCCTGCAAACCAGGAATGGAGTGCCATGCTTGCCGCAAGGATCCCCTCCCGTTTGCTGCTGATTGCCGCCTCCCTCTTGCTCTGCCTGGCCTTTGCCTTTCCTGCTGCTGCCGCCGGGCCGGCATGGTTGGAGCCCCGGGCGCTGAGCATCACAGACCTGGCCGGCCAGGTGCCCGATAGCGTGCTCAAGGGCATGATCGTCTGCAGCGACAATGCGGGGCTGGCCATCTACGACTCTTGCACCGTCTCGGGCGATACGCTGCGCATCACCGTGCAGCTCTACCCGCGGGTGAGTCACCCCGATTGGCTCCATGGCGCGCCCCTGACCGACCTCAGCACCCTGGGCCAGACGCCCCACTATGACAACTGGGGCACGGCCGTGCCGGAGAGCTGGGTGCGCGTCTACCAGGGCTCGCAGGACATGACCAGCCAGATCAAGTTCGTCTTTCTGCGCGACCCGGCCCTGGTGCAGCCCCTGGCCGGCGCGGGTGAGTATGTGCGCTACAACCAGTGGCAGGTCAACCCGCTGCAGTTCGGCACCGACGGCCTGCGCCTGCCGGCCAATTTCGGCGGCAGCATGCAGGTCTACGGCGACTATCCGCAGCTTACAGCCGTCTTTACCGTGCATACCACCAACCGCCCGCGCGTGCATTATCTGGGCACACAGAATGCGACCTGGCAGACCTATATCGGGCCAGGGTCGATGGGCGCCTTTACGCCGTTGATGGGCCAACTGGAGGCGCGTTATGGCGACCGCCATGCGCGCATCTCCCTGCAGGTGCCGGCGGGGGCCGATTATATCGGCGTGATCTACCCCCCCTCGCCCGGCGACCCCTACCACACCGACCCCGCCAACCGCAGCCGGCCCGTGGGTGGCACCGTGCGCCTTTCGCCCGGGCAAGGCATGCTCACGAAAGACATGATGTACTCGGGGCCCATCCCGCTCAATGTGGGCTGGCAGGATGCGGACCAGTCGGCGGGGCCGTACCTGAGCGTGCTGCACGATCTGAACCTGCTCACCCCGCCCGAGGTCGTGCTGCCGGCCGGCATGCCCTATAGCAATTGTTTTACTACCGGCAACTGCTCCGACTCGACCCTGGCGCAGATCCACGATGCGGTCATGCCGATGCAGATCATCTACCTGAGCGTCGACCCGGCAAGCGCTTCCTTCAGCTATGTGCCCCTCAAAATGGCCGATACCAACTGGCAGCCGGGCACGCAGGCGCTGCCCGCCGCTGTGGCGCCCTCCTACCCGTGGCACATCTACCTGCCCTCTGTCCAGCGCGCTCCGGCGGCGCCTGCCAACTGCCCCTGCGGCGCCTTTACAACGGATGGCCGCATGGTGGGTTATATACCCTAGACTGTACCGCATTTCTTTAAAGGTGTATAATAATGGCAGGCAGTAAACGGGTTGCCGCCGGGCAGGCCATGGGACAAGGGGCAAGGAGATGACCAGACAGGCTTTCGATCGGGAACTGAGCCAATTGCAGGACGATATGCTGACGATGGGCTCGATGGTGGAAAAGGCCATGGACGAGGCAATCTCTGCGCTGTTGGCGCGCGACGTGACGCGGGCGCAGGAGCGCATCGGCGAGGATATCGCGATCAACGAGCGCCGCTTTGCGCTGGAGGAAAAGTGCCTGCTCCTCATTGCCACGCAGCAGCCGATGGCCAGTGACCTGCGCGTGCTGGCGGCCGTGCTCGATATCACCTCCAACCTGGAGCGCCTGGCCGATTATGCCAAGGGCATCGACAAGATCACGATTATGTTAGGCGATGAGCCGCTGATCAAGCCCCTGGTCGATATCCCCATCATGGCGGCCAAGTCGGTCGCCATGCTGCGCGAGTCGATGGACGCCTTTGTGCGCCACGATGCCGAAGCGGCGCGCAAGCTGGCCGCCCGGGATGACGAGATCGACGCCTACTATGATCAGATCTACCACGAGCTTCTGGGCTTTATGTTGGCCGACCCGCGCACCATCAACCAGGCCACGCTGCTCCTCTGGATCACCCACAATATCGAGCGTTTTGCCGACCGGGTCACCAACATTTGTGAGCGCGTGATCTTTATGGTCACCGGCGAGATGAAAGAGCTGGATCTTTCAGGGCCCACACAGCCCTCTGCAGGGTGAGTTGGCCATAGCAAAGAAGGCGATCCTCTGGGCGGGCATTTTGCCCGCCCAGAGGATCGCCTTCTTTGCTATGGCCAAGGTTCCAACAGCCTCTCTGCGGTAGACGTCCCGCCGCTGCGCTGCACTACGCAAGAGCGCCAGTTCGTGGTAAAATCGCCAACCATGATTGTGCCTTTAATAGGAGCCTGTGCATGCCCCACTCAATGACCAAGCGCGAGCGGATCGAAGCGACTTTTCGCGGCCAGCCCACCGACCGTGTCCCCCTCCACGACGTCTTGACCAACGAGCGCCTGATCATCCATCTCAGCGGCCGTGCCGAGCTCCCGGCACAGGACCATACCGATCTCCGCCTCACCCCCGCGCTGGAGGCTGCCGGCCTGGCGGTGCAGCGCTCCCTGGACCTTACCAGTGCCCTGCTGACCATGGTGCCCCAAACGCCCCGCCTGGAACGCGACGAACGCGGCTTCGGGCGGCGCTATGAGCGCTGGACATCGTGGCTGTGTGAGCGGCCCTTTGGCTCGGTGCAGGATATGATGGCGTATATCCGGCACGACCTGCGCGGTGAGATCGAGCCCTGGGCCAGCTATGCCCTCTTCCGGGATGGCGAGCCCGATGTCGCAGGGTTCCGCGGCAACGCGGCCTTTATCCAGTCGGTCATCGGCGATACGGTCTATTTCCATTCCACACCCAGCCTGGCCCTGAACACCGCGCTCACCACTGTATTTGGGCTGCAGGGGCTGATCTACCTTCTAGCCGAGGCCCCTGTGCTGACCGGCGATTGGCTGGAGATGCTGCACGAGCGCGAGCTACGCTTCCTGCGCGCCACGGCGGACCCTGCCCTTTCACCCGTAGCCCTGGTGTATGCCGATATCGCCTACAAGAACGGCCCCATGTTCTCACCAGCCCTGCTGCGGCGCTGGCTCTTCCCCCACCTGCGGCAGATTGTGGATCTGCTGCACGAGCGCGGGCTCTGGGCCGTGTACCATTCCGACGGCAATATTCTGCCCGTTCTCGATGACCTGGTGGCCTGTGGCATCGACGGCCTCAACCCGGTCGAAGCGGGCGCGGGCACGACGATTGATGAAATCCGCCGCCGTGCGCCGCACCTGGTGCCCGTCGGTGGCCTCGACGCAACCGAGCTTTTGCCCTTTGGCACCCCCGATCAGGTTCGGGCGGAGGTCCGCCGCCTCATTCGTGATGCCCACGCCCAGCACGGCCGCCTGATCCTGGGCTCCTCTACCGAGCTCCATGAGGGGTGCAAGGTCGAGAATTGCCTGGCGTATTTGGAGGAGGCAAGGCGTAATCCGTAATTCGTAAGGTCGTCGCTTCGCGGCATGTGCTGCTTTTCGTAGCGCCCGTCCCGGCAAGTGTGCAGCATCGGGCGTGCCGAAATGGCGGCCTTACGGATTACGTCTCTTGGCATGCTTTTTGCCGCGTGCCTCTGGCTAGCGCTGGGGGCTATGCCGTGCTATACTTGGCTCAGCGGCGAGGGACCGTACAATCTGGAGGGAAACTGATGAAGCGTATCGCCGTATTGACCAGTGGGGGCGATGCCCCTGGCATGAATGCCGCTATTCGCGCCGTCGTTCGTGTCGGTATCCAGGCGGGGATGCAAGTTATTGGCGTCTATCACGGTTATGCCGGGCTCATCGACGCCGAGTTCCAGCCGCTCACGTTGCGCAGTGTGGGCGGTATTATCCAACAGGGCGGCACCATGCTCGGCAGCGCACGCAGCGAAGAATTCAAGACCCCGGAAGGCGTGCGCAAGGGCATCGGCAACCTGGAACGTGAGGGGATAGAGGCCCTGGTGATTATCGGCGGCAATGGGTCCCAATCGGGGGCGACAGCCATTATGCGCCAGGGCTTTCCCGTGGTAGGCATTGCCTCGACCATCGACAATGATCTGCCCTGCACCGATATCTCGATCGGCGTAGACACGGCCATGAATATTGCCCTGGAGGCCATCGACCGGTTGCGGGTGACCGCATCATCTCACCAGCGTGCTTTCCTGGTAGAGGTGATGGGGCGCAAGAGCGGCTACCTGGCGCTGATGGCCGGTATTGCGGGCGGCGCCGAGGCCATTGTCATCCCTGAAGTGGAGATCGGCCCCGAGGACCTGGCCCACCAACTGCGTGAGGCATATGAGCGCGGCAAAAAGCACGCCATCGCCGTGGTGGCGGAGGGCGCTACCTATGGCGCCGACGCGATTGCCCACTATTTCAAGGAGCACGGCGAGGAGCTGGGCTTTGAGCTGCGTGTGACGACGCTGGGCCACGTCCAGCGTGGCGGTACACCCAGCGCTTTTGACCGTTTGTTGGCGACACGCTTTGGCGCTGCAGCCATCGAGACGCTGCAGCGGGGCGAGACGGGGGTGCTCCAGGTGCTGCAGGCCGGCGAGGTCAAGACGGTCCCCCTGGAAGAGGTCTTTGCCAGCAAAAAGACCCTCGACCTGCGCCTGTTTGAGATGGCACAGATCCTGGCACGGTAGAACTCATAGGAACTCGTAGGAGCTCATAGGAACTCGCGGGAGTTCTTGCCAGAGTTGGATCAGGTGTAATCCTGTCGCGGTTGCAGCCAATCCGTGAGTTCCCATGAGTTCCTACGAGTTCCCATGAGTTGTCCCTCCGGAAGCGGGTAACCATGGGTGGGCGATCTTGCATCGCCTCCCCATGGTTAACTGTTTCACAAGGAGGAAAAGCAGTGCAACAGACTGCAAGCAGGCCCAAAGTCGCCATCATCGGCGCGGGCATGGTCGGGTCGACCTTTGGCTACGCCCTGCTCGCCAGCGGTCTGACGCCGGAGATCATCCTGATCGATGTGAACCGGCCACGCGCCGAGGGCGAGGCGATGGATCTGAACCATGCGATGCCGTTCCACCGGCCCATCAACATCCGCTCCGGTGACTATGCAGATTGTGCGGGGGCGGCTGTCGTCGTGATCGCCGCCGGGGCCGCCCAAAAGCCGGGAGAGACACGCACGCAACTGGCGCAGCGCAACGCCCAGGTGATGGCTCAGATCATCCCCCAGGTCGTGCGCTATGCGCCAGATACCATCCTGCTCATGGCAACCAACCCGGTGGACAGCATGACCTACGTGGCGTGGCGCCTTTCGGGCTTTGACGCCCACCGTGTCATTGGCGCCGGCACTATCCTGGATACGGCGCGCCTGCGCTATATGCTGGGCGCTCGCTTTGCCGTCGACCCGCGCAGCACCCACGCCTATATCGTAGGCGAGCACGGCGATAGCGAGGTGCCCCTGTGGAGTTCGGCCACCATCGCCGGGATGAGCATTCAGGATTTCTGTAATACGACCGGGCGCACCTGCACTCAGGAAGAGTTCGCTCAGATCTTCACCCAAGTGCGCGACGCGGCCTATCGCATCATCGAGCTCAAAGGCGCCACTTACTTTGCTATTGCCTCTGGCCTGGAACGCATTGTCGAGAGTATTCTGCGCGACCAGAACACTGTGCTCTCCGTATCGGGGTTGCTTCGGGATTGCCACGGCGTAAGCGACGTCTGCCTGAGCCTGCCCATGATCATCAACCGCCAGGGGATCGGGCGCATCCTCTGTGTGCCGATGAGCGTCGAGGAGCAACAGGCCTTCCGCAACAGTGCAAGCATCGTGCGCCAGGTGATCGATAGCCTGCCCATTCCACAGCCGGTGTACTGACGTAATGCGACAAACGTAAAACCGTCATTGCGCAGGGTCTGCTGTTCCATAGAAGAGCTTTCTGGGCAGGCCCTGCGCAGAGCCACAGATGCCGCGCAGTGCGACCTTACGCATTACGTTTCACGTTTTACGTCCCGCGTTCCCCGTTCGCCTCTTTCCATGAACTGTGGCATAATGCAGGCGCTGTGTACCTTATCCTCGCGGCCTTTTCCTTGGCGTTCAGACCCGGCAGGCGCGCTGCAAGCCGTCGTGGATATAACAAAGCAAACTAGATCGGAGAGGAAAACAAGATGTCTCCACGCAAAGGCATTGCGCTCCTCCTTGCCACCCTTCTCGCGGTGGGTACGCTGAGCGCCTGTCAAAAGGCCACCGCCAATCCTGCCCCAACTGTGCAGGCCACTCCTACAGCCCAGGCCCGCGCCGCTACGGCAACGGCGCCGGCTGGCGGCGTTGACATCGCCCTGGCCGCCATCCAGTGGCCACAGACCGATGTCATAGCGCGCGTGAACGGTGTCGACATCAAGACGGCCGCCTGGAAGGCTGAGGTCACCCGTCAACTGGAAATGGTCACCGCCCAGTACCAGGTCGACTGGAACGACAAGGCCAATATCGATCGCCTGCCGCAGGTGTTGGACCCGGTGCTCGATGAGATGATCAGCACCGAGCTGTTGCGCCAGCTGGCCGATAAGGAAGGGATCAAGGTCACCGACGCCGAGGTGCAAAAGACCACGGAGGATACCAAGCAGCAGGTGCTGGCCGGTGGTCAATTCAAGGATTTCGATGCCTTTCTCCAGGCCTACAATCTGACGCCAGATGCCTTCGATGCCCTGATGCGTGAGCAGACCCTCTATGATCTCATGCTGGCGGCCCATGGTGGCCCTGACACGGTCGAGCAGATCCATGCCCGTCACATCCTGCTGAGCGACGAAGCCACGGCCAAGGAAGTCAAGGCCAAGCTCGATGCCGGCGCAGATTTCGCCGAGCTGGCCAAGACCTATTCGATCGACACCAGCAACAAGGACAATGGCGGCGACCTGGGCTGGTTCCCGCGCGGGCAGATGGTGCCCGAGTTCGACAATGCTGCCTTTGCACTCCAGGCCGGTCAGACGAGCGATATCGTCAAGACCGACTATGGCTACCATATCATCCGTGTCGATGAGCGCGGCGAGCGCCCGCTCCAGGAGCCAATGGCCAGCCAGTATCACCAGCAGCAGTTCGCCGACTGGCTGAACGCTGAGCGCGCCAAGGCCCAGATTGAGAGGTTCTACACGCCGCCCCCGACGCCGACGCCGCCCGCTGAGCCCACCGGGCCGACAGCAACACCCGGCTCTTGAACTGATTGACCCCAACAAGGGCCACGCCGGGTTTCTATACTTGGCCAGGGTAAACGCCGGGCGATCTGCTTCGCCACGAACCGGCAGCCTCCTTTTTTCTGGCCTGGTCTGCAGCAGCCCGGCGTGATCCTTGTTCGCACCCGGCTACCCAACGTTGCAGGTGCATGGTATAATGTCGCCCATGTGGAGGGGGTGACAGCGGCCCCCTTGCATACTAGTCCACTCTGGAGGGTTGTGATGCCGACCGCTCGCTATACCGATCTCGACCAACTCGCCATTAACACGATCCGCATGTTGGCTGTCGATGCCGTCCAGGCCGCCGAATCAGGGCACCCTGGCATGCCGATGGGGATGGCTGCCCCCGCCTATGTGCTCTGGACCCGTTTCATGCGCATCAACCCGGCCAACCCCCAATGGGTCGACCGCGACCGCTTTATCCTTTCCGCCGGCCACGGCTCTATGCTTCTCTATGCTCTGCTGCACCTCAGCGGCTATGAGCTGTCACTGGATGAGCTCAAGCGCTTCCGGCAGTGGGGCAGCCTCACGCCCGGCCACCCGGAGTACGGCTTGACCCAGGGGGTAGAAACAACAACCGGCCCCCTTGGCCAGGGCTTTGGCAATGGCGTGGGCATGGCCATCGCCGAGCGATTCCTGGCCTCCATGTTTAATCGCCCGGGTTATGAGGTTGTCAATCATTACACCTACGCCATTGTTGGAGACGGCGATATGATGGAGGGTATCAGCTCCGAGGCCGCCTCTCTGGCCGGTCACCTGGGCCTGGGCAAGCTGATCTATCTCTACGATGATAACCGCATCTCCATCGAGGGCTGCACCGATCTGGCTTTTACCGAGAATGTGGCAGCGCGCTTTGAGGCTTATGGCTGGCATGTGCAAAAGGTCGACGGCCTGGACCTGCCCGCCATCGAAGAGGCCATCCGTGTAGCACAGACGGTGAAAGACCGTCCCTCGTTGATCGATATCCGCACGACCATTGCCTGCGGCAGCCCCGGCAAGGCCGGCACCGCCGCGGCGCACGGCGAGCCCCTGGGCGTGGAAGAGGTCAGGGCGACCAAGCAAAACCTGGGCTGGCCACAGGAGCCCACCTTTTACGTGCCCGATGAGGTGCGCGGCTATTTCTCCGAGCAACTGGAATATTGGCGCCACCTGGAGGCCGACTGGCACGCTCTCTTTGAGCGCTACCGGCAGGAGTATCCGGACCTTGCGCAACAGTTCGAGGCGGTCATGGCGGGCAAGCTACCGGCAGGCTGGAAGGATAAGCTTCCCCAGTTCAGCCCTGCCAAGGCCATGGCCACACGCAGCGCCTCGGGCGAGGTGATGAACGCGATTGCCGCGGCCATCCCCACTTTTATCGGCGGTTCGGCCGACCTGGCGCCCTCCACCAAGACTTATCTGAAGGGCCAGGGCGACCAGGAGAAAGACAGCCCGGGTGGGCGTAACTTGCACTTTGGTGTGCGCGAGCACGGCATGGGCGCTGCCGTCAACGGTATGGCCGTCCATGGCGGTGTGCATCCCTTTGGCGCCACCTTTTTCGTCTTTTCGGATTACATGCGCCCGTCGGTCCGTCTCTCGGCGCTGATGGAGATTCCCTCGGTATGGATCTTTACCCACGACAGCATCTTCGTCGGTGAGGACGGGCCCACGCACGAGCCCATCGAGCATCTGGCTGCACTGCGGGCCATTCCACACCTGGTGACCATCCGCCCAGCCGATGCCAATGAGACGCGTGTGGCCTGGGAGGTGGCCATGGAGCGTCGCGGCCCCACGGCCCTGATCCTGAGCCGGCAAAATCTGCCCGTCTTTGACCGCACCCAGGTTGCCCCCGCGGAAGGGCTCTATCAGGGCGCCTATATCCTGGCCGACACAAAGGGCAAGCCCGATCTCATCCTCATCGGCACAGGCTCCGAGGTCTCTCTGGCGCTGGAGGCCAGGAATACGCTCGCCACACGCGGCATTCAGGCCCGAGTGGTCAGCATGCCGAGCTGGGAACTCTTTGAGGCCCAGCCGGAAGAGTACCAGGAGAAAGTCCTCCCCTCCGACGTCCTGGTACGCCTTTCTATCGAGGCAGGTTCGCCCATGGGCTGGGACCGCTATGTGGGCCCCTTTGGGGCAGTGCTGGGCATCCGCAACCGCTTTGGCGCTTCCGCCCCCTACAAGGTGCTGGCGGAGAAATACGGCTTTACCGTGGACAATGTGGTGGCGCAAGCCGAAAGCCTGCTGCAGAGCCTGCCCGAGAAGGTCAGCGTGATGCAGAGTTTGCTCTCCAAAGCCAGGTAGCACAGAAATATGCCATCGGAATCGCTCTGCAGATGCTTCAGGCGTCTGCAGAGCGATTCCGATGGGCTGTGCTTCCCTGCAGCGAGCACTGGCGGGAGCTGATTAATAAGGGTAGGCCCCTGTCGGTGGGGGCGCTGGGGTCGGCCCAAAGGGGTAGGCCCCTGCCGGTGGGGGTGTTGGCGTCGGCTCAAAGGGGTGGGCCCCCGTTGGTGGGGGCGCTTGGGTCGGCTCAGGCGCCAGGGTCTCGGCCGGTGTTTGCCCAATGGACGCCTGAGTCGGAATGTTCTTGATCACCGGCGTGGGCGTGGCCCCGCCGCTGCTCATGTTAGCTGTGGGCGTTTCGCCAGCCGGGGTATCGGAGAGGTCGATAACGTTCGTGGGCGCATCGATCATGCTCTCGGTGCCTTTGGTGGCGTTGAACTCGGATTCGTAGCTCTCCTTCACACCCTCTGCATCGGTCGTCCATTGCACTACGGCGCGGACCATGGCCCTGGTCTTGGGCTCTACCCATATAAAGCCCTGATAGTCCCACTTGATATCTTTCGTGGTGGTGATCAGACCGCTCAAACTGAGAGAGCTGTTATCCTGCTGGATGGCATACTTGACGGCATCATAGCCATTCACCGTTTCGCTGCCGACCTCTCTGGCATCCTTGATCTGGTTAAAGCCCAGCAGGTAGGCGCCGCCATAGATAGACAGGAAGGAGAAGGCGCTATCCTGGGGCATGTTGCTGAGCGCGACAAAGCCTTCGTCGCTTTCAGACTTGAGGTATAGCGTACCGCCGACCAGGTAGAGCTCCATCTTCTGGCCGTTCTGATCATCAATATAGAGATGCTCACTGCCCCTGGCGTCTAGATCGCCCTCCAGATCGGCCTTGCTGGTGATGTTACCGCCCCTGGTATAGGTGAAGGATGACGTAAAGTGCACCGGTGCCAGTTGGATCAGATTATCGAGCAATTTCTCCGTCTCGGATGTGCTCCCATTCCCGCTTGCCGTTGCGCTCTCAGCCTGGGCAACAGTGGCTTTTTCCTGGGGCGTGGGCGTGGCCCGGGGAGTAGCTTTGCGGCCACAACCTGCCAGGATCAAGCTCGCTGCAACCAGCCCGATGAGCGCCAGGTGGATGATGGTGCCGCCCCGTTTGTGCATGATCGTCATCTCTCCAGGTGCTTGTGAGCCCCAGCGTTCGATGGCAAGACTCATGGTGGGATTATAGAGCAAAAGCGCAATGGGAACAAATTCAGTATTGGCCGAATGAGCACGGGCAGAGGTGGGGTAGTGAGGGGCCAAATGCAGCACGAGAGGGAGCAGCGATGGCCGTCGCTGGTCTGGGGTCCCACTCAGATGCGGGGTTCCAGGCCAACGACGGCCACGATCAGGCCTCAGGCGCGCAGCGTCGCCTGGAGCTGGTGCTCCAGGGTGCGCACAATGCGCCCCTGCAGCCGCGCCACCTCCTCGTCGGTCAGGGTGCGGTCTGGCGCCTGGTAGGTCAGTGCATAGGCCAGCGAGACTTTGCCCGGCGCGATCTGCGGCCCGCGGTAGACGTCGAACAGGGTAGCATTGCGCAGCAGCTCCCCGCCGGCCTGGCGGATCAGCTCGAGCACGCGTACAGCCGGCGTGGCCTCATCGACCACCACGGCCAGATCCTGTGTGACAGCCGGGAAACGCGAGATGGGCTCCATCTGCTGCACGGTCGAGGCCAAAGCGATAATGGCTTCCAGGTCCAGCTCGGCTACGACCACGCGAGTTGGCGGCAGGTCAAAGGTCTCGCGCACAGCAGGATGTACCTCGCCGAACACGCCCAGCACCTGCTCGCCCAGGCGCACCTGCGCCGCCCGCCCGGGCTGATAGGAGGGCCGCTGCACCGGTTCATAGCTGGCGCCCTTCACCCCCAGGTGATCGAGCAGCGCCTCGATGATGCCCTTCATGTCGAACAGGTCCAGCGCTTCCGCCGAGTCGACCCCCCAGGCACGCATCCCGCGTGGCCCGGCCAGGCCGATGGCGACCCGGCGCGGCTCAGCCGGCAGGGTATCGCCTTGCGGCAGATACACCCGCGCCACTTCGAACAGGAGGGCCCGGTCGGCCACCCGCAGGGTGCTGGCGATGGTATCGAGCATCGAATCCAGGAGCGTGGGGCGCATGAGATTGCGCTCCTGTGAGAGCGGGTTGGCGATGCGCACGCAAGGCGCTGGCTCGGGCGGGCATTCCCCCGGTGTGAGCCGGGCCACACTGCCGATGCTGGTCAGCGAGTAGCTGATGATCTCCTGCAGGCCGCAGCCGACCAGAATGTCGCGCGTCCTGGACTCCAACACGTGCGACAGGTTGCGCTCCTGCGGCGGCAATTCATCGGGCATGAGCGTGGCCGGCATATTGTTATAGCCGTAGATGCGGCCCACCTCTTCCACCAGGTCCGCGGGCAGGCGCACGTCGTTGCGGTGCGTAGGCACGGTTACCTGCAGCGTGCCGCGATCGGTCGCCGCCACGCCAAAGCTCAAGCGCTCCAGGATATCCTGAATCTGGGCCGTCGAGAGGGTAACACCCAACAGGCGCTCCACATCATGTGGGTTGAAATCGATCACCGGCAGCTCCGGCGGCGCCGGGTACGCGTCGAGCAGGCCAGCGGCGATGGTGCCCCCGGCATACTCGCGCATCAGGTCGGCCGCGCGCACGGCGCCCAGGGGCGGCAGCTCGGGGTCGAGCCCGCGCCCGAAGCGCTGTGCCGCCTCGCTGGCCAACTTGAGCAGCTGTGAGGTGCGTCGCACGCTCAAATAGTTGAAATTGGCCGCCTCCAACAGGATGTTGCGGGTTGCCTCGGTGACCTCGCTCTCCAGACCGCCCATCACCCCGGCAATGGCCACCGGGCCGCCGCCATCGGTGATGAGGAGCATCTGATCGTCCAATGTACGCTCCACCCCATCGAGGGTGGTCATCTTTTCGCCCGGGTGCGCCCGGCGCACGATGATAGCGGGGGGCTTGCCCGGCTGCTTGGGCCGCAGCAGGTCCATATCAAAGGCGTGCAGCGGCTGGCCGATCTCCAGCATCACATAGTTGGTGATATCCACCACATTGTTGATGGGGCGCATGCCGGCCAGGGTCAGCCGGCGCTGCATCCAGGTCGGCGAGGGGCCGATTTTGACATTGCGGATGATGGCTGCAATATAGCGCGGGCAGAGGTCAGGGTCGGCGATTTCCACCGTCGCCTGGCCCTCCGCCGGCGGGCCGCCCGCTTCCAGCACGGGTGCGGGCAGGCGCAGGGGGGCCCCTGTCAGCGCCGCCACCTCGCGCGCAATGCCCGTGATCGACATGGCGTGCGCCAGGTTGGGCGTCAACTCGATCTCCAGGATGGTGTCGCCCAGGTAATCCACCAACGGCACGCCCACTGGCGCATCCTCCGGCAGGATGATGATCCCCTCATGGGCCTCGGAGATGCCCAACTCCTTCTCTGAGAGCACCATACCGGCCGAGGGTACACCCCGGATCTTGCCCGGCTTGAGGGTCATCATCTGCCGACCTTCGGCATGGCCATCGATCAGCCGCGCCCCGGCCACGGCAAAGGCGACTTTCTGCCCCCGGTCACCCACGTGCAGGTTCGGCGCCCCAGTGACCACCGTCATCGGCTCAGGCCCACCATACTCTACCGTAGCCAGCACCAGCCGGTCGGCATTGGGGTGCGGCGCGACCTGCAGCACCTGGCCCACGAACACCTTGTCGCGGTCCCATGTCTCGCCGATCCGCTCGATATGCTCCCCCTCGAGGCCCGCCAATGTCATCCGCTCGGCCAGCTCGTCGATGGGGAGTACGATGTCGACGTATTCCTTGAGCCAACTTATAGGTACACGCATAGCGTATATCACTCCTTACCGTGAACGGTAATAAGCAAACCGTAATGAGTAAACCGTAATGAGTAAGGCCACCATTCCGGCATGCTTGATGCTTCACGCAAGCCTGGCCGGCGCGAACGCTACGAAGAGCTACATATGCCCCGAAATGGCGTCCTTACTTTTTACTTTTTACTTTTTACTTTTTACTTTTTAGTTTTTACTTTTTACTTATTATCCAAATTGCGCCAGGAAGCGCGGATCGTTCGCGTAGAAATAACGGATATCATCGATCCCATAGCGCAGGATGGCGATGCGGTCAGGGCCCATGCCAAAGGCAAAGCCGCTGTAGACCTGCGGATCATAGCCGCCGTTCTGCAGCACCGTGGGGTGTACCATGCCTGAGCCCAGAATCTCCAGCCAGCCGGAGTATTTGCACATGCGGCAGCCCGGCCCGCCGCAGATCACACACTCCACATCCACCTCCATGCTTGGCTCGGTGAACGGGAAGTAGTGGCTGCGGAAGCGCACCTTGCGCTCCTTGCCGAACATCTGTTGGCAAAAGGCCGTCAGCACGCCCTTCAGGTCGCTCATGCGGATATTCTTGCCCACAGCCAGCCCTTCCACCTGATGGAACATCGCCTCGGAACGAGCCGTCACCTGCTCGTAACGGTACACCCGCCCGGGCACGATGGCGCGGATGGGCGCCGGGCACCGCTCGCGCATGATCCGCATCTGGCCGGGCGAGGTGTGTGTGCGCAGCAGCACCCCCTCCTGCTCGGTGTAGAACGTGCTCCACATATCGCGCGACGGATGGTGCGGCGGGATGTTCAGGAGCTGGAAATTCGTCTCGTCGGTCTCGATCTCCGGCGACTCGTAGATTTCAAAGCCCATCTGGCCGAAAATGGCATAGATCTCGCGCAACGTCTGCGTGATCACGTGCAGGCGCCCCAGAGCGGGCGGCCGGCCGGGCAGGGTCACATCCACCTGCTCTGCGCGAAAAGCCTCCGCCTTGGCCGCCTCCTCCAGCGCAGTGCGGCGCGCCTCAAAGGCCGCCTCCAGCGTCGCCTTGACACGGTTGGCCTCCTGGCCCATCAGCGGGCGCTGTTCCGCCGGCAGGCTACCCAACCCGCGCAGGATCTGCGACAACTCACCCTTGCGGCCCAGATACGCCACGCGCCAGTCCTCCAGCGCCGGCAGGCTTTCCACCTGCTCCAAACGCGCCAGGGCTTGCGTTTCCATAGCCTTGAGCTGATCTTGCATCGTTCCTCCCCGCTTTCTTTTTGGGTATGTTGGGGTGCGTGCCTTGCCCCGCGGGG
>DAOTVS010000131.1:0-9648 GCA_034436375.1 Anaerolineae bacterium | reverse complement strand
CATGAGGTTCGCTTCCTGACTTTTCGCCGCCAGTACCCGGCATGGCTGTATCCTGGGCGCAGTGACCGCGATGTGAGTGTCACCCCACTGCGCGTTGCTGAGGCTGAGCCAATGCTGGATTCTCTCGATCCACGCACCTGGTTGGCCACCGGCGACCGCCTGGCCGATTGGGCGCCGGACCTGACGATTATCCCCTGGTGGACGGCCTACTGGGCCTTGCCCGACAGTGTCGTGCTGGCGCGATTGCACCGCCAGGGCTACAGGCGGACGCTATTTCTCTGCCACAATGTGATGGGCCATGAGCGTGGTGTTTTGCATCGCCTGGCGGGGCAACTTGTCCTTCGCCAGGGCCGGGCATTTATCGCCCATTCCGAACCCGAGGCTGCAGCGTTGCGGGCCTTGGTGCCCGGTGCTGCGGTTCGCTGTACGCCTCATCCTACCTATGGCATCCTCAGTCGCGGTACCATCTCTCGCCATGAGGCCTGTTGCTATCTGGGGCTCAACGGCCCTGTGCTCCTCTTCTTTGGCTTTGTGCGGCCTTATAAAGGGCTGAGCGACCTCCTGGCCGCTTTGCCCAGGGTGTTGGCGCGGTTCCCGGTAACGCTGCTGGTGGTGGGCGAATTCTGGCAGCCGCTGGCCGAATACGAGCGTCAGGCCCGCGCATTGGGGGTGGAGGCGGCTGTGCGTTTTGTGGATCGCTACATCTCCAATGAGGAGGTGCCTCTCTATTTTGCCGCTGCCGACCTGGTGGTGCTGCCCTATCGCAGTGTGACCGGCAGTGGGGTGGCGCAGCTGGCCCTCGGCTGTGGACGGCCGGTGGTAGCTACCCGTACCGGGGCTCTGGCCGATACCATTGATGAGGGGCGTACCGGCTTCCTCACGCCGCCCGGCGACCCCGTCGCATTGGCCGAGGCGATCCTGCATTTCCTGGACCTGCCGGCTGCGGAGCAAGCTGCTTTCGAGGAGCGCATCCTGGCCAGCCAGAAGCGCTTTTCCTGGGATGAGCTGGTGGCCTGCATCGAAAGCGCGGCAGCGGAGATAGGGATATCATGATCAGCGGGGTCCTGGTGACCGGCGGCGCCGGCTTTGTCGGTCGCTATCTGGTGGCGCAGCTCGTGCAGCGCGGACGGCGTGTGCGCTGTTTGGTGCGCAGTGGCACAGCGGCCCGCGTTGTGGCTGATCTGGGCGCAGAAGCGGTGCGAGGCGATATCACTGACCCATCGTCGCTGGCAGGCATTGGCGAGGGCGTAAGTGAAGTCTATCACCTGGCGGCTGCCGGCCATGTCTCTGCCATCTCGGAAGAGGCCTACCAGCGCTTTGTCGCCGTGAATGTGGAGGGCACGCGCAATCTGCTGGCTGCACTACGCAACGTGCCCTTGCACCGGGTAGTGCACTTTTCCAGCACCGCGGCCATGGGGCTGCCCCGCGTGCCGGTGGTCGATGAGGAAACGCCCTGTGTGCCCGCGAGCCCCTATCAGCGCAGCAAATATGAGGGCGAGCGCGCCGCCCTGGCGGCCTATGAGCGCGACGGTCTGCCGGTGGTCGTGGTGCGGCCCTGCATGATCTATGGCCCGGGGGGTGGGGGCGAGTTTCTCAAGATCTGCCGCCTGGTGCGCGCGGGTGTGTTCCCGCGGCTGACCCGCGGGCGCGAGCTGACGCCGGCTATTCATGTGCGTGACGTGGTCGCCGGTGCGCTCGCCGCGGCCGAGCGTGGGCGCCCGGGAGAGGTCTATCTGCTCACGGGGCCCGAATCATACGAGATGCACGAGCTGCGCCGCCTGATTCTGCAGGCGTTGGGTCTGTGGCGGCCTTATCCCTATGTGCCGCTGCGCCTGGCGCTGGTCGGCGCCGGTTTGTTGGAGGAAGTAGCACGCCGGCTGGGCCGCCCGCCGCTGGTCACCCGCGCCAACCTGATCTCGACAGCCTATGACCGTGTCTTTTCTATCGACAAGGCGCGGCGTGAGTTGGGTTTCAACCCCAGCGTGGACATCGCGCAGGGGGTTGCCGAAACCATAGGCTGGTATTGCCAAGAAGGTCTAGTGTAGTATGGATAGCGCAAGCGTGGGCCGGCCGGGGGGCCGGCGCCGGCTGCTGGTTATTGGCCTGGATGCAGCTACGTTCGACCTGATCCGCCCATGGGCGCAGGATGGGCGCCTGCCCAATCTGGCCCGCCTTTTGGCGGAGGGCGTTAGCGGTGGGTTGGCCTCGGTGCCGAACCTGAATAGTATCCCCTCCTGGACAACGTTCATGACGGGGATGAACCCGGGCAAACACGGCCTCTACTGGTTCTACGAGCGGCGGCCTGATAGCTATGCCTTTCGCTTTATGAACGGGGCCGATATCCATGTGCCCCGTTTTTGGGATTACGCCAGCGCGGCCGGCCTGCGGGTGGCTGCCATCAATGTGCCCATGACCTACCCTGCCCAACCCGTCAATGGCGTGTGGATCGCCGGCATGGATGCGCCCGACGAGGCGAGCCCTCATTTCACCTACCCGCCCGAGCTCTACCGTGAGCTGACCGCGCGGGTAGGACCCTACGAGATCGACTCGAACATCATGGGCTATGCGCGCACCGGCCGCTGGGATCAGGCTATCCGCAGCACCGCCCAGGTAGTAGACCGACGCACTGCCGCCGCCTGCTATCTGTTGGGCCGCGAGACTTGGGATGTGTTCGTCGTCGTGTTCACCGCTCTGGATCGGGTGCAGCACACTTTTTGGCGCGCCATGGATCCCAGCTACCCCGGCTTTGACCCGGCCGAGCACGCCCGCTATGGCGATACCATTGCGCGCTTTTACGAGCAGCTCGATACAGCCATTGGCCGCTTGCAGGCGGTGGGTGGGCCAGAAATGACCACCGTCATCCTCTCGGATCACGGCATGGGGGCCAATCAGCGGGGTAACCTGTTCCTGCAGCCCTGGCTGGAGCGCCTCGGCTACCTCAAGCCGGCGGCGAGCCTCGGCCGGCAGTTGCTGCGTGAAGCGGCTCATGTGGCCGATGGGCTGGTCTCCAAGCGGGTGCGGCGCCGCATCATCCGGGCCCTGCCCGGGGGGCGCGCTGGCATTGTGCAGCAGATTGGCCAGCCTGCCTGCGACTGGTCTCGGACGCGCGCCTATGTGGACTATATTCAGCCCAGCATCTGGATCAACCTGCAAGGCCGCGAGCCACAGGGGATTGTGGCGCCGGGGGCTGAATATGAGGATCTGCGTGACGAGTTGATCGAGCGTCTGGCGGCCTGCCGCGACGTGCGCACGGGCAAGCCGGTGGTCAATGCCGTCTATCGCCGCGAGGAAGTCTATCACGGCCCCGAGCTGCACCGGGCGCCCGATCTGATGATTGACTGGAACTATGAGGTGATCGTCTCCGGCTACCGCTTCCTGTTGCCTGATGGACAAGAGGCCGTCATCGACCGCGGCGCCGATGTGGTCGAGCGCCGCAATGTCAGCGGCGAGCACCGCCCAGAGGGCATTCTGCTGCTGGCCGGGCCGGGCGTGCAACGCGGCGCGACGATCCGCGGCGCGCAGATGGCCGATGTCGCCCCCACCCTGCTCTACCTGTTGGGCCTGCCTGTGCCGGAGGCAATGGATGGGCGCGTGCTCACAGCGGCCCTCGACCCGGCGCTGCTGGCCGCGCAGCCGGTGCGCTACGCGCGTCCCGAGGATGCACCCGCCGCCGGCGAGCACACCTTCACGGCAGAGGAAGAGGAGCAGGTGTTGCGCCGTCTGCGCGATTTGGGGTACATCGATTGATGGGCAGCTCACGATCCGCTTGGCCGACTCGGGAAGGACTGGGTGTAGGCACTGCCTTTAACCTGATTGCCCGCTTTGCTTTCCTTTTCAGCAGCTATGCTCTGCACATTGGCCTGGCGCGTATCTTGGGGCCAGCAGCCTATGGCGTGGTCGGCGTGGTGCTCTCTCTCGTGACCATTGCCCGTGTCTTTATCACTGACGGCACGCGCCAGGCTATCAGCAAGTTCACTGCAGAGAACGAGACCCTGGCCAGTGCCATCCGCAATGTGGCGCTGCGCGTGCAGGGGCTCATTTCGGTCCTGGTTATGCTTGCCTTGATGGCAGGAGCAGGGGTGCTGGCGCAACTGCTGCGAGACACTACGCTGGCGCCCTACCTGCGCCTTGTGGCGCCTATTGTGCCCATCATGTCGGTCTTTTCCATCTACCAGGCCTCGCTCAACGGCATGCGTGCCTTTAGTCGGCAGGCGACCATGATGATCGTCTACAGTCTGGGACGTGTGGCCCTGTCAGTGTTGGGAGCCTGGCTATGGGGCCTCAATGGGGCTCTGCTCGGCATGCTCTCCGCCCCTATCGTCGCGGTAGGCCTCGGGCAATCACTCTTACCGGTACGCCGTTCACAGGGCACCTTTGTGGCCCGCCGCATACTGATCTTTTCCATCCCGATGGTGATCTTTGCAGCCGGAACGACCTTGTTGACGTCACTGGACCTGTTCTTTGTCAAGGCCCTGCTGGGGCAGAGCGCCCAGGTTGGCCAGTATACAGCTGCAGCCACCGTCGCCCAGATTCCCTATTACGCGCTGTTGCCGCTCGTTGATACACTCCTGCCCGTTACTGCGTCTCTGCTGGCGGAACAAAAGCGTGATCGGGCGCGGCAGGCGATCATCACCGGCCTGCGCTATGGGTTGATGCTTTTGCTGCCAGCAGCGGCGTTGATTTCGGCGACAGCCCCTTCGCTGATCACGTTTCTCTTTTCTCGCGCTTATTCTCCAGCGGCTGGCCCTCTGGCGGTCCTGATTTGGGGGCAGACCTTTTACGCTTTCTTCTCGGTGCTGGCAGCTCTATTGACCGCGGAAGGCAAGCCCCTCTATGCCATGACCCTGGCTTTGAGCATGTTGCCGATTTCCGCCCTGCTGAACCTGGTGTTGGTGCCGCGTTTTGGCCTGCTGGGCGCTGCCTGTGCCACAACCAGCGCGACGCTGGCTGGCATGGCTGGCAGCCTGGTGCTCGTGCAGCGTGATTTCGGCGCTGTCTTTGGCGCGCGTTCGACACTGGTCATTACTATCGCTGCGCTCCTCAGTGGCGCAGTGGCGTTCTGCTGGCGGCCTCGGGGCTTGATCCTGGTGCCGGCCTATCTGGCGCTCTGGACACTGGATGTGCTCCTGCTCTGGCCCCTGCGCGAGTTGCAGAAGAGTGATGTACTGCGGGCCATGGGCCTGGTGCGCTCACTCAGCAGGAGGGAAGTATGAACGCTGCCAGTTACCTGTGGGAAATCTTGCCCCGTGTGGTGGGCTACCGCTGTGCCCGAGCGGGGTTGATCCGGCCGCCCATGCCCATGACTCTGACTTTTTCGGTCACCAATCGGTGTCAGTCGCGCTGCCTGACCTGCCGTATATGGCAGCTATATCGCGAGCATCCGGAGCGAGAGACGGAAGAGCTTTCACTATCGGAGATCGAAGCCATCTTCCGCAGCTTGGGGCACGTGTACTTTTTCAACGTGAGCGGCGGCGAGCCATACCTGCGTGATGACTTGGCGCAGATCATCGCGTTGGCCGTAAAGTACCTCAAGCCAGGGATCATGCACATCCCCACCAATGGCCTGGCGCCCACACGCATCCAAGATACTACTCGGCGCATTTTGCAGGACCTTGCTGCCCAACCGAATCCCATTCCTTTGACCATCAAACCCTCACTGGATGGCATCGGGGAGGAGCAGGATCGCATTCGCGGCGTACCGGGAAACTGGCAGCGTACGTTGGAGACGATCAAGCGTCTGCAGGAACTCCAGCGACAATACCCGTACCTGCACGTCGAGGTAGGGACTGTTGTCTCTACTGCCAACATGGCCCACCTGGACGAGATCGCTGCTTTTGTGCACACTCTGGGTGTGGAGAGCTACCGCAACGAAATTGCCGAGCAACGAGCCGAGTTTTTCAATTGGGGCGACCCCATCACCCCCTCGGCCGAGCAATACCGCCGCTTGATGGCTGATTTCGCTGCCCGCACTTGGGAAGCGGCCCCCCACAAGCGTTCGCTCGCCCAGATGACCGAGTCGCTGCGTCTGGTCTACTATGATGTGGCGAGCCGCATCCTGGCCGAAGGGCGCCAGGTGTTGCCCTGCTATGCGGGATGGTCGAACGCACATATCAACCCTTACGGCCAAGTGTGGCCCTGTTGCGTGCTGGGCTATGACAAGCCCTTGGGCGATCTGAGGGCAAGTGGGCTGGACTTTCGGCGAGTCTGGCATTCTGCTCAGGCGGCTGAAGTCCGGCGCTTTATCCGCCGGGGTGGATGCGCCTGCCCGCTGGCTAACCAGGCGTACTCTAATATCCTCTGCGATCCATGGCTGACCCTGCGCGCCGCGACATACCGCTTACGTTTGCGCTTTGGAGGTGGTGGGCTCCGCTTGGTGGACAGTTCGGGAGAAAAGTGAGGGTAGCATTAACGGATGCAAGGGTGGACAATACGACACAGGCTGCTGCTGGTCGGCCTGGCCTTTCTTGCTATCGGTTGCAGCCGGGGCCAGGCCGGCGCCGCAGGCATAACCACTACCTCATCTGCCACAGCGTTACCTGTTGCGACTCCTGCGCAGGTGCTCAGAGAGACCAAAGCGGACCTGGACAATGATGGGACAGTCGAGCAGATCACCCTCTCCCAGGCAGGCGACCACCCTGAGCTTGCCATTGCCTCTGTCGCCGGCCTGGCCAATCCCTGGCGCATGAACCTGCCGGCTAGAGTCAGTGTGACCGACCTGAGCACCCAGGACCTGATTGCAGATCGCGCCTTGGAGGTGTTGGTTCTGGGCCGTGGGCCCGAGGCCGATCTATTTCAGCTCTGGGTGATTCGTTGGCATGCCGGCCAAGGGCAACTCTTAAAGCCCAAGGGTGGGCCCCTCGATGGCGGTGATAGCTTCCGCTCATGGTTTTACCCCCCCTTGGTTGACGACCTCGATGGCGATGCGGTCCGTGAGATATCGGTGTCGGTCAAGGGCTCAGATCCCCATTTCCTGGACACGATTGTCTACGCCTGGGATGGCCAGGCCTACAGCCGGAGCGATCTCTATCTCATGCCGCCGCGGATCATGCCGACCGCCGCTGCAGCATCCCAGGCAACCCAATAGGGCTGCAATCTGCCTGTGAAGGCTGTTTTGTCCGGCAATACTCCAAAGGAGTTATTGACCTCAGAAATACGGAATGATATACTGGCTGCAGGTTGTGAGTAGAGTTGCTCTTTCGTGCAGAGGAGGCGATGCATGCGGCGTTATATCATTCCACTTTTGGTGATTTGCCTGTTCGTGGCCAGCAATTTGGTTGTCTATGCTGGCTATCCCGACCCGGGTACTGGGAAGACCAATATCTTCATGCAGAATCTGGGCACCCAGCCGGCATCTGTGAACCTGGAATTCACTACCGGCGATACAGGTGGCCAAGCTTGGACGACCGACACTGGCAGCGAGATCCCCCCAAAGGCCTCCCGCTACGTCCTGTATAGCAATTTCGGGGTCAATGATGGCTGGGCAGGCGCCGTTGAGGTGTCGGCTACCGAGCCTTTGGCCGCCATCGTCAACATGTTCTGGGATAAGCCTGGCCTCGCCACGGCGGCGACCTATACCGGTGTGGATGCTCCGGGCTATGGCGTCTACCTGCCGCTTTTGGCGCTGCGCCCGGATCTGCAGATCAGCCGCATGACCGTCCAGAATACAGAAGGCAGCGAGGCTCACATCACGATCTCGTTCTACGATCGCGACGGCAACGCGGCCGGCACCAAGACCGATACCATCCCTGCCAAGAGTGAGAAGACCTATTCCATGGACACGCTGGCGCCCAATTTCAGCGCGACCAAGGGCATGGGCTCGGCCTATATCAGCTCCGACACGAAGATTGCCGCCATCGCCAGCCAGCACTGGACGGACGCCTCCGAAGCCGGCAGCGGCTTTACGACTGGCGACACGACCCTGTGGATACCTGGTGTCTTCCGCAAGAACTTTGGCGGCGACCTGTGGAACTATAACGCCACGCAGATCCAGAACCTGGATGATCAGCCGGCCAATATCCACGTCCAGTTCATCAAGCTCGATAACACCGTGACCTATGAGTTCGACGATGTGGTTGCCCCCAAGTCAACCAAGGCCTACAACACCCTCCTGCAGGGCACCCAGGATCTGGATATGTTCAATGCCATGACCGCAGCCTTGGGCACTTATTGGCAGGGCACGATGAAGGTCGTCAGCACCAACGGCAAGCACCTGGCGGGCCTGAGCATCATGTTCCCGTATTCGCAGCCAGGCCTGCGCGATAGCCTGTCCTTCAACGCCATCCGTGACAGCGACGCGACCGACACCGGGCTCTCCTTCCCGGCCGTCTACCGCAAACGGACCGGCGGCACCGATGCTCAGTGGTCAACGTCTCTGATCCAGAATATTACCAATACCGCCGGCCAGGTTGAAGTGCGCTTCTTCCGCGCGGCTGATGGCACCGAGATCGCTGGCGGGCCCTGGACGGTCAATATCCCGGCCAACGGCTCCGTTCGCCTGAACCTCAAGGATGGGCTGGAGCTGCCGCAGTCGGCCCTGACGGCCCTGGGTACCTACTTCTCGGGCGCTATGCTTGTCACGCCCAAGACCTCAGGCATGCGCATTATCGGCGTGACTAACATCTACTGGGACGGCACGAACCGCTCCTCTGGCTATGATGGGTTCCCCGTCCCTACGAACTAGGCATAACGTTTGCTTCGCAGAGGCCGCCGGACTCAGTCGGGCCCGGCGGCCTTTGCATTCACGATTCTGGCCAGAGGGAGACAGTTTGGTTTGGGCAAGATCAAGGCAGAGGCTGCCCTGTTCGCTGCGCTCGCACTGGTGGGGGCCATCGGTTTGTACATGGCGACGGCTTTGGGCATGGGCTCTTCGTTCGATTCCTTCGTCTATGTGTATGCCGCGCGCAGCGTCTTGCAGGGGCAAGGCTTGCTCATGCAGTCGCCTACCGGCGCCCTCGTGCCCATGACCCACTATCCGCCACTCTATCCTCTCGCGCTGGCAGCGATTTCTGCCCTGGGCGTCGATCCGCTCGTCGCCGCCCGTGGGTTGAACCTGGTCCTTTTCGCTATGAACGGCTGGTTGATCGCAGCCACGATCTACGTTTTCACGCGACGCTCGCTCCTGACCGCCGCCCTGGGTGAGGTGGTCGCTCTGAGCTCGGTAGATCTGTTGTTCATCCACTCCTGGGCCTGGTCCGAGCCGCTCTTCATTTTGCTGGGCTTGGTGGGCCTGATCTTGTTGGCGGCCTATCTGTCCAAGCCGCGTGGATGGATGCTGATTGTCTCTGCAGCAGCCCTCAGTGCAGCCTTTTTGACTCGTTACACCGGCTTTGCCCTGGTCCTCAGCGCTCTGGCCGCGCTGATGCTCCTGGGCCCGGGCCTGTGGCGGGCGCGGCTGCGAGTGGCTATGTTGTATGCCCTCATAGCGGGCAGCCCGATGGGCCTTTGGCTGGCCAGGAACATCCTGCTGACTGGCAGCCCGACCGATCGCAAGGCCGCCTATCACTTGCTCTCGGCGCAGAGCGTACAGACGGGCATCACAACCGTCTCTCAATGGCTGTTGCCATGGGAACATGGATCGGTCGGTTGGGGGGCTCTGTGGCTGCTGGGGTTGGGCGCGTTGGCGGCAGGGGGGGCTCTGGTACCTGGGAC